>NZ_JASLFG010000061.1:0-119123 GCF_030150775.1 Aquitalea sp.
ATACCGACGAGGATGACGACGACAACGCCGCCGCCGCGGCCGAAGACATGAACCGCTTGTCGCTAGCGCAGGATGCCCACACCAAGGGCGGCAAGCTCAAGTTTGATCTGGATCTCCCCGCCGCAGCCTACGATGACACCCCGCTGGGTGCCGGGCTGATGCTGCCGGAGTGGAACTGGAAGCAGCAAAGGCTGGTGGAAGATCATTGCCGCCTGCTGCCCATGTTGCCGCGCGACGCCGTGCCGGCAGCCCTGCCTGACCGCCTGCTGCCGCTGGCCCGTCGCCTGCGCCGCCAGTTTCAGGCACTGGCACCGGAACGCACCCGCAAGAGCGGGCAGGAATGCGGCCCGGATATCGATATCGACCGCGTCATCCGCTTTCTGGCCGAGCGCCACAGCGGCGTGGCCCAGTCCGAACCCGGCCTGTACCAGGCCTGGCCCCCGGGCGAGCGCAGCCTGGCCTGCCTGACCCTGGCCGACCTGTCGCTGTCCACCGAAAGCTGGGTAGGGGACGAGGCGGGCCGGGTGATCGACGTCATCCGCGACAGCCTGCTGCTGTTTGCCGAGGCCTTGTCCGCTGCCGGCGACAGCTTTGGCCTGTACGGTTTTTCCTCCATCCATCGGCAGGAAGTGCGCTTTCAGGTGCTGAAGGATTTTGCCGAGCGTTACGACGACAACGCGCGTGGCCGCATTCTGGCCATCCGCCCCGGCTACTACACCCGCATGGGAGCGGCCATCCGCCAGAGCAGCCGCATCCTGCTGCAACAGCCGGCCGCGCGGCGCCTGCTGCTGATCATCTCCGATGGCAAACCCAACGATCTGGATCATTACGAAGGCCGCTACGGCATCGAGGACACCCGTCAGGCCATTCTGGAAGCCCGCCGCGACGGCCTGCTGCCCTTCTGCCTGACGGTGGACCGCGAAGCCGGCGACTACCTGCCGCACCTGTTTGGCCATCGTGGCTATGTGGTGGTACAGCAGGCGCAGATGCTGCCCACTGTGCTGACCCGGCTGTATGCCCACCTGACTGCCTGATGGCGGCTACTGCAAGGTAGCCACTGCAACCCCACTCCAAGGTGTAATCACCTTCTTCTCCCGGCCTTGTGCCGGGATTTTTTTGATATGCGGCAAGTCGCCAGTCGGCATGTGCTCGGACAATGACAGCCTGCTGCTTCGCGTATTCTGTCACCGGAAAGGAAACATCATGGCCAGGAAATTTCCCCTGCATCCCGCCCACCCGGAGCGCATCTGCTGGGGCTGCGACAAATACTGCCCGGCCGACTCCCTGCAATGCGGCAATGGCTCCGGCCGCACCCAGCACCCGGCGGAAGTACTGGGGGAGGACTGGTATGAATATGGTGACTGGGGGCTGGAGGTGGAGCCGGAACAAAAATCGCTTACGCTGCCGGAGAAGGGCTAAGTTGCAGCACTCTGCTGCCTGACGTTGCCCTGCAGGCCGCGAGTCGAAGCCTGGCAGGATAAGGAGGCAGCAGCAGGGTGGTGTGTATTTACGGGACCGGAATGCAACAGTGCACTGATCATCTCATACCGCCCCCCGGCTCAACACAAACTGGCTGTTGCACCCGGCTGGGGCTTGGCAGGTTGGGAAACAGGGCATCACAACGGGCGTCAACATCCGGGGTGGTGAACTCTACTTTTTCCCATGTTCGTGTGTCGTACACACCGGGGTAACCGCCTTTACGGCAGGAGAAATGCGAAGTGGACAAGGCAAGATACTGACCATCCGGTGAGAAACTGGCTGAATCAGCAAGGCTGCTGCTGGATTTGCTTGCAGTAAAAAATGCTCCGGCTGGAATATTCACTACTTGCTTGGTGGAAATGTGTCTGATTGATAAGCGTTGGCATGGTTCAGGTGAACTGCCCTCTGTTTGTTCAACCAGGAAATCCTTTTCTTTGTTCATGTCATCAATTGTGCCAGTCGTTTGCCCGGACAGTTTCATGACCTTGTCGCAAGCTTTTAGCTCCTTCATTTCAAGATAGCCATTATATAAAACAAGATATTGTTTATCCGAGCTCATTTTTATCCAGTCGGCCTCTGTGGCAGTGGTGTCGAGAATTTTGCATAGCTTGCCATCAAGATAGACATGAATTCCCTGGAAATACTCATCATTATTCTCCTCGGTATCAATGCGAGTGATTGCATCTTTTTTGATGTGAATGTAGTTGATGGTGCCGGCTGACGCGGTTTGTAGCGCCAGTGCCAATACACTTACATGGATTGCCAGTTTCATGATTTTTCATTCCTTAATAAATAAGTCAGTTTGATTGTTCCCAAGTGGTGCAATGGGGAAGGTGAAAACGTTATTGACATCCTCATCAGTGCAAAGTGTTTTAAGGGTGCGGTTGGGGGTGGGCAGGTTGGGAAACAGGGCGTCGCAACGGGCGTCGACATCCGGGGTGGTGAACTCCACTTTTTTCCACGTCCGTGTATTGTATACGCCGGGATAACTGCCTTTGCGGCAGGAGAAATTAGGTAATGACAGGGCCAGATAATTGCCATCGGGTGAAAAGCTGCCGCCGCCACTAAAGGAATGCTTGCGCATGGTGCGCTCAGATTTTTTCTGCGCATAAAATGGCTTTGCTGCGATACTTATTGTTTCGCCTGTAGGTATTTTTCTTATCGATGCCATAGAGCATGACCAATCTGAGCCGTAGTCATCTCCGCTCAGAAAAATGCCCTTTTGCTTGTTCATGTCAGATAGATCACCTACGGTGACTTTTGAAGCCTCCATTCTGGTGTTGCAGATTTTTAGCTGTCCTATGTCAATGTAAGAATTGAATAGAATAAGAAATTGCTTGTCTGAGCTCATTTTTATTTGTTGGGCAGTAAAGACGTCTCCGTAAGTTATTTCGCAAGTATTGCCATCGAGATGGACATAAGTGTTGCCCGGTGAGCCAAACTTTACTTCCTTGATGTTAGTGCGGACAATATCGTTATCTTTTATATAAATATGCGTGATGGTGTGTGCGGTGGCTGGTGCGCTGGACAGCGCGATGATGCCTGCGGTGATGATGGATTTCATTCTTCTCCTCTACATTTATCATTCACTCAATTTTTCTTATTTAATTCAGCTGAGTTATTGTAGCGATGTGGTGTTAATATTCATTGAAATCCTCATCCACGCAAAGTGGTTGCAGGGTGCGGCTGGGGGTGGGCAGATTGGGAAACAGGGCATCGCAACGGGCGTCGACATCCGGGGTGGTGAACTCCACTTTTTTCCAGGTCCGGGTGTCGTATACGCCGGGGTAACTGCCTTTGCGACAGGAGAAATTAGGTAATGACAGGGCCAGATAATTGCCATCGGGTGAAAATCTGCCGCCACCACCAAAGGAATTCTTGCGCATGGTACGCTCAGATTTTTTCTGCGCATAAAATGGCTTTGCTGCAATATTTATTTCTTTTCTGGTAGATATTTTATTGATTGATGCAATGGAACATGGCCAGCGTAAGCCGTATTCGGTAATGCTAAGGAAAATATTTTTTTCCTTGTTCATGTCGGACAAATCTCCATAGGCTTTTCCAGAAAGCTTCATTTTTGTCTTGCAGGCCTTAAGTTGTTTCATATCCACGTAGTCATTAAATAGTATAAGGTACTGCTTGTCCGAGCTCGTTTTTATCCAGTCAGCTGCCGCAGCACTACCTTCAATGATTTCGCAGGTATTGCCATCCAGATGGACATAGGTGTTGCCCGGCGAGCCTTCCTTTGCTTGCTTGATATCGGTGCGGATAATATCGTTATCTTTTATATAAATATGCGTGATGGTGTATGCAGTGGCTGGTGTGCTGGACAGCGCGATGATGCCTGCGGTGATGATGGATTTCATTTTTTCTCCTCTGCATTTATCATGCCCTCAATTTTTCTTATTTAATTCAGCTGAGTTATTGTAGCGATGTGGTGTTAATATTCACTGAAGTCCTCATCCACGCAAAGTGGTTTCAGGGTGCGGCTGGGGGTGGGCAGATTGGGAAACAGGGCATCGCAACGGGCGTCGACATCCGGGGTGGTGAACTCCACTTTTTTCCAGGTCCGAGTATCGTATACGCCGGGGTAACTGCCTTTGCGGCAGGAAAAATTAGGTAATGACAGGGCCAGATAATTGCCATCGGGTGAAAAGCTGCCGCCACCACCAAAGGAATTCTTGCGCATGGTGTGTTCAGATTTTTTCTGCGCATAAAATGGCTTTGCTGCAATGCTTATTTTTTTCCCTGTAGGTATTTTTCTTATCGATACAATGGAACAGTTCCAGTCTAATTCATATTCGTTGATTCCTATAAAGATACCTTTTTTCTTGTTCATGTCTGATAGATCACCTACGGTTATTTTGGAAGGATGCATTTTGGCTTTGCAGGTTTTTAGTTGTTCCATGTCTATATATTCGTTGAATAGTATAAGATACTGCTTGTCCGAGCTCGTTCTTATCCAGTCAGCTGCCGCAGCACTACCTTCAATGATTTCGCAGGTATTGCCATCCAGATGGACATAAGTGTGGCCCGGTGAGCCTTCCTTTGCTTGCTTGATATCGGTACGAACTATATCGCTATCCTTAATGTAGATGTGCGTAATGGTATGTGCTGATGCAGCGGTAGTGCCGAGCGCCAGTAGTGTTGTGGCAATTATGAATTTCATTTTTCATGTCCTTGTTTTTCGATGGCCAAGGTAAATCGTTCGATATACTTGCTGAGATATTCTTTTTTATCTTTGGGTTCTATCTCGTCACCAAGAACATGGTAGGCGCGATAGCTTTGTTTTATTCTCTGCTCCTTGGCATAGATGCCACCATTGATGGCACGGCTGACTTCAATGATGCTGTTGTCGTTCATGCTTTGCATGTGCAGCTTGATTTGGGGGCGTTCCGCGGTAATAAAGTAGGCACCGCTATCAATGCAGTTATAGGGGTCGATGGCAATGATGTGCGGATTATTGATGATGGCGGGGCGGCGCTTCATTTTCTCCGGCTGACGATTTTTATAGGCGGGGTCATCCCACCAGTATTCATCGAAGGATGATTTGGCCAGCCAGCCGCGATAACGCCAATATTGGGCGTAATTGCTACGCCCGGTCAGTTGCTTGAAGCCGCGACCACGGAATTTCTGCGCGTCTATGGTGTCGATATTTCCATTTCGCCAGGCATAGGAATTGCCACTAATTGTGCCGGTGGTGGTGTATCTGGTGTGGTTGAAAATATCGACTCGATCTTTCTGCTTGCTTCCCCACCAGTCTTTTTCTTTCATTTCGTATGAAATTAATGAGTCTTTTATAGGATCTCCGCCCTTCTTTAATACATAATCCTGTTCTTGTGCTGTCTCCACCATGCTTTTCAAAGCGTTAGACTCCACGCAGCCCTGGCCAATGAAATGGCTGCAGCGCAGGCCGGTATCAATTAGGTATTTGCGCATGGCCAGGTTGAGCGGAATTTTGTAACGTCTGATCTGTTCTTCTGCGTTTGGCCCTTGCTTGGGTTTGGCTTCCGGTAATACCGCCATTTCCATTTCCACACTGCTCAGCCATTTGCATTTGCGGAATACCTGAATGAATTCACGCGGATGAAAGTGCCAGATGTGATCTTCCAGACTGCGGTCGTATAAATTCCTTTCCTCCTGGTAACAACTCTTGCCGGCCTGGACCATGCTGCGCGGCAGAATCTGTTGCCAGAAGCTCAGCATTTCGATCTTGATCTTGTAGACCCGATAATCGGCAGCGGACATGACCTCTGACTTGGGGTTGAAGGCGCTTTCCTGCCGTACCCAGCCGTAGCGGGCATCCACCTTGTTGCTGTCCCATTCGGTGGGAAAGCGGCAGATGGTGCGTGAGAGCCGGGCTTGTTGTGCCGGGATGGCGGCCAGCAGCCTGTCCCTGGTTTTGGGCTGGCCAGGCGGCAGCAGCCAGCCGTGCAGGGTGGGGGACTGGCACAGGCCGTCGTCGCTGGGGTCGTCGTCTATCCAGGTCCAGCCCAGCCAGTGCGGGAAATCTGCATCGCTGTATTTTTTGATGTCGTTGCTGGCCAGGTTGACCCAATGCCAGCCGGTCGGGGTGTTGATCTGGTGCCAGTGCGGCAGTTGTGCGGGGAGTGCGCTGTGTTGTTCCCGGGCGACAAGTCGGCCAAAACGCAGCAGTTCGTATACCGCGCTGGCGGAGGCGGCCGGGTATTGATCGGCAATTTTTCCCGCCAGTTTCGCCATACCGGCTTCGTAGTTGTGCCAGTAGGCCGGTCGGTGGGTGTCCGGCAGCAGAGGATAGTGTTGGCCTTGTTGTTGCCGGGTGTACAGGCTGATATTGCCCTTGTCGAATTGCAGGGTGACAAACAGTGGTCGGTCGGTGTGGCTGGCCGGACGCAGGCTGGCATGGCGCGGGCTCCAGTCGGCTTGCTCATTGGCAAACCGGTATAGCGGAGTGGCCGCAGGCAGATAAAAGTGAATGTCACCAAACAGGATATTGTCGCGCCCATGCTGGGTGAGTGGCAGCAGCCCGCCGGTGCGGCCAGTCAGGCGACGCAGGTTCTCGCTGTTGCAGAAAATTTCAAAATGAAAGCCTGCCTTTCCTCCCGCATAGCCGGACTGGCCCAATGCCTGTTTGCGTGGCAGCAACTTGCCGGTTTTAAAGGCATCACGTACCGCCGGCTTCAAGTTGGCCAGATGCTGATAGACGGAAAAGAACACTACGTGGCCATCCGGCCCGGCACCAATTTCGGTTTCATGGCGCATCACCACGCAGCCGGGGCTATTCAAACCGAAGCGGGCGATGGGCGAGTCCGGCTCCGGCCTGAGTTCACCGGGGCCGCAATCACGAAAATGGATGACATTGCCGCTGGCAATGGCGCGTACGGTATTGGCTTCACCGCTGCCGTTGAGCAGTACATGGATGCCGCCATGCCATTCGAAGCCCGTGCTCAATGGGTAACGGCCTACGCTTGGGTCGGGCAGGATGCTGGCGAGCCAGTCAGCATCGCTTTGCTGTTGCTGGCGATGGTGTAAAGAGGGCGGGCTGATGAGCATGGTGTTTGGTCCTGGTTTACGGGGGAGTACGTCATTGGCGCAGAGCCTGTTATCGGTCGGCAGTTGTGCGAGCAGCATCTGTTGCCATGTCAGGTGCATGGTTGTTTGAGTCTGGATCTCGAGCTATCGGGAAATGGCGTTGCCTGGGTGGGAGATGTCTGAATTTTCCTGAATTGCTTCGGTATGGTTGGAGGATCAAGCCGGCATGTGCCGGGATATTGTGTGATAGCTGGGATTAAGGAGGAGCGGAGACCATGGCCATGCCATGGTTAAACCGTTGATTCGAATCAAGGAGGGAGATATGCCTGCGGGATGAAGATGCCGGCTATCAAGCATTACTGTCACGCTGGAGCCCTAACCATGAAGACCCCGCGCTTGTCCTGGCTGCCAAGAAGTGTGTTGCTGGCGGCCCTGCCTTTTTCCGTGATGCAGGCCTGGGCGGATACTGCCGCCACCTCGACTTCCGCGCCGGAAGCGAAATACCAGGGTGCGGCTTCGCCGCTGGCTTCCGAGCCCATGCACCAGAATATCAACCCCAAGGCCCCGCCGATGACCGAGGCGGAGTTCAGCCACGCCAAGCAGATTTACTTCGAGCGTTGCGCCGGCTGTCACGGGGTGCTGCGTAAGGGGGCCACCGGTAAGCCGCTGACGCCGGATATCACGCTGGGTCGTGGCACCGAATACCTGAAAACCTTCATCAAGTACGGCTCGCCAGCCGGCATGCCCAACTGGGGTACTTCCGGTGAACTGACCGATGCCCAGGTGGACCTGATGGCGCGCTATGTACAGCAGGAACCGCCGACACCGCCGGAATTCGGCATGAAGGACATGCTGGGCACCTGGAAGGTGCTGATTCCGCCGGAAAAGCGGCCTACGCATAAAGAAAACAATCTGGATGTGGCCAATCTGTTCTCGGTCACCCTGCGCGACGCTGGCCAGATTGCGCTGATCGACGGCAATAGCAAGCAGATTGTCAGCGTGCTGAAAACCGGCTACGCCGTGCATATTTCCCGGCTGTCGCAATCCGGCCGCTATCTGTACGTGATTGGCCGCGACGGCAAGATCAACCTGATCGATCTGTGGATGGCCAAGCCGGACACGGTGGCGGAAATCCGCATCGGCCTGGAAGCCCGCTCGGTGGAAACCTCCAAGTTCAAGGGCTTTGAAGACAAGCTGGCCGTGGCCGGTGCCTACTGGCCGCCGCAATACGTGATCATGGATGGCAACAGCCTCAAGCCGCTGAAGATTGTCGGCACCCGTGGCATGACGGTGGATAACGAATACCACCCCGAGCCGCGTGTGGCCTCCATCGTGGCCAGCCACTACAAGCCGGAATTCGTCATCAATGCCAAGGAAACCGGCAAGATCATGATGGTGAACTACTCCGACCTGTCCAACCTGAAAACCACCACCATCGATGCGGCCAAGTTCCTGCATGACGGCGGTTTTGATACTACTGGCCGTTACTTCATGGTGGCTGCCAATGCCTCCAACAAGGTGGCGGTGGTGGATACCAAGCTTGACAAGCTGGCAGCGCTGGTGGATGTGGGCAAGACCCCGCACCCGGGTCGTGGTGCCAACTTTGTCGACCCGCAATATGGCCCGGTATGGGCTACCGGCCACCTGGGCGACGACAGCATCAGCCTGATCGGCACCGACCCGGACAAGCACAAGGCCCAGGCGTGGAAGGTGGTACGTGTGCTGAAGGGGCAGGGCGGTGGTTCGCTGTTCATCAAGACCCACCCGAAATCACACAATCTGTGGGTGGATACCACGCTGAATCCGGATGCCGCCATCAGCCAGAGCGCCGCCGTGTTTGACATCAACCACCTGGACAAGGGCTATGCCGTATTGCCGATCGGCGAATGGTCTGGCCTGGGCGATGGTGCCAAGCGCGTGCTGCAGCCGGAATACAGCAAGGACGGCAGTGAGGTGTGGTTCTCGGTATGGAGCGGCAAGGACAAGCAATCCGCCATCGTGGTGGTGGATGACAAGACCCGCAAGCTCAAGGCCGTGATCAAGGACCCGCGTCTGATCACCCCGACTGGCAAGTTCAATGTATTCAACACCCAGCATGACATTTATTGATCTGGGATAAATCTTTCCTGATCGTTCGCTGTTGAAATCCGGCAGGCAGTACATTGTCTGCCGGAATAAGGAGAATACGATGAAACATGCACTGATCGCTCTGGCCCTGTGTGGGGCTGTTTCTGCATCGCTGGCTCAGGCTGCCGCCGGACCGGAACTGGCCAAGCAATACAATTGCCTGGCCTGCCACAGCGTGGATGCCAAGCTGGTTGGCCCGTCCTACAAGCAGGTGGCCGCCAAATACAAGGGCCAGGATGTCACGGCCAAGCTGATGCAGAAGGTGAAGGCGGGCGGTTCCGGTAGCTTTGGTGCCATTCCGATGTCGCCCAATCCGCAAGTACCGGATGCCGACCTGAAGCAGCTGGTGACATGGATTCTGTCCCAGTAAGGCGCAGCCTGTGGTTGCTGGCGCTACCAGCACTGCTGGCTACCAGCCTGTGGCAGTCACAGCTGGCTGCAGCGGCCGCCCCGGCAGAACCACGTGCCGGCGCGCTGCTGCAACTGTTGCATAACGATTGCGGTGCCTGCCACGGCCTCAGCCTCAAGGGCGGGCTGGGCAGCCCGCTCACCCCCCAGGCGCTGGCCGGCAAGCCGGCCGACAGCCTGGTGGCCACCATTCTCAATGGCCGCCCCGGCACACCGATGCCGCCATGGCGGCCTTTCCTTTCCGAAGAAGAAGCGCAATGGCTGGTTCAACTCTTGCAACAGGGCGGCGCACGCTAGCCCGCCTGCTGGCACCGCTGCTGTGCCTGGCGCTGGCGGCCTGCGCCAGCACACCGCTGCGCGGCACTGGCGACCTTGGCGTGGTGATCGAACGCGCCAGCGGCAGCGTGCAGATTGTCGACAACAGCCATACACAATCGCTGGCGCGGGTGCAGGGCTTGGGCGATCTGTCGCATGCCTCGGTGGTATTTTCGCGCGATGCCCGCTATGCCTATGTGTTTGGCCGCGATGGTGCCATCAGCAAGGTGGATTTGCTCACTGCCCGGCTGGTGAAGCGGGTGGAGCAGGCCAGCAATAGCATAGGCGGTGCCATTTCCAGCGATGGCCGGGTGATTGCCGCGCAAAACTACAGCCCCGGCGGGGTAAAGCTGTTTGATGCCGACAGCCTGCAGCTGCTGTCCAGCGTCAGCACTGCGGCATTTGGCGGTAGTGAATCCAAGGTAGTGGGGCTGGCCGACCTGCCGGGCAATCGCTTTGCCTTTGCCCTGTACGACAGTGGCGAAATCTGGCTGCTGGATGCCAGTACGCCCACCGCACCCAAGGTCCAGCGTTTTGAACATATCGGCAAGCAGCCCTACGACGGCCTGGCCAGTGGCGATGGCCGCTACTTCATTGCCGGCCTGTACGGCGAAGACGGCCTGGCCTTGCTGGACAGCTGGCATGCCGATGCTGGCGTGCGGCGCATCCTGGGCGGCTATGGCCGTGGCCGGCAGGCGCTGCCGGTATACAAGATGCCGCATTTGCGCGGCTGGTCGATCGCCGGTGACTACGCCTTCCTGCCCGCCATCGGTCAGCACGAGGTGCTGGTGGCCGACAACCGCAGCTGGGCACAAGTGGCCAGCGTGCCGGTGCTGGGCCAGCCGGTATTCGTGATGGCCGAGCCGGGCGGACGCCGGGTGTGGGTGAATTTTGCCTTCCCCGACAACGACAAGGTGCAGGTGATTGATGTGCCGACCCGGCAGGTGATCAAGACCCTGCAGCCGGGCCGCGCCATCCTGCACATGGAGTTCACCCCTCGTGGTGACGCGGTGTGGCTGTCCAGCCGCGATGACAACAAGCTGGTGGTGATCGACACCGCAACCCTCGCCGTGCGCAGTACACTGCCGGCGTTGGAACCTTCCGGCATTTTCTTCAGCTGGCGCGCCAGCCGCATGGGGATGTGATGCAAGACTTGCCAAGCCCCATCACACTGCCGCCGCGCAGCCTGAATGCACTGGACCGCTGCCAGAAACAGTTTCCGCTCAGCGCCACGCCGTTTGCCGACATGGCCGCCATGCTGGGGGATGGCTGGACGGCCAGCGAGCTGATGCAGTTGCTGCGCGAGGCGCAGCAGGCCGGCCTGCTGTCCCGGCTGGGGGCGGTGTTTGCCCCCAATACCGTGGGTAGCAGCACCCTGGCCGCACTGGCCGTGGCACCAGAGCGGCTGGATGCCGTGGCGGCTTATGTCAGCAGCCATGCCGAAGTCAACCACAACTACCAGCGCCAGCATCACTTCAACCTGTGGTTCGTAGTAACGGCCAGTGATGTCGCCGCGGTGACCGATGTGCTGTCGCGCATTCATCTGGCCACGGGTCTGACACCGCTAAACCTTCCTTTGCTGCGTGAATACCATATCGACCTGGGCTTTGCGCTGGATGGCAGTATTGCCGTGCGCCAACCACAGCGTGTGCCCGAACCCATCCGTCCGGACTGGCGTCAGCAGCGCCTGCTGGCTGCCCTGTGCAGCGGGCTGCCGTTGCAATTGCGCCCCTTCACGCTGCTGGCTGCACGTTGCGGCCTGACCGAACAGGAAGTCCTGCTCCAGCTGCAGGACTGGCAGGCAGGCGGAGTGCTGCGCCGCTTTGGTGCGGTACTGCGCCATGCCGAGCTGGGCTATCGCCACAACGCCATGTGCGTGTGGCAGATCGACGATGCCGCTACCCGCGAGACTATTGCCTGGCAACTGGCTGGCGAACCCGCGGTGACGCTGTGCTACGAGCGCCCGGCGCGGCTGCCGTACTGGCCTTACCAGCTGTTTTGCATGATTCACGCCAGCGATGCCGCCAGCCTGCAGGCCGCCCTGGGGCAGATCATCCAGCGCCATGGCCTGCAACAGTATGCGCACGCTGTATTGCCGTCCCTGAAACGCTATACCCAACGCGGAGCCTGTTATGGCCATCACGCATAGCCAGGCCAAGCTCAACCCGCTGGAAACCAGCATCGTCAACCAGCTGCAGGGTGGTTTCCCCCTGTCCAGCCATCCTTATGCCGCTGCCGCCACCACACTGGGTTGCAGCGAAACCGCACTACGCCAGGGCCTGGACGGCCTGCTGCAGCGCCAGGTGCTCACCCGCTTTGGCCCGCTATACCAGATAGAACGCATGGGCGGCTGCTTTGTGCTGGCTGCACTGGCGGTGCCGCCCGCCCGTTTCGACGAGGTGGCCGCCGCGGTCAACAGCCTGCCGGCGGTGGCGCACAATTATCAGCGCACCCACAAGCTCAATATGTGGTTTGTACTGGCCGCCGCCAGCCAGGCCGGCATATCCGCCGCCTGTAGCGCCATCGAACTGCTCACCGGTCTTACCGTGCATGCCTTTCCCAAACAACGGGAATACTTTGTCGGCATGCGCTTTACCGTGGGCGGCCAGGCCGCGGTGGGGCAGGCCAGCGCCGGGCGCAGCAGCGTGGACGATAGCCTGCAGGTGCCGGAGCTGGATGAAGACGACTGGCGGCTGATCCGTGCCAGCCAGGCCGGTCTGCCGCTGGTGGAGCAGCCCTATCGCCAGCTGGCCGACAGCCTGCAATTGCCAGAGCAGGAGGTGTTGAGCCGGCTGGGCCGCATGCTGGATCAGGGAGTGATACGCCGCATCGGCGCGGTGCCCAACCACTACGCCATCGGCTACCGCGCCAATGGCATGGCGGTGTTCGATGTGGCGGACGATCAGGTGGACCAACTGGGCCAGCAACTGGGGCAGCTTGATTGCGTCAGCCACTGCTATCGTCGCCCGCGTCACCTGCCGCACTGGCCGTACAACCTGTTTGCCATGGTGCATGGTGGCAGCCGCCGGGCAGTGCGCGAACAGCAGGCGGCTTTGCTGCAACTGCTGGGTCCGGCCTGCCGTCGCCATGCGCTGCTGTTTTCCACTCGCATCCTGAAAAAATCCGGCCTGCGGGTATAAGCCGGGACCATCCCATTGATGCGGGTCAAGGAGTGCGGTGGGCTTGTCCCCGCACACTGTATGCCGTCGCCATTGCCGGAGCCTGCCATGCTGCGCCTGACACCCTATCTGCAAAGCCTGCTGGACCCGGCTGCTGCATTGCCACGCAGCGGCAAGCCCAGTGGCCCGGTGGTAATCTGGAATCTGATCCGTCGTTGTAACCTTACCTGTCAGCACTGTTATTCCACCTCGGCCAACAAGGATTTTCAGGGCGAGCTGAGTACGGCAGAAGCCTGTGCGGTGATGGACGATCTGTACGCCTTTGGTGTGCGGGTGCTGATCCTGTCCGGCGGCGAGCCGCTGCTCCGGCCGGACATCTTCGAGCTGGCCGCCCGCGCCAAGGCCATGGGTTTTTATGTCGGCCTGTCCAGCAATGGCACGCTGATCGATGAACGCAATATCTCGGCGCTGGCGGCGGTAGGCTTTGACTATGTCGGTGTCAGTCTGGATGGCATTGGAGCCACCCACGACCGCTTCCGCCGCTTGGCTGGCGGCTACGAGCTGGCCCTGCGCGGCATGCGGCTGGCGCGCGATGCCGGGCTGAAAGTGGGCCTGCGCTACACCATGACCGAAGACAATGCCGATGACCTGCCGGCGCTATTGCAGCTGCTGGCAGTGGAAGACATCGACAAGTTTTACTTTTCCCATCTCAACTACGCCGGACGCGGCAACAAGCACCGTGCCGATGACGCACGCCAGCCGCGTACCCGCTGGGCGATGGATTTGCTGATCGAGGCCTGTCTGCAGCATATCCGCGCTGGCCGACCACGTGATTTCGTCACCGGCAATAACGATGCCGATGCGGTGTACCTGCTGCACTGGGCAGCCCGTCATTACCCGGCACAGGCCGCGCAGCTGCGCCAGCGCCTGCTGGCCTGGGGTGGTAACGCCAGCGGGGTCAACGTGGCCAATATCGACAATCTGGGCAATGTGCACCCGGACACCATGTGGTGGAAGGTGACGCTGGGCAATGTGCGCCAGCGGCCGTTTTCCGCCATCTGGCAGGATGAATCCCATCCGCTGATGGCCGGTCTGCGCCAGTCGCCACGGCCGGTGGAAGGGCGCTGCGCCGCCTGCCAGCATCTGGCCATCTGCAATGGCAATACCCGGGTGCGCGCCTGGGAGCTGACCGGCAATTTCTGGGCGGCAGACCCGGCCTGCTATCTGAGCGACGAGGAAGTGGGCGTCGCCAGCGGCGTGCATGCGCTGGCACCGCTCACTCCCTGGCAGAAGGAGACAGCATGATCAAACGCTGGCTAGTCTTGTTGGGCATGGCGCTTAGAGCCGCTAACAAAAACCCTGCTGCTACGTTGCGCCTCCTTGCCGTACCCTTGTACTGTCTGCGTCGGCGCGCCTTGCCCCAGGGACGCTACGCTATTTTGTTAGCCGCTCTTAGCCTGCCGCTGCATGCTGCTCCCGCAGCGGACATGGATCCATCCGCCGCCGCGCAGTTATATGGCCAGCATTGCCAAAGCTGCCATGGTGCCGACCGGCTGGGCGGCATGGGCCCGGCCTTGCTGCCGGAAAGCCTGGAGCGGCTGAAAACTGGCGAAATCAGCAACACCATCCGCCAGGGGCGCACTGCCACCCAGATGGCCGGTTTTGCCGACCGGCTGAGTGAGGAGCAAATCAGCCAGCTGACTACATATGTGCAAAGCGCTCCGGCCACGCCGCCGCGTTGGAGTGAGGCCGACATGCGTGCCTCGCACCGCCAGCCGGTGGCGCTTGCCAGCCTGCCGGCCAAGCCGCAATACACGGCCAATCCGCTCAATCTGTTTGTGGTAGTGGAGGCGGGCGACCATCATGTCACGGTGCTGGATGGCGACCGCTTTCAGCCCATTACCCGCTTTGCCAGCCACTATGCGGTGCATGGCGGCCCCAAGTTTTCTCCCGATGGCCGCTTTGTCTATTTCTCCAGCCGCGATGGCTGGGTGACCCAGTACGACTTGTACAGCCTGCAAGTGGTGGCGGATATCCGCGTGGGGCTGAACACCCGCAATATCGCGGTATCGGATGACGGCAACTGGATTCTGGCCGGCAACACCCTGCCGCAGACGCTGGTGCTGCTGGATGCCCACGGCCTGGCCCCGGTAAAAACCATTGTGGTGCGCGATGCTGCTGGTCATCCGTCGCGGGTGTCCGCCGTGTACGAAGCCGCGCCACGCCACAGTTTTGTGGTGGCCTTGAAAGATGTGCCGGAGCTGTGGGAAATCAGTTACGACCGCCACGCCGAGCCGGTTTACTCCGGACTGGTGCATGACTACAAGATGGGCGAGTCACTGGCGCAGCCGGGCTTTCTTACCCCGCGGGTGACGCCCTTGACCATGGTGCTGGACGACTTTTACTTTGATCCGTCCTACCTCCATGTGCTGGGTGCCTCGCGCAGCGGCCAGGCGCAGGTCATCAGTCTGGATGCACGCAGTAAGGTGGCGGACCTGCCGCTGCTGGGCATGCCGCATCTGGGTTCCGGCATCAGTTTCGAGCGCGATGGCCATCGCATCATGGCCACGCCCAATCTCAAGGGCGGCCAGCTCAGTTTTGTCGACATGGACAGCTGGCAGCTGATCAAGGAAGTGCAGTTGCCAGGGCCTGGCTTTTTCCTGCGCAGCCATGAAAACACGCCCTATGCCTGGGCCGACTCCATGATGAGCGCGCACAAGGACACGCTGTCCATCATCGACAAGCGCAGCCTCAGCGTGGTGCGCCAGCTGGTGTTGCGACCGGGCAAGACCACCGCCCATGTGGAATTCACCCGCGATGGCCGCTATGCGCTGGTGTCGGTAATGGAAAACCCGGGCGAGCTGATTGTGGTGGATGCGCAAACCCTGCGCGAAGTTGCCGCCTTGCCCATGGCCAAGCCCATCGGCAAATACAATGTGTATAACAAGGTGAACCGTTCGGAAGGGACCAGTCACTGAAGTTACTGAGGACCGCTGAGATCCGCCCCGTTGCAGCTTGGTTCTGCCCTGCTGCAGTAGCGCCTTCAGCGGATGTACGACAAGCCGGTCTACACCATTTGGCGTAGCCGGCTGATGCTTATTGCGCATGGTGATGTCGTCGGCTGCGGCTTATAGTCGGCAGCATTGCGGGACATTGCGCCCGGCGCGCCTTACGGAAAAGTCATGCAAACTGTCGATATTCCCTCGTTTTTGCGGCACCAGCCGCTGTTCCAGCAGTTATCTCCGGCACAGATCGATGCGCTGGTGCCCTTTACCCACGAGGTGCGCGGTAACAAGGGTCAGGTGATTTTCCAGAAAGGTGATCCCTGCGATGGCATGTTCCTGGTGGTGTATGGCCGGGTGAAGCTGGCCATTTCCTCCTCCCAGGGCAGCGAAAAAGTGATGGAAATCATCCATCCGGGCCAGAGTTTTGCCGAAGCCGTTATGTTTCTGGGCAAGCCCTGCCCGGTGATGGCGCAGTTGCTGGAAGACGGCTTTTTGCTGAAAGTGGAAGCCCAGGGCATCAATCAGGCCATCGAGAATGACCCGGCCTTTGCCCGTCGCCTGTTGGCGGGTTTGTCGATGCGACTGCATGGTCTGGTGCGCGATGTGGAACGCTACACCATCGAAAGCTCGCTGCAGCGGGTGGTGGGTTATCTGCTGCAGAATGCCGAGCTGGACGCCGCCATGCCGCTGGTGACGCTGCCGGTGAACAAGAACCTGATTGCATCACGGCTGAACCTGACGCCGGAAACCTTCTCGCGCATGCTGCATCAGCTCAGCGAGGCTGCGCTGATCGATGTCAATGGCCGCGACATCCGGCTGCTGGATGTCGAAGGGCTGCGCCATAGCGCCGACTAAGCGGCTCCGTCCGCGGTGACAAGCAAAAAACGCCTGACTGTGTCAGGCGTTTTTTGCTGCTGGCAAAGTGATTTGCTGCGCTTTCACCAAACCCGACAAAGCCGGGCCTTTCGACTAAGTGATAGATTCCGCAGTCTTCCCATTTATTTCCTATCCCCCCTTGCTTTGCCAATTGCAGCAGCGAGCCTCGTTTTTCTTATAGAAATAGATAGAGATATTTTGTCAATAATCTGAAAGGACAGGTTCAATCCGGCCTTTCACGCGGCTGACAAAGTAATTTGGTGCGATTTCACCAGGCTCGGCAAAGCTGGCTCTTTCGATTAAGTAGCTGATTTCACAGTCTTCCCATTTATTTCCTATCCTCCGCCCGTGCTTTGCCAATTGAAAAAGAAAGCCTCACTTTTCTCCCAGAAAACGAGAGAGATTGTTTGTCAATAATCTTAAAGGCCGGGTTTAACCCGGCCTTTTTAATTTCAGCAAGTCCTCAGTTGGTTGCCTTTTCGACCGCAAGCAGGCTGGCGAAGAAGGTAATGGCCGCCAAGCTATCCGTTCTTTTCGGCTTCCCCATGTGTTGTGTCCAAAACCTTTCGAGCCTTTATACGATCACGATCAGTCGCGTTGCACCCCGCTATTCCCTTCTATGTTGGCCGATACCTCCATCTGTTGATTTAAAGGGGAGTATCTCTATCATCAGGCACCAGCGGCTTTAGCGGAGCGATATACATGGGGTAAGGCTCGCTATAACTTCCGGCAACAGGAGAGTCACACACCGTGCAAGCCGTTCGCTAAGGCCCGTGACGGTTATCACTCCCTTTGCTGCACGGATGGAGTTTAAAAGTTAAAAACAACATCATCTCGATTGATAAATGCGAAAAAAGTTTAGGTGCGATTATAAATTTTCAAATCACTTGATTTGAATGACACCAACGCTTAATAAATGGTCCTCTCCGCGCTTCCGCATTTGAACGACATAAATAAGGCATTTTACATGCGGAGGCTTATATAAGCAGTCGGTAATCACATTTGCTCTCAGGTTTACCTGCATGACTGAGAGGGCACCCGCACACTGAGATATCGAAAATTTCCCTCGCTGAATATTGAACTTAAACCTTGCAGAAGAAGCCTGCAGCGTTTGCAAGCACTATGCACCAATATTCACTTGAAATTACTTTCAAAACAAAGCGAATCACTTTTATAAATCCAAATTAAAGAAGGATTCTTCGTGAGGATGATTTTTAAAAAAATAATTTACTATATATTTACCAATAAAATTTGGCTTATTTCTGCAATGGCTATTTCCTTTCTTGTTCCATACAATACTGGATATGGAAGCCTTGGAAATGCAAGCCTAACGTTCGCAATGTTTGCAGTTGCAAGAAAAAGCAAAGCAGCACTGTGTTTGTTAATTGTATTGTTTACAACCATCATCTTATACATGCCCGCCGGGCACTCCTACGGAAGAATAAATATAGGCCATGCTGCATCATTTTTGCAAACAAACATGCCCGAAGCAATTGAGTTTATTAAACTAAATGTTATCGGTATTGTTTTATGTTTATTGGCAATATTTTTCTCTTTATTTATATTGTTGACTCATGGGGTTCTGGTTCGAAAAAAAGACAATATTTATTTCTTATTGCGTTTGTTTTATTAAATGTAAATTCGTATCCCAAGCGATTTGCCATTGCAGCGTACATGCGGCTCACAGAGGCAAAGACCGAAGTTGAAATCTTAAAACAAGGCATTTCAATTAAAGATCAATTCACCATAATCAAAAAAAATATTCAATATAAAAATATATTGGTAATTATTGGTGAAAGCGTTACGCGAGAATACATGTCTGTTTATGGCTATCCGCTAGATACAACGCCGTGGCTAAAAAATGCCAATGGTGATTTTTATACCAATGTAATTTCGCCAGCACCAAATACCTTTCTATCACTGCCAAGAACACTAGCAAGGTTTGATGAAAATAAAAAAGAAGCCGCAAATAATATAGTAAATTTATCAAACAAAGCAGGTCTGGATACGTACTGGGTGTCAAATCAAGGGCGCATTGGGCAGTTTGACACTCCAGCAACAATTATTGCGTACCATGCCAAGCACAAGTTTTTTTTAAATGGCGGTGATTATGAAAGTGCAAGAAATTCTGATGACTTTCAAATGCTGCCCTATATAGACAATATAATTCGTAGCAAAGAAAATAAAGTTATATTTGCACACATGATTGGCTCGCATCCAAATCCATGCGACAGACTTCAGTCCTACCCATTAAATTTCAATACCGGCAATAAAATTATAGATTGCTACCTCTCATCAATCCAAAAGCTCGATTTATTTATAAAGAGGGCCGCCGAGATGTTAGAGAAAAATGGTAAGCCATATGTGATTTTTTATTTTTCGGATCACGGGCTAACCATTGATAATTCAAGCAATCCGGTTAGGCATGGCAATTCTTATAGAGAAAATTATGACATTCCTTTTTTTATTATTGACAATAAATCCAAAAAACATAGATTGATAAATGATCAATTTAGTAATTCCGCATTTTTATCGAAATTCTCTGAGAAGGTTGGCATTGAGTATAAGCTCCCTTTGGATGGAGCGCTAAATTTAGATAACATGATTTATAATGGTACTTCTTTCATTGATTATAAATCTTTACCATCTTCCAAAATAATTGACGGTAAAATGTAAAGACTGAGGATGCTATTGAACTGGCAGAAATTGACCACACAGCAAGCTCCTTATAAATCAATGGACTATGCCAAGTATCAGTACGCAATTTAGCTGCCGGATCAATATCGCGCTCTACGCGGCCCATAGCGTCCAGGAGAACCCAATACGCCGTATCGAATCACTGACCGTACTCATCCGCTACGTGGTTCCCGTCAGAGTGGTCCGTCAAGTCGTTGTGGACATCGCGCGGATACTGAGGGTGCGACAACGGGCAGAATGCCAGGCCGTCCTTGGTGGTATCGGCTTTGGCCAACTGGCCGGTTTCATGGCCGCGCTGCTGATGGCCCGGCGGGCAGCGGCATTATTGGGTCCGCGATGGTTCCGGGGCGTGGTCAAGGCAGTTTTAGTGGAGTGGACAAGTCATGGCGCGCGATCAGCCCTGCTTCGCCTGAAAGTGAGCAGATACGCGATGTGTGGTTAAGCAAACCCAGAAAAACAAGAACCCCCGAAAAAGCGGGAGGTCGTCAGCAGCAAAAAACGCCTGACTGTGTCAGGCGTTTTTCTTTGCCGGGCAGGCTTACCACTTGTAGCTGAGGGTGGCGCTGATATTGCGCTTCTCGCCGTAGTAGCAGGCATAGCTGTTGTAGCACGATGCCACGTAGGTCTTGTTGGCCAGGTTGTTGGCGTTGATCTGCAGCGTACTGCCTTTGAGCGACGGGCTGAACTGGCCCAGTTGCAGCCGCAGGCGCAGGTCGTACAGCGTGACACCCGGAATGGTCAGTGTATTGGCGCTGTCGGCCCACATCCAGCCGGTATGGCGAATGCCGCCGCCCAGATTGATGCCGCTGTCAAAGGCATAGTCCAGCCAGGCGGTGGCCTTGTGTGCCGGTGCCAGATACGGCGTCTTGCCCTGGTTGCTGCCTTCGGTCACTTCCATGTCGGTATAGGTGTAGCCGGCCAGCAAGGACAGCTGCTTGGTCAGCCTGGCATTGGCTTCCAGTTCCACGCCGCGCGAGCGGACCTTGCCGATGGGATCGTATTTGAAGGTGGTGGCGTTGTACTGGGCGACATTGCTTTGGCGCAAGTCGTAGATGGCCGCTGACAGCTGGATGTCGCTGCCTGGCTGGTAGCGGATGCCGACTTCGCTTTGCTTGCTTTGCATGGGCTTGAGCACATTGCCATTGGTATCGGTGGCATAGGCCTGGCTCGGGTCGAAGCCTTCGCTGTAGCTCAGGTAGGGGCTCAGGCCATTGGCCGTCTGGTAAACCAGCCCCAGCCGGCCGGTGGTCTTGCCGCCATCCCAGCTGTTGCTCACGCCGGTGCCGGTATTGGTTTCCGATACCTTGGCCTGATCGTGGCGCAGGCCGGCGGTCAGCTTCCAGTTGTCCAGCGCCATCTGGTCTTGCAGGTAGACGCCGGTCTGATCGCGCTTGCGGTCGAAGTATTTGTAGGACAGCGGGTGGCTGCTGTCGTCATAGACGGTGTTGAAGGGGTTGATGGTGGTGCCGGTGTAGGTATAGGAGTTGTCGCCCTTGTTGCGGCTGGTCTGGTAGTCCAGCCCGGCCAGCATGGTGTGCCTGAGTCCCAGCGCACTGAAGCGGGCTTCCAGGCTGTTGTCGATGATGTGGGCGGTGGAGCGCTCGCTGGAGCGGGCATAGGTGCGGTTGAGCAGGTCGGAGCTGTCCGACACCCAGCCCACGTCGGAGTACTGGCTCAGGTCGGTCTTGCTCAGTTGCAGCCGGTATTGCTGGCGGAAGGTCAGCGCGTCGTTGATGCGGTGTTCCAGCTGATAACCAAAGTATTGCTGATCGCGGCTCATGCCGTCGCCACTGGAGCCTTCGTTGAAGTCGGTGGAGATGGTTTTGCCGTTATGCGGCACCACGGTGCCGTAGTAGGGCAGGGTGCCGTGGTAGCCGGTGCTGGGGTCTTTCTGCAAATAGGCTTGCAGCAGCAGATTGGTGCTGTCGCTGATTTTCCAGTTGAGCGAGGGGGCCAGCACATAGCGCTCGGTGCTGGCACCGTTTTGCTGCTGGTCGGCGGCGCTGCCCTTGGCTACCAGGCGGTAGGACAGATCATCGCGCCCGGCCACGGCACCGCCAAAGTCCAGCCCCAGGCTGCGTTGCTGGTGGTTGCCCACGGTCAGCGACAGCTCATGGTAGTCCGATTGCAGCGGGCGTTTGCTGGTGATGGCCACCACGCCGCCGGGCGCGGCCTGGCCATAGCTGGCGGATGCCGGTCCGCGTACCACGTCCAGCCTTTCCACCACGTAGGGGTCAATCTGCAGGGTGTTGTAGCCATCCGGGTCGCCAAACAGGCGCAGTCCATCCAGAAATTCATTGGCGGTGGGGTGATCGCTGAAACCACGCAACACAATGTAGTCGTAGCGGGTGGTGGAACCCACCGCGCCGGTAAATACCCCCGGAGTGTAATTGAGTGCTTCGCTGATGGTGCGGGCTTGCTGGTCCTCGATTTGCTGGCGGGTGACCACCGATACCGCCTGCGGGATGTCCTGCAGCGGCGTATCGGTTTTGCTGGCGCTCTTGCTGCTGCCCACCTGATAACCCTGTGTCGGGGCCAGCGCATCATTGCGCTGATCGGCGCTGACTTTCACCGTTTCCAGCGTGCTGCTGTCCGTGGCGGCATAGGCCTGTTGCACCGCCAGTGCCAGGCTGGCCATGCACACTGCGTGACCCAATGCCAGGCTGGCAGACGGGTTCTTCTTGCTGTTGTTCATCACTGTTTCCTTGATGGGTGACGGATACCACCTCCCGCGTCCGGCCCCCTGCCGGCGTGCTGAACGGGAAGCATTCGACCATGCCTGCGGCGTGTGGCCGTGGCAGGCTTGATGCAATAATGCTATTGATAATTATTATCATTCGCAATAATATTGTGAAAATTCTGATTGCAGGAGTGGCATTCATGACAACTAGCAGCATGCAGCGCGCTGGCAGGCAGGCTTCCTGTAAGCCCTTGGCGGGTCGCTAAGCGCCCGCCGGGACAGCCTTGTCCGTCCGGTTTGCCCAGACAGTGGCCCGCCGGTACCGGACCTCCCACCCACTGGCTCAGCCAGTACCCGGAGCGATGAAAACATGAAGCAGATTCTTGTCCCGCAAGCCGCCTTTCCTGTGTTGTTTGTCAGGAGGGCGCTGTAATGAACAGTAAAATCCACGACTTTGTTGCCATCGGCATCGGCCCCTTCAACCTGGGCCTGGCCTGCCTGAGCCAACCGCTGGACGGGCTGGATGGTGTGTTTCTCGATCAGGCCAGCGGCTTTGACTGGCACCCTGGCATGCTGCTGGAAAATGCCACCCTGCAAACGCCGTTCCTGGCCGACCTGGTGACGCTGGCCGACCCCACCAGCCGCTTCAGTTTTTTGAACTACCTCAAGCAAAGCGGGCGGATTTACGCGTTTTACATCCGCGAAGACTTTTTCATGCTGCGTCAGGAGTACAACCAGTACTGCCAGTGGGTGTGCGCGCAGCTGGAGAGCCTGCGCTGGCAGCGCCGGGTAGAGCGGGTGGAGTACGACGAAATCAATCACCTCTATCAGGTGCATTGCCACAACCTGGCCACCGGCGAGGCCGAGCTATACCGTGGCCGCCATCTGGTGCTGGGCACCGGCACCGTGCCGCTGTGGCCTGAGTGCTGCCAGTCGGTGCAGCAGCAGGCCAGCCACTCCGCCAGCTATCTGGCGGACAAGGCCGCCTTGCAGCGCCAGCCTTCCATCACCATCGTCGGCAGCGGGCAAAGCGCGGCGGAGATTTATTACGACCTGCTGCAAGACATCGACCGTTACGGCTACCAGCTGAACTGGCTCACCCGCTCGCCGCGTTTCTTCCCGCTGGAATACACCAAGCTGACGCTGGAGCTGACTTCACCGGAATATGTGGATTACTTCCACCGGCTGTCGTTGCCGCAGCGCGACCAGTTGTTGCAGCAGCAAAAAGGCTTGTTCAAGGGCATCAATGCCAGCCTGATCAACGACATTCACGAACTGTTGTACCGCAAGCACCTGAGCGGCACGCCCAACACCCTGCTGCTGGCCAATACCGTGCTTACCGATTGTCGGCATGACAAGGCCAGCGGGCGCTTCGTGCTCAGCCTGCAGCAGCAGGAACAACAGCAGGACTTCCAGCTGGAAACCGCCGCTCTGGTGCTGGCCACCGGTTATGGCTACCGCCAGCCAGACTTCCTGGCACCGATTGCCGGGCGCATCCAGCGTGATGCCCGTGGCCGCTTTGCTGTAGCGCGCGATTACAGCATCGATGCCGACCACCGCCTGTTTGTGCAAAACGCCGAACTGCACACCCACGGCTTGTCGTCGCCGGATCTGGGCATGGCGTGCTATCGCAATGCCCGGCTGATTCACAGCATGACCGGGGTTGCCCACTATCCGGTGGAGCAGCGCATTGCCTTCCAGCAATTCACCGTGCCGCAGTCGCAACCCGCGCCGGAGCGCCTGAGCGCATGAGGCGGGTATTGCTGACCCTGACCAGCCTGGCGGTGGTGGGCGATGCGGTATTGCTGCCGTTTTATCCCCAGTACTTTGCCAGCCGCTTCGGGGTGAACGATGCCAGCCTGGTGGGTAATTACCTGGCTGCCATGTGCCTGGTGGTAATGCTGGCGCTGCCCGCCTGGGCAGCACTGGCGCGGCGGGTGGCCTTGCTGCGGCTATTGCCTGTCACCCAGCTGGCCGCCGCCTTGCTATGCCTGTGCAGCGCCTTCAGCAACAGCATGCCGGTCTTCTGGCTGGCATCGCTGGGCATGGTGGCGTGCAAGGCCAGCTATCTGCTGATTTACCCGCTGCTGATGAGCCAGACCCCACGGCAACAGCACGGCAGCCTGATCGGCCTGCTGTCGGTGATTGTCCACTTTGGTGGCATTGGCGGAGCCTTGCTGGGTGGTGCCTTGCTGGGCCTGTTGCCGCCGGGGGATATCTTCTTGCTGATGGCGCTGGCAGACCTGCTGCAGATGGCCTTGTGCCTGTGGCTGCGCTGGCATCCGCGCGCGTCCTGCGCCACCCCGGAGGCAGAGCAGGAGCAGGCAAGCAGCCCGCAGGCGGCAGGTGCTGCGCTGCGGCGGCTGGGACTGCTGATGCTGTTGTTCTACTGCAGTGCCTATCTGGTACGCGGCTTCTTTGCCCTGTACTGGCAGCAGCAAAGCGGTATCGACAACAACCTGCTGGCCGCTGCGGTGTTTGCCCTGCCTGCTGCCATGGCCTTGCTGGGTTTGTGGCATGCGCGGTGGCGTTCGCAGCGTGGCCTGGCGGCAACGGCTGGCCTGCGCCACCTGTGGTGGCTGGGAGCGGCCGGTCTGCTGTTGCAGGCCCAGCCCTGGCTGCCACTGCTGTTGCTGGGGCGCTGCCTGTTTGGCTGGGCGCTGTTTCAGCTGACGGTATGGCTGGACCTGCAATTGTTCCGCCACAGCAGCCCGGCACGCTATGCCCGCGACTACAGCCGCATCAGCCTGTGCCAGAACCTGGGCGTGTTGCTGTCCTCTTCCGCCGCCGGTGTGCTGGTGGCAGGCCATGGCTTGCTGGCCCCGTTTGTCGCTGCGGCGCTAGGGCTGCTGCTGTGCTGGCTGTTATCCCCTGTATTGCTGCGGGAACCTGCCCCGGCACTTTCCCAAGGAGTTTGCCCATGACGGCGCGTTTACCTTTGTTCACCCGTCAGGTGGAGGGTTTTGGCTGCTTTCGCCTGCATGCCTTGCGCATTCCCGAGGACATCCCCTTGCTGCATGACTGGGTGCAGCGTGATTACGCCCGCTACTGGGGCATGCAGGGGCATGCGCTGGCAGCGGTCACTGCCGCCTATGCCGGCTTGCAGGCCAGTGGCCATGCCCAGGCCTGGCTGGCCTGGCTGGACGATGCACCGGCTTTCCTGATGGAGCGCTACGACCCGGCCCATGACCAACTGGGCCGCCATTACCCGGTGCAGCCCGGCGATATCGGCATGCATCTGCTGCTGGCTCCGCCAGTGCAGCCGCGCAGTGGTTTTAGCCGGGTGGCGATGGATACGGTGCTGGCGGCCCTGTTTGCCGAACCGTCCGTCCGCCGCGTCGTGGTGGAGCCGGATGTGCGCAACGACAAGATCCACCAGCTCAACCGCTATGCCGGCTTTGTCTATCACGGCGAAATCGCGCTGCCGCACAAGCGTGCCGCGCTGGCCTTTTGCACACGGGCGCAGTTTGACGCCCATTTGCAAGCCATCGCCGACCAGGCCACGTGTGCACTCTGACAACATTTACCCTGCCGGGGCAGCCGCTGTCAGGCGGCCACGCCCTGGTGCAAGGAACACCATGCAAAACGTCAATCATCAACATCCGCAACAACTGGTTTCCCATCTGCAGCCGGCCATCTGGGCCAAGGTCAACCGCCTGCTGCTGCGCAAGGCCATTGCCGAGTTTTCCCACGAACTGTTGCTGACACCAGAACTGCAGCATCAGCAGGACGGCTGGGGCGAATACCGCCTGCCCATTCCGGATGGCAGCGGCGCATACACTTTCCGCGCCCGTGTGCTGGCGCTGGAGCACTGGCTGATCGACCCGGCATCCATCCGGCGCACCGTGCGGGGTGCCGCCGCCGAGCTGGACGCGCTGGCCTTCATCATCGAATTCAAGGCGGTGCTGGGCATTGGCGACGACATGATGCCGGTGTACCTGGAGGAAATCAGCAGCACCCTGTATGGCAGTGCCTACAAGCATGCCCGTGGCGGGCTGAGTGCCGAGGAACTGACCCGGGCGGATTTCCAGTCGGTGGAAACCTCGATGATGGAAGGGCATCCGGGCTTTGTCGCCAATAACGGCCGTATCGGCTTTGATGCGGTGGATTACCTGCGCCATGCGCCGGAAGCCGCGGCACCGCAGCGCCTGATCTGGCTGGCGGTACACAAGGCGCGCGCCACCTTCTCGTGCGCGGCCGATCTGGACTACCAGCGCCTGCTGCAAGAAGAGCTGGGCAGCGAGGTGCTGGCCGGTTTTGCCCGCCAGCTGGCCGCTCAGCAACTGGACATGGACGACTACCTGCTGATGCCGGCCCACCCCTGGCAGTGGTTCAACAAGCTGGCCATTTCCTTTGCGCCGGAAGTGGCACAGCGCCATATCGTCTGCCTGGGGTATGGCGAGGATGCCTATCTGGCGCAGCAGTCCATCCGCACCTTCTATAACATCAGCCAGCCGCAGCACCGCTATGTGAAAACCGCGCTGTCCATTCTCAATATGGGCTTCATGCGCGGGCTGTCGCCGTATTACATGCTGGCCACCCCGGCCATCAACGACTGGATCCGCCAACTGGTGGACAGCGATGCCTACCTGCGCCAGCAAGGCTTTGCCATTTTGCGCGAAGTGGCTTCCATCGGTTTTCGCAATCCCTATTTCGACAGCGGCATCAGCAAGGACTCGCCGTACAAGAAAATGTTGTCGGCACTGTGGCGTGAAAGCCCCGCGTCCTTGCTGGCACCGGGCAAGCGGCTGATGACCATGGCCGCGCTGCTGCATATCGATGCGGCCGGAGAATCCTTGCTGGCCGCGCTGATCAGGAGTTCCGGCCTGGATGCGCGCAACTGGGTGGCGCGCTATCTGCAAGCCTATCTGGCACCGCTGCTGCATTGCTTCTATGCCCACGAGCTGGTGTTCATGCCGCATGGGGAAAACCTCATCCTGCAGCTGGAAAACAATATCCCGCAGCGCGCCATCATGAAGGACATTGCCGAGGAAGCCGCCATCCTGAACCCGGACGCCGCCCTGCCGCCAGCGGTAGCGCGGCTGGCGGTGAAGGTGCCGGAACACATGAAGCTGCTGGCCTTGTTCACCGATGTGTTCGACGGCTTCTTCCGCTACCTGTCCGCCATTCTGGATGAGCATTGCGGCCTGCCCGAGCAAGCGTTCTGGCAGGAGGTAGGCCAGTGCGTGCGCACTTACCAGGCGCAATTCCCGCAGCTGGCCGAGCGTTTTGCCCGCTACGACCTGTTCATGCCGGAATTTGACCGCTCATGCCTCAACCGGCTGCAACTGGGCAATAACCAGCAAATGCTGGATCTGGCCAACCCGGCGGGCAACCTCAAGTTTGCCGGCACCTTGCGCAATCCTCTGGCTAATCATGTGGCCGACTGATCGGGCCGCAGGCAGCACACTGCCGCTGGGCCGTTTGCTGCCGCTGCTGGCCCGGGCGCTGCCCGGGCTGGAGGGCCGGGTAGGGCTGCCCGCGCCGGATGAGTTTGCCATCAGCACCGCCAGTGCTGCCATCGGCCAACTGCTGCACTACCTGCGTCAGCAGCATCCGGAAGCCGGCCCGCATTACTGGGGCTGCCGCAGCTGGAGCCTGCTGCTGTGGCAGCCCGCCTATGCCACGGTGCTGGCGGTGGAGCTGGCAGCAGTGCTGCCGGATTTCACTGCCATGCAGCAGCGCTTGCTGCCCGGCATGGTGGCCGGTTTCAGCCTGCCGGAGCAAATGCTGCAGCCTGCCGCTATAGCCAGCCTGCGCCAGCAGGCTGCGCGGCAACTGACGGAGATGGCCGACTGCCTGCATGCCCAGCTACACGCCCAGCAGCCATTGCACCCCAAGCTGGCAGGCCGCTTATTGGCCGATTGTGTGGCCGCTGCCTTGCTGCGGGTGCAGCAGCAGCGCCCGGCGCTGGCCAACACCACCGTGACCGACTGGTGTGGGCAGTGGCTGGATGCAATGCAACTGCCGCAGGCCAGCGGGCTGTGGCCGGTGGCGCTGGAGCAGGGCGGCGAGCGGCTGGCACTGGCACGGCGTGCCTGCTGCCAGCATTTTCGCCGCTGTGACGGGACACTGTGCAGTACGTGTCCGAAATTGAAACCGGCAGCGCGCATTGCGCTGCTCAGACAGGAGTGGGCACAACAAGATGTTGAGCTTGCATGATATCCAGGTGCAGCGTCAGGGGCGCTGCCTGTTGCAGTTACCAGCCTTGCAGCTGGATGGGACGGCGTTCACCGTCATTCTGGGGCATAACGGCTCCGGTAAATCCACCTTGATGAATGTGTTGGCGCGCCAGTTGCAGCCCGATCAGGGCCAGGTGCTGCTTAATGGCGCGCCCAGCTCCCGCCTGTCCGCCCGCCAGTTTGCCCGCCAGGTGGCGTACTTGCCGCAGCGACTGCCGGACGCTGCCGGGCTGACGGTGGCGGAACTGGTGGCGCTGGGACGTTATCCCTGGTGCGGGGTGTTTGGCCGCTGGCGGGAGCAGGATAGCGCCGTGGTGGCGCAGGCGATGGCCGATGCCGATGTCAGCCAGTATGCCGCGCGGGCGGCGGACAGCCTGTCCGGCGGCGAGCGCCAGCGGGCCTGGATTGCCATGCTGCTGGCCCAGCAATCGCCGCTGCTGCTGCTGGATGAGCCCACCTCGGCGCTGGATCTGGCCCATCAATACGAAATGATGGGCCTGCTGCGCCGCCTGAACCAGCAGACCGGACGTGGTGTGGTGGTGGTGCTGCATGATCTGAACCTGGCGGCCCGCTTTGCCGACCGCATCATCGCCTTGCAGCGCGGTGCCTTGTATTTTGACGGCAGTCCGCTGGAGTTATTGCATTCGCCGCGGCTGTCCGGCCTGTACGGCATAGAAATCCGCTTGCTGGAGCAGGCCGGGCAGGCCTGTCCGGTGGCGGTGGTGGCCTGATATGGAGCATGTGATTGCCAAGCCCGGCCAGGGGGCCGGGGCGCATGGTCATCTGCGCTGGATATTGCCGGTGCTCTGCCTGCTGGCTGGCGTGCACCTGTGGCTTAACGGAGGCATGCCGCCTGCCGGGCCGTGGCAGCAGCAGCAGGACATTGCCAGCCTGCAGTTTTATTACGCCAGCCTGCCACGCATGGTGATGGCGCTGCTGGCCGGGGCGGCACTGGGCTTGTCCGGCAGCGTGCTGCAACAACTCAGCGGCAATCGACTGGTGTCTCCCATGACGCTGGGCATTTCATCGGGTGCCTGGCTGGGTGTGGTGCTGGCTGCCGTGGTACTGCCCGACAATCCCTCCTTGAGCAGCGGCTGGCCAGCCTTGCTGGGTGCCATGCTGGCGCTGGGGCTGGTCTTGCTGCTGGCCGGACCGCGCGGGCTGAACGGCTTGCCGCTGGTGCTGGCCGGCATGGCGGTGAATCTGCTGCTGGGCGGCATGGCCACCATGCTGGTGTTATTGCACGACCAGTACGCCAGCAATCTGTTTGTCTGGGGGGCTGGCGATCTGGCGCAAATAGACTGGCAATGGGCGCAGTGGCTGTGGCCGCGCCTGCTGCCTGCCGCGCTGTTGCTGTGGCTGGCACCCCGGCCACTGGCCATGCTGTCGCTGGGCGTGGCTGCCGCGCGCGGCCGAGGGCTGGCACTGGGTACCATTCTGCTGCTGTTGCTGGCGGCACTGTGGCTTAGCGCGGTGACGGTGACGGCGGTGGGGCTGATCGGTTTCATCGGCCTGCTGGCTCCCAATCTGGCCCAGTTGCTTGGCGCGCGCCGTCCGCTGGCGCAACTGGCCTGCAGTGCGCTGCTGGGGGCGGCTTGCTTGCTGGGCAGCGATTGTCTGGCACTGGCCATCGGCCACTGGGCGGGCAGCAGCCTGCCCAGCGGCGCGGTGACTGCCTTGCTGGGCGGGCCGCTGCTGCTGTGGCTGGTACGGCGCAGCCTGAGCACGGCCCAGCAAGCGGCCGTGCTGCACATGGCCGGCGGTCAGCGCCGTTGGCGTACCGGCGATTGGCTGCTGCTGTTGCTGGCCTTGCTGGGCTTGGGCTGGCTGAGCATTGCATTGGCCCCCGGCCCCGATGGCTGGCAATGGGGTTGGCCGGATGCCTTGTTATGGTCGCTGCGCTGGCCGCGCAGCCTGGTGGCCCTGAGTGCCGGGGCGGGCCTGGCGCTGGCTGGCGTGCTATTGCAGCGGCTGCTGCGTAACCCGCTGGCCAGTCCCGATCTACTCGGCCTGTCGGCTGGCTCCACCTTGTGCATGCTGCTGGTGGCCGCTTGCCTGGGGCGGCCCTTGCAGCAGGACGCTACCATGCTGGCGTTGCTGGGGGCCTTGCTGGTGCTGGCCGGTTTGCTATGGCTGGGCCGTCGCCACCAGTATGCGCCGGGCATGATGGCGCTCAGCGGCATTGCCCTGGCTGCCATGCTGGATGCCATGTTGCAAACGGTGCTGGCCAGGGGCACGCCGGACAGCCTGGCGGTATTGGCATGGTTGTCCGGTTCCAGTTACCGGGTGACACCGGCGCATGCGGTGTGGCTCAGCCTGACGGTGCTGTTGTTGGCGCTGGCGGCGCTGGCCTGCCAGCGGGTGTTGACCCTGCTCAGCCTGGGCGATGGCCTGGCACAAGGGCGTGGCCTGCATCTGGCTGCCGCCCGTCTGGGCCTGTTGCTGCTGGTGGCCGTGCTGACTGCGGCGGTGACCGCGGTACTGGGGCCGGTGGCGTTTCTGGGCCTGCTGGCACCGCATATTGCCAGCATGCTGGGTGCGCGGCAGGCGGCAACACAGTTGCTGGTGGCCGCCTTGCTGGGGGCCGGTTTGCTGCTGCTGGCCGACTGGCTGGGGCGGGTGGTGATTTACCCGCGGCAACTGCCATTGGGCATGCTGGCATCGGTTTTGTGCGGTTGTTATTTCCTGTTGTTGCTGGGGTGGCAACGCCTGCGGCGTGGAGGTGGGCAATGAGGCGTGGCTGGTTTTGTGTCCTGTTGTGGTGGGTGCTGGCCTGCCCGGCCATGGCCGGTGGTGTGGATGAGCTGAGGGCGGCAGCGGCCATGCCGGCAGCCAAGCGGATTGTGGCGCTCAGCTGGGAGGCGGCAGAAAACCTGCTGGAGCTGGGAATCACCCCGCTGGCGGTGGCGGATGCCGACGATTACCGCCGCTGGGTGGCGCAGCCCTTGTTGCCCGCCGGAGCGCTGTCGGCGGGCAGCCGGCTGGAGCCGAACCTCGAATTGCTGGCCAGCCTGAAGCCCGATCTGATCCTCAGCAGTCCGGTGCTGGGTGCCTTACGTCCGCGCCTGCAAGCCATTGCTCCGGTGCTGACCATCGATGCTTTCCGTCAGAACGAAGACCATGCCCAGGTGGCCGAAGCCATTTTCCTGCAACTGGGCCGGGTGCTGGGCCGCCAGCCGCAGGCTGACACCAGGTTGCACCAGCTGGCACAGGGCTTTGCGCAATTGCGTCAGCAATTGCAGGCGCATGGTGCCCGGCGTCTGCCACGGGTGCAGGTGATCCGTTTTGCCAATGCCTCCAGCGTGTATGTGTATGGCAGCAATGCCATGCCGGTGCTGGCCTTGCGCCGGCTGGGGCTGAATACCACCGGCACGCCGGCGGCTTCGGTATGGGGAATCAGCCAGCAGCGGGTGGTGGATCTGGCAGCCTGGCGTGACGAGGTGGTGCTGTATCAGCAGCCGTTTGCTGAAGCCGGGCGGCTGTTTGTCAGCCCGCTGTGGCAGGGCATGCCCTTTGTCCGGCAGCAGCGGCTGGCAGCCGTGGCACCGGCCTGGAGTTATGGCGGGGTGGGTTCCTTGTATTACCTGGCCCAGCGCATGACGGCTGCCTTATTGCAGTTGCCGCTGCTGGCTGACAAGCCGATGGCAGCAAACCGGCCTAGCCTCCGGTCATCGACATGAAGCGCACTACCTGCTGCGGCTGCTGGATGAATTCGTGTTTTTCCGGCTTCAGTTCGATGGCGGCGCGGATGGCGGCTTCCAGTTCGGTGTCGCTGCAACCGGCGCGCAGCAGCGGGCGCAGCTCCAGTTGTTCTTCCTGCCCCAAGCACATGTATAGCGTGCCATCCACCGATAGCCTTACCCGGTTACAGGTGGCACAGAAGTGCTGCGACATCGGCGTGATCAGCCCCAGGGTGAAGCTGGCATCAGCATTCTGCCAGTAAGAGGCCGGGCCGCCGCCCAGGCTGCGGCTGCTGGCAATCAGGCCGTGCTGGTGTGTCAGCTTGTCCAGCAACTGGCTCAGGTCCAGCCCCTGCGCGGCCTGGCCGGTACTGCCCATCGGCATGGCTTCGATCAGGCGCAGCACGAAACCCTGCTCCATGCAGTAGGCCAGCATGGACTCGATATCACCGTCATTCACCCCGGCCAGCGGCACCATATTGATCTTGATATTGGCAAAGCCGGCAGCTTTGGCTGCTGCCAGCCCGTCCAGCACCTTGCCCAGACTGTCGCTGCCACTGATGCTGGCCACGCAGTCGCGCCGCAAGGAATCCAGGCTGATGTTGAGCCGGTGCAGGCCGGCGGATTTAAGCGGTGCGGCCAGGCTGGCCAGCTGGGTGCCATTGCTGGTGAGCGACAAGTCTTCAACCCCCGGCAGTGCCGCCAGTGCGCCCACCAGTTGCGGCAAGTCACGCCGCAGCAGCGGCTCGCCACCGGTCAGGCGAAAGCGCCGCGTGCCCAGCCGGGCAAAGGCGGCCACCACGCGCTGTATTTCGTCAAAGCGCAGCCAGTTGGCCGGTTCCTCGAAACCCTTGAAGCCTTTGGGAATGCAATAGCTGCAACGCAGGTCGCAACGGTCGGTGACGGATACCCGCAGATAGTCGATGGCTCTGCCAAAACGGTCGGACAGCATGGCTGGCACCAGTAGGGGAGAATGGTTGCCAGTGTATGCTGCCGGCCCGGTCTTGCCAGTTGGCCAGTGGTGGGCATGCATCTAGGTCAGAGGGAGTAGGGCAGGATGGCAGATCGGGCAGGCGGTGTCCTGCCCGGGCCATCAGGCGGCGATGACGCAGTTGCGGCCCTGGTTCTTGGCCTGGTATAGCGCGCTGTCCACCCGCATGATCAGGCTTTCCACCGTTTCCTGCTCCTGATGGATGGCCACGCCAATGCTGACCGTGATGGCTGGCAGTTTGTCATGGCGTGTTTGTGCCACGGTCTGGCGTAAGGATTCGGCCAGTAGCAGGGCATTGTCGCGGCTGGTTTGGGGCAGCAGGATGACAAACTCTTCGCCGCCCCAGCGGCAGACGCTGTCCACGGCACGCACACGCGACTCCAGCGTCTTGGCCAGCCATACCAGTACTTCGTCGCCGGTAAAGTGGCCGTAGCGGTCATTGATGTGCTTGAAGTTGTCGGCATCCAGCAAAATCAGGCTGAAGTCATTGCCAAAGCGTTGTTTTTCCTGAATGGAGCGTTCCAGTTGCAGCAACAGGTGGCGGCGGTTCCACAGTCCGGTGAGCGGGTCTTTCAGGGCCGCTTGTTCCAGTTCGGATTTCAGGCGCTTCTGCTCGGTGATGTCATGAATCACGCACAGCATCAGGCGTTTGCCGTGAATGACCACCGGGCCGGCATAGGTTTGCACGTCACGCAGGCTGCCGTCGGCCAGGCGGTGGACAAAGCTGAGCGGCTTGTGTCCGCCAGGCAGTTGGGCAATGTGCTGCATCACCGGCAGGATGGCCCGGCCCATGGCATTGATTTCCCAGGTGTGCTTCTCGGTGAATTCGGTCCGGCTGTAGCCATAAAAGCGGATTGCGGCTTGGTTGACGTTGACGATGCGGCCTTCGTCGGCGGGGTCGATCAGCAGCATGGGAGCGCTGTTGGTCTGCATCAGCATTTCGTGAAAGCTGCCTTCCCGGCCTGCTGCAGCCGGCAAGGAATGTGGCGGTGCGATGGCCGCGAGCATGCCTTCCACCAGAATGGCATTGCGGCCATCTTCCAGCAGAAAGTCTCCCAGATGGCAGCCAAGGGCTTGCGCTTCGTCTTGCCCTCGCACGGTCCAGATTTCCACCACCTGCTCGTGCTGCAGCATGCTGGGCGTGTAGTCGGCCAGCCTTTCCTGTGCGCGGGCCGACAGGCAGCCACCGCGCAGATCGGCCACTGTTTGCCGGCTGGCCATGGCCAGTGCCTGCCGGTTGGCAAACAGGATTTCATCGGTGGCCGGCAGGATGATCCATACCGGGGTATTGAGCGCGTCCAGCAGCGCATATGCATTCATGGCGGCAAGCGGGCCTGGGGGGGCCAGTGGTGGGGCTATGCATGACATGGTAGTTGTCCTTTTGCCGGCCTTCAACAGGGATGTTGCTGAATCCGGCAAGATATCAGGGCAGCTTGTCCAGACCGTGTTCGACGGCAAACAGGGCAGCCTGTACCCGGCCATTCAGATTGAGCTTGCGCAGGATGTTCTGCACATGCACCTTGATTGTGCTCTCGGCCAGATCCAGTGAGCGGGCGATTTCCTTGTTGCTGACGCCACGGCTGAGCCAGGCCAGGATTTCCCGCTCACGCTGGGTCAGTTGCTCTACCCCGGCACGCTTGCTGCGGGATGCTTCGCCACCGCGTAGTTGCAGCAGCAGCTTTGAGGTCATTTCCGGTGACAGCACGCTGTCACCCTCCACCGCGCGGCGGATGCTTTCCAGCAGGAAGTCGGCATTGATGTTTTTCAGCAGATAGCCACGGGCGCCGGTTTTCAGGCATTCGGCCAGATCTTCGCCGTCTTCCGATACAGTAAGCATCAGCACCGCCAGTTGCGGCTGGGTAACCAGGATTTGTGCCAATGCCTCGCGGCCATTCATCTGCGGCATGTCGAGGTCCAGCAGCACTACGTCCGGCTTCAGTTGCTCGCACAGCTTCACGCCTTCCAGGCCGTCGGCGGCTTCGCCAACGATTTCAAAGTCGCTTTGTCTTTGCAGCAGGGCTTTGAGGCCGCTGCGGAACAGGGTGTGGTCGTCGACCAGTAGGATACGGGTGGTTGTCATGCGGCTTGTCTTTCGGTATGGGGTAGCAGCAGGCTGACTTCGGTGCCGCCATCGGCATGGGCCTGAATGCTGATCTGGCCGTGAATGCGCGAAGCGCGTTCCTGCATGATGGACAGACCGACGTGGCTGGCGCGGCGGCTGGCAACCTGGGCTTCGTCAAAGCCGCAGCCATCGTCGCGGATCTGCATGTGGAAGTCGGCATCGTTGCGGATATCCACCCGCACGCGGCGGGCGTGGGCATGTTTGCGCACATTGGACAGTGCTTCTTGCAGGATGAAGATTACCTGCAGCTGCTGTTGCGGATTGAGTGCCAGGCCATTGCCGCTGAGGTTGAGCTGAGCGGGGACGCGTGCCTGCTTTTCAAAGCGGTCAAGCAGGGTGCGTACTGCGTCGCCGAAGTCTTCCTTGTTGATGCGGGTGCGGAAGTTGAGCAGCAACTCGCGTACGTCTTCGTAGCATTCCTGGACGCCGGTACGGATGAAGGCCAGGTTTTCCTGGGCCTGTTCGGTGTGCTTGTCGGCCAGTGCCGCTTCCAGCATCTGTACCTGCAGGTTGAGGAAGGACAGGGACTGGGCAATGCTGTCATGCAGGCCCTGCGCCATCAGATTGCGCTCTTCAGCCACGGCAAATTGCTGGTCGCGGGCGGCCAGACGCTGGTTTTCCACGGCCACGCCCAGATGGCTGCCCAGGGTTTCCAGCAAAAACTGGTCTTGCGGTGGCAGCTTGGGCGTCTGGTAAAAATACAGGGTGAAAATGCCGACATTATTCTGGTTGTGACGGATGTGAAATACCGAAATGCTGGCAAAGCCGGCACGCTGGCAGTGCTTTTCCTCTGTGGCCGGCAGACGGTCGAAGCGGTGGATGACGGACACCGGCTGCTGTACGGCATCGCCGCACAGACAGCCGTCGATGGGGGCGCAGTCGTCATGTTCCACCATGTCGTCCGGCAGGCCTTGCTGGGCAATCAGCTCCAGTCTGCCGCGCTTGAAATCCACCAGCCGCACACTGCCGGCATCAGCCCCGGTCAGTTCGATCAGCCGGCTGATGAAGCCGCTGCACATATTGTCCAGCGTGTGCGAGCCATGCAGGAAGGCCGTGACATTGTAGAGCGCGGCCAGCTGGCGGTTTTTTTCTTCCACCGAGCGGGTTTTTCCCGCCACTTTCTGTTCCAGCGTGGTGTAGAGGTCCTGCAGGCGGTCAGCCATCTGGTTGAAGCCGGTGGCAATGGTGGCAAATTCGTCATTGCTGTCCACCTCGACCCGCGCGTCCAGCTTGCCGTCACGCAGGCGCAGCATGCCCTCGCCCAGTGCATTGAGCGGGCGGATCACCAGCAGGAACAGCAGGAACATCATGCTGAAGGAGCCGACAATGGCCATGGCAATCAGCGCCATCTGGAAGAACCGCAGCAAGGTGGTGTTGCGTGCATTGTCTTCTTCCACCAGTTTTACCAGTCGGTCGATGCGGTTGACGAAGCTGGCAATGTCAGGGCGTTCCATCTTGCGGCTGCTGGTGCTTTGTACGGAGGCAGCTTCCAGCAGCGGCAGCATGTCGTGCTGCCAGGATTGTTCGATACTGGCCACCTGCTGATGTACGGACAGATTGTCCGGCAGAAAAAGCGGCCGGGCCGGGTCGCCTTTTTTCAGGCGGGCCAGGATAAAGGCAAATTGCTGTTCTTCATCATGCACGGTGGTCAGCGGCGCGCCTTCGCTCACTTGCAGGGCGATGTGGTAGCTGCGCATGCGCAGGCTGCCGGCATCGTTGATGGCGGCGGCACCGCCTTCCAGCTTCCATGACAGCACCAGGGTGTAGCCGATGGAGGTCATGGCCAGCAGCAGCCAGGCAATGGTCAGCATCAGCAGCTTGGTGGAAAGGCTGCGCAATTGCGGGGTCTGGTAAAGCATCATCTGGGTACTGGTCCGGTAAGGCTGGAGGGGAGTGGGGTCGGGCCGACGCAGGGCCAGAACCGTGTCTGTTTCCAGCTTAACAATAATGGCAGCAGAGTGTGACGACAATTCGCCACAAGATGGAGTATCCGTCATGATTTCTGGCCTGCTGCAAGCCAGGCCTGGCAAGGATTTTTGCTTGTATATCCCTCTTAGTGATTAGTTCCTCTTCCCCATCTGCCGTTGTTGCCTAGCTCCTCATGCCGCCCGCAGTGCTGCTATCGGTGAATATTTCCCGTGCCCATAAAAGGGTTAAATGTCTTTATCCCAATAGTGGAGCAAAAGCATCATGGCTTCTTTACGCTTCAAGCAGTATGCCGTGCTGGCATCAAGCACCGTGGCATTTACCATCTGTTTCATGATCTGGATGATGTTTGCGGTACTGGGCATCCCCATCAAGCAGCATCTGGGTCTGAATGAAACCGAATTCGGCATTCTGGCGGCTACGCCGGTATTGTCCGGCTCGCTGATCCGCGTGCCACTGGGTATCTGGACCGACCGTTTCGGCGGTCGCATCGTGCTGTTTCTGCTGATGCTGATCTGCGTGCCCTTCATCTTCATCATGCAGTATGCCACCGCCTATTGGCAGTTTCTGGCCATTGGCCTGCTGGTGGGCCTGGCAGGCGGGGCTTTTTCGGTAGGCACGCCCTATGTGGCGCGCTGGTTCAAGCCGGAACAGCAGGGCATGGCAATGGGAGTGTTTGGTGCCGGTAATGCCGGTTCCTCGCTCACCAAGCTGGTGGCACCGGGCATCATCGCCGTAGGTGGCTGGCAACTGGTACCGTCGGTATACGCCGGCATCATGCTGGTGACAGCCATCCTGTTCTGGCTGTTTTCCTATCAGGATACTGCGCATCTGGTTAGCAGCAAAGTGAGCCTGCGCTCCCAGATGGCACTGATGAAGAACCCGGCTGTGCTGCGCTACTGCCAGTATTACTCGGTGGTTTTCGGCGGTTATGTCGCACTGGCACTGTGGATGACCAAATACTACGTGGGCGAGTACGGCTTTGACATCAAGCATGCAGCCTTTCTGGCGGCCTGTTTCTCCCTGCCCGGTGGCGTGCTGCGTGCCATGGGTGGTTGGTTGTCCGACCGCTTCGGTCCCTACAAAGTCACCTGGGGCGTGATGTGGACCTGCTGGGTCGCATTCTTCATCCTGTCCTACCCGCAAACCGATTTCAGCATTACCACCACGCACGGCGTGCAAAGCTTCCATATCGGCATGGGCGTGACCCAGTTCACCCTGATGCTGTTTGGGGTGGGTATTGCCATGGCCATCGGCAAGGCTTCGGTGTTCAAGTTCATTGCCAATGAGTTTCCCGACAATATCGGTGCGGTATCCGGCGTGGTAGGCCTGGCTGGTGGTATGGGCGGTTTCCTGTTGCCCATCCTGTTTGGCGTGCTGCTGGATATCACTGGTGTGCGCAGCAGCGCCTTCATGCTGCTGTACGGCACGGTGTGCGTGTCGCTGGTGTGGATGCATTTTTCCTTCAAGCCTGAGCAGGGCAAGGCCGTGGCCGCAGTGGCCCAACAGTCGGCCTGAAAGTAGCAACCCCATTTTTGATTGATGGCCGTGTGGCCGTCAGGGAGGACGTGATGTCACATGTACTGGACCGGTGGGAACCGGAAAGCAAAGATTTCTGGCAGCAGGAAGGCAAGGCGGTTGCCCGACGCAACCTGTGGATTTCCATCCCCGCGCTGATGCTGGCCTTTGTCATCTGGCAGGTGTGGAGTGTGGCGGTGCTCAACATGCCCAATATCGGCTTTAGCTACAGCCAGAACCAGCTGTTCTGGCTGGCCGCGCTGCCAGCGTTGTCTGGGGCCACGCTGCGGATTTTCTACAGCTTCATGGTGCCGATTTTTGGTGGCCGCAAGTGGACAGCCATTTCCACTGCCAGCCTGCTGATTCCGGCCATCGGTATCGGCTTTGCCGTGCAGGACCCCAATACCAGCTATATCACCATGGTGGTGCTGGCGCTGCTGTGCGGCTTTGGTGGCGGCAATTTCAGCTCCTCCATGTCCAATATCAGCTTCTTTTTCCCCAAGGCGGAAAAAGGCACGGCGCTGGGCCTGAATGCAGGCCTGGGCAATCTGGGCGTATCGCTGGTGCAGTTTGTGGTGCCGCTGGTGATTACCATGGGTGTATTCGGAGCCTTTGGTGGTGAACCGCAAGTATGGGTGAAGGCTGCCGTGCACAAGAAAATGTGGCTGCAGAATGCCGGCTTTGTCTGGGTGCCCTTCATCGTGCTGTCCACCATTGCTGCCTGGCTGGGCATGAATGATATCGCTTCGGCCCGCGCGTCCTTTGCCGATCAGGTCGTCATTTTCAAGCGCAAGCACAATTGGCTGATGTGCTGGCTGTACATTGGTACTTTCGGCTCCTTCATTGGTTTCTCTGCCGGTTTCCCGCTGCTGATGAAAGGCCAGTTCCCGGATGTAGATCCTACCAAGTACGTGTTCTATGGCCCGCTGGTGGGTGCGCTGGCGCGTCCGGTTGGCGGCTGGCTGGCTGACAAGATTGGCGGTGCCAAGGTAACCCAGGCGGTATTCCTGCTGATGATGCTGGCTGTTGGTGGTGTGCTGACCTTTTTGCCGCACGCAGGTCAGGGTGGCAACTTCCAGGGCTTCTTCGCCATGTTTCTCTGCCTGTTTGCGCTGACCGGCGTGGGTAATGGCTCCACCTTCATGCAAGTGCCGGTGATTTTCCTCACCTTGCATCAACGCCTGGCCGGCAAGAGCGAGGCCGCGCAGAAACAGGCGCAGGCCGATGCCACCCGCGAAGCGGCCGCAGTACTGGGCTTCTCCGGTGCCATCGGGGCCTATGGCGGTTTCTTCATTCCCAAGAGTTATGGCACGTCCATTTCCATGACCGGTGGTGTGGAGGCTGCGCTGTACGCCTTCATCCTGTTTTACGCCAGCTGCGTGCTGATCAACTGGTGGTTCTACGCTCGCAAGAATGCGGAAATCCGTTGCTGACAAACCGCAAAACATAGTCTCCTTGTCAACAGGAAGTACGGGGGAAGCGCAGATGCTTCCCCCTTTTTATTGGGAAGGCATATTTGTTGCTAGCTAAAAGTTTCCTATGCTTAATGCATTGCAACAAGCAATTCACCCCACGACGATTGTGAGGCCTTCATGTTGTCCAGACTTTCCATCGCAAGCAGGCTTGGCCTGCTGATTTTGCCCTTCGTGCTGGTGATTGCCGGGCTGGCTGGCGTGCTGTCGCTGGAAAAATGGCAAAGCCTGTCCCGGCTGCAGGCTTCCGGCCAACTGCTGCAGGTAGCAGGCAAGGCCAGCAGCCTGATTCACCAATTGCAGACCGAACGGGGCCTGAGCAATGGATTTCTGAGTGCGGCGGGCAGTAGCCTGCCGGATGAGCTGAAAACAGTGCGCCAGCAAACCGATAGCGCGCTGGCCGATTTCCACGCCAGCTTGGCGACACTGCCGGATGCCAGCCAGGCAGCAGCGGCAGACCAGCAGGTACGCACCTTGCTGCAGGGGCGTGCTGCCATCGACAGCCGTAGTCTGCCGGCAGGGCAGATGTTCACCACCTATTCCGACAATATCGAGCAACTGATTGGTCTGATTGCCGGCCTGGCTGGCAGTACCAGCGATGCTGGTTTACTGCGTGATGCCGTGGCGTTGGTCAATCTGCAATGTCAGAAGGAATTTGCCGGACGTGAACGCGGTTTCATCAATGGTGTGCTGGGCCGTGGCAGTTTTGACCAACCCGCATTGCTGCAGGCTGCCGGCATGCAGGCACGGCAACAGGCCTGTGCCAGTCAGCTGCGGCTGGTGGCAACCGGCCAGATCAGGCAGGCATCGCAGCAGGCGGACCAATCCGCGGAAGCTGCTGCCGTGCAAACCATGCGCCAACAGATGATGTCCGTGCCGTTGGGGCAGTCGCTGGGCGTGGCGCCGGCCCTGTGGTTCAAAACCGCCAGCACGCAAATGGCCAATCTGAAAAAGCTGCAGGATGCATTGCTGCAGCAACTGGATGACAATGTGCAGCAGCTGTTGTCCCAGGCCACTTTCCAGTTGTGGTTCACCCTGCTGGGTTCTGCTGCCACCATCCTGCTGCTGTCGGTACTGGGCTGGGCCATCTACCACAGTGTAGAGCGGCCTATTTCCCGGCTGGAGCAACTGATGAGCGGCATGAGCCGCGATTTTGACCTGTCGCGCCGGGCGGCGCTGCCCGGCAGTGATGAAATCGCCCGCATGGGTCATGCGTTTGACCATCTGGCCGACGCCTTTGCCGACACCCTGCGGCAGATCAAGACCGAAGCGCACCAGATGATGTCAGCAGCCAATTCCTTGAGCGATGTATCGGCCCGTGCCGCCTCCACGGCGGAAGTGCAGAGCCGTTCCTCGGTTGATATTGCGGCGGCCATCGAGGAAATGTCCGCCGGCATCGCCGCCGTGACCGACAACGCCTTGCAGGCCATGCGGGTGGCGCAGGACATGCAGGGTTGTGTCGACGATGGCCGCGAGCGCATGCACAGTACCGCTACCACACTGAGTGAAACCGCGGATGGTCTGACCCATACCGGTGAAAGTGTCGATATGCTGCGCGACAAGTCCGAGGGTATTCACAGCATTGTCACCGCCATCCGCGAGATTGCCGACCAAACCAATCTGCTGGCGCTTAACGCTGCCATCGAAGCAGCACGGGCCGGTGAGATGGGGCGTGGCTTTGCTGTGGTGGCCGATGAGGTGCGCAAGCTGGCCGAGCGCACCAGCAAGGAAACACTGGATATTGCCGCATTGATTGAGGATATCCGTCGCGAAACCCGTGACGTGGCACAGCAGATGGCGACCGCGCGTCAGCGTATGCAGGGTGGTATGGCGGAAGTGGATCTGACCGTGGAAGATCTGGCGCTGATTCATGACAAGGCCAGCGACACCGCCGACAAGAGCCGCAGTACCACGCTGGCGATGCAGGAGCAAACCGCAGCCAGCAACGATGTGGCCACCAATGTCAGCAAGATTGCCGCCCTGGCCGAAAACAATGCTCACATCGTGCAGGAAGCTGCCACCTTGTCAGGCCAGCTTAACCGCGCCGCCAGCAAGATGGTGGCGCTGGTCGATCGCTTCCAGCACACCAGCCACTGAGGCGGTACAAGCCCCTTTATTGCAGATTGATTGCTGATCCGGCGGCATCTGGCACCAGTGGCGAAACTCCCCGCCGATTAGCAATCATCTGCACCACGCTGGGTGGGTCTGGTTTATTGGTACTGCACGGTGTAATTGACGCTGGCGACGACAGAGCCTGCAGTTGCTACACCAGTGGCATGGTATTTTGCCAGGTAGTTCAGGGTAGCGCTGCCGCTGCTGATCGGAAATGCCGTGCCGCTACTGCCAAACACGCTGCTGGTTTGCCCGATGGGAATGTGAGTGCTTGAGGTCGTATTGTAGATGGCAATATCGACATTACTTGCGGTTCCCGTATTGATCAGCCGCCCGGCAGCGTTGACATTGCTGTCATTCTCAAACCAGATGGCGGCCTGAGTGGCTGAGCCGGTACAGCCGCTCAGGGAAATGGAAAACGGGGTAGTGCCTGCGGTGGCCAAGGCTGCGGATAGTGCTTTGGTGGAGATAGACGGCAAGGTAATGGCGCCATTGTTGCCGCTCCCCGCGACGCTAATGGTACAGGTGGTTGTGGCAATATTTCCTGTGAATGAAATGGTGCCGTCATAAGCATGTGCTTGAGAAATGAACCCTGCGTAGGCAATGCAGAAGGTGGCGAATGTGCGCTGCATGGAACTGCTCCTGATGGTATGTTTTCCCGAGATACGGCCTAAGGCAATTCACTCATTTTTTAGAAATGCTTATTAATAGTGGTAATGAGTTTGAAGTTGCCTTTTGTATATAGATAGTCTTTCTTGGTATGGGAAGTTTCCATCCTTTAGTACAGGTTCTATTGGGGGGCTTGTTCCCGACCGGGTCTCGTTGCCGGCTTTAGCGTGAACCCGCCTCAAGGCAGCCAGCCTGTGTAGTCCTGCCTACTCCTTATGGCTTAGCACGCCTCCTCACTCTGCGTTGCCTGTTTGCCACCTGTGGTGAATGGGCGCTGTTGTTGTCCGGCCGTAATCTTTGCAGGGTAAGCAAAGGCTGCGCGGCAAGGCCGCTGCACCGCATCTGGCGGTAAAAACTTGGAGGCAAGATGAGCCATTTTCTGGACAGACTGAATTTCCTTGGCAAGGTGAAATCCACCTTTGCCGATGGCCATGGCGCGGTGGTAAATGAAGACCGCCAATGGGAAGACGCCTATCGCCAACGCTGGCAGCACGACAAGATCGTGCGCTCCACCCACGGGGTGAACTGCACCGGCTCCTGTAGCTGGAAGGTATATGTCAAGAATGGTCTGATTACCTGGGAAACCCAGCAGACCGACTACCCGCGTACCCGGCCGGACCTGCCCAACCACGAACCGCGTGGTTGCCCGCGTGGTGCGTCGTACAGCTGGTACGTGTATTCGGCACAACGCGTGAAATACCCGATGATCCGCGGTCGCCTGGCCAAGCTGTGGCGCGAAGCGCGCAAGAGCATGAGCCCGGTGCAAGCCTGGGAACACATCAGCCAGAATCCGGAACTGGCCAAGCAGTACAAGAGCAAGCGCGGCCAGGGTGGCTTTGTGCGCGCCAACTGGGATGAAGCCAACGAAATCATCGCGGCTTCCAATGCCTACACCATCAAGAACTATGGTCCGGACCGCGTGGTGGGCTTCTCGCCGATTCCCGCCATGTCCATGGTGTCCTACGCTGCCGGTAGCCGTTACCTCAGCCTGATCGGCGGCGTGCCGCTGTCCTTCTACGACTGGTATTGCGACTTGCCGCCGGCCAGCCCGCAAATCTGGGGCGAACAGACCGACGTGGCCGAATCGGCCGACTGGTACAACTCCACCTACCTGATGGTGTGGGGTTCCAATATTCCGATGACCCGTACCCCGGACGCCCACTTCTATACCGAAGTGCGCTACAAGGGCACCAAGACCGTGGCCGTTTCCAGCGACTTTGGCGAAATGGCCAAGTTTGGCGACATCTGGCTGGCACCGAAGCAGGGCACCGATGCCGCGCTGGCCATGGCCATGGGCCATGTCATCTTCAAGGAATTCCACCTGGACAAGCCGTCGGCCTACTTCACCGACTACATCCGCCGCTACACCGACATGCCGATGCTGGTGACGCTGCGCCAGGATGGCGAACGCTATGTGCCGGACTATTTCCTGCGCGCCAGCCATCTGGCTGACAACCTGAACGAAGACAACAACCCGGAATGGAAGACCCTGGTCTTCGACGAAACCAGCGGCGACATCGTGGCACCTACCGGTTCCATCGGCTTCCGTTGGGGTCAGAGTGGCAAGTGGAACCTGCAACAGCATGACGGCAGCACTGGCCGCGAAGTATCGGCCCGTCTGTCCTTGATTGACAACCGTGACGACGTGGTTGGCGTTGGCTTCCCCTACTTTGGCGCGGAACATGACGAGCTGCTCACCCGCAATGTACCGGCCCGCAAGGTAGTACTGGCTGATGGCAGCAGCGCACTGGTGGCCACGGTATTCGACTTGATGGCAGCCAACTACGGCATCGACCGTGGTTTGGGCGGCGGCAACGTCACCAACGACTACATGGCCGATGTGCCTTACACCCCGGCCTGGCAGCAAAAACACACCGGCGTGAAGCCGGAAATGGTGATCCAGGTAGCGCGCGAATTCGCCCAGAATGCCGATCAGACCCATGGCAAATCCATGGTGATTGTCGGTGCCGCGCTCAATCACTGGTATCACATGGACATGAGCTACCGCGGCATCATCAACATGCTGATGATGTGCGGTTGTATCGGCCAGAGCGGCGGCGGCTGGTGCCACTATGTGGGCCAGGAAAAACTGCGTCCGCAAACCGGCTGGGCTCCGCTGGCTTTTGCCGGTGACTGGGTACGCCCGTCGCGCCAGATGAACGGCACCAGCTTCTTCTACGCCCACACCAGCCAGTGGCGGCATGAAAAGCTGGGCATCAATGAAATCCTGTGCCCGACTGCCGACGGCAAGATGGCCAATCTGAGCCTGATCGACTACAACGCCAAGGCCGAACGCATGGGCTGGCTGCCGTCTACCCCGCAGCTGACCACCAACCCGCTGGACATTACCCGCGCCGCCAAGGCTGCTGGCCAGGAAGCCATCCCGTTTGCCGTGGACAGCCTGAAAAACGGCACGCTGGACATGTCCTGCAACGATCCGGACAACCCGAAGAACTTCCCGCGCAATATGTTTGTGTGGCGTTCCAATATCCTGGGCAGCTCCGGCAAGGGCCACGAATACTTCCTCAAATACCTGCTGGGCACGCAAAACGCGGTAATGGGCAGCGAAGACGACTGCATCAAACCGACCGAAATCACCGTGCGTCCGGCGGTGGAAGGCAAGCTGGACCTGCTGGTAGTGCTGGACTTCCGCATGTCCACCACTTGCCTGTACGGCGACATCGTGCTGCCGACCGCCACCTGGTATGAAAAGGACGACCTGAACACGTCCGACATGCACCCCTTCATCCACCCGCTGTCCGAAGCCGTACAGCCGCTGTGGCAGGCCAAGTCCGACTGGGAAATCTACAAGGGCTTTGCCAAGAAGATTTCCGAAATCGGCAAGGACTACCTGGGCGTGCAGCAGGATCTGGTGCTCACCCCGCTGATGCATGACACCCCGCAGGAACTGGGCCAGCCGTTTGACCCGCGTGACTGGAAGAAGGGCGAGTGCGAGCCGATTCCGGGCAAGACCATGCCTGCCATGACCGTGGTGGAGCGCGATTACGGCGCCATCTACGACAAGTTCACCTCTATTGGCCCGCTGCTGGAAAAAGTGGGTAATGGCGGCAAGGGCATCAGCTGGAAAACCGGCCATGAAGTAGATGTACTGCGCGGCCTGAACCACACCGTGGCCGAGGGCGCGGGCAAGGGCCAACCCAAGCTCAATACCGCCATCGACGCCGCCGAGATGATTCTGACCCTGGCACCGGAAACCAATGGCCACGTAGCGGTGAAAGCCTGGGAAGCATTGTCCAAGATCACCGGTATCGACCATACCCATCTGGCACTGCCGCGCGAGCATGACAGCATCCGCTTCCGCGATGTGCAGGCACAGCCGCGCAAGATCATTTCCTCGCCCACCTGGTCGGGCCTGGAAAGTGAAGAAGTCAGCTACAACGCCGGCTACACCAATGTGCACGAGCTGATTCCATGGCGCACCATCACCGGCCGCCAGCAGTTCTATCAGGATCACCAGTGGATGCGCGCTTTTGGCGAGGGCCTGTGCGTGTACAAGCCGCATGTGGACCTGAAAACCACCCAGGCCATCCTGGGCAAGAAGTCCAACGGCAACCACGAGCTGGTGCTCAACTTCATCACCCCGCACCAGAAATGGGGCATTCACAGCACCTATTCGGACAACCTGCGCATGCTGACGCTGTCGCGTGGCGGCCCGCACGTGTGGGTATCGGAAGTGGACGCCAAAAAGGCCGGCATCGTCGACAACGACTGGATCGAAGTATTCAACGTCAACGGCACGCTGACCGCCCGTGCGGTGGTATCGCAACGCGTACCGGAAGGCATGACGCTGATGTACCACGCCCAGGAGAAGATCGTGAACGTGCCGGGCGCGGAAACCAGCGGCAAGCGCGGTGGCATCCATAACTCGGTCACCCGTGCGGTCACCAAGCCGACGCACATGATTGGCGGTTACGCCCAGCTGTCCTGGGGCTTCAACTACTACGGGACAGTAGGTGCCAACCGTGACGAATTCGTCATCGTGCGCAAGATGAAAAAAGTTGACTGGATGGATCAGCCTGCAGGAGAAGACAAATGAAGATCCGTGCACAAATCGGCATGGTGCTGAACCTGGACAAGTGCATTGGCTGCCATACCTGTTCGGTTACCTGCAAGAACGTCTGGACCAGCCGCGACGGTGTGGAATACGCCTGGTTCAACAACGTGGAAAGCAAGCCCGGCATCGGCTACCCCAAGGACTGGGAAAATCAGGAAAAATGGCAGGGCGGTTGGGAACGCAAGCCTAATGGCAAGCTGGTGCCCAAGCAGGGCGGCAAGATGCGCATTCTGGCCAATATCTTTGCCAACCCCAACCTGCCGTCCATCGACGACTACTACGAGCCCTTCACCTTCGATTACGAGCATCTGCAGAACGCGCCGGAAATGCAGACGCCGCCGACGGCCCGCCCGGTGTCGGTGCTGACCGGCAAGAAGATGGACAAGATCGAATGGGGCCCCAACTGGGAAGACGACCTGGGCGGCGAGTTTTCCAAGCGCAGCAAGGATGCCCTGTTTGAGGGTATCCAGAAGGAAATGTACTCGGCCTTCGAGAACACCTTCCTGATGTATCTGCCGCGCCTGTGCGAACACTGCCTGAACCCGGCCTGTGTCGCCTCCTGCCCGTCCGGTTCCATCTACAAGCGCGAAGACGATGGCATCGTGCTGATCGACCAGGACAAGTGCCGTGGCTGGCGCATGTGCGTGTCCGGCTGCCCGTACAAGAAGATTTACTACAACTGGACCAGCGGCAAGGCCGAAAAGTGCATCTTCTGCTACCCGCGTATCGAAGCCGGTCAGCCGACCGTGTGCTCGGAAACCTGCGTAGGCCGCATCCGCTACCTGGGTGTGCTGCTGTACGATGCCGACCGCATCGAAGCCGCTGCCAGCGTGGAAGACCCGAAGAGCCTGTACGAAGCCCAGCTGGGCGTGTTCCTGGACCCGAACTCGCCGGAAATCCAGGCCGAAGCCCGCAAGCAGGGCATTCCGGAAGCCTGGATCAGCGCCGCGCAGAATTCGCCGGTGTACAAGATGGCCATGGAGTGGAAAGTAGCCTTCCCGCTGCACCCGGAATACCGCACCCTGCCCATGGTGTGGTACATCCCGCCGCTGTCGCCCATCCAGAGCGCGCTGGAAAACGGCCTGATCGGTGAAAACGGCATCATCCCGGACGTGAAAGACCTGCGCATTCCCATCCGCTATCTGGCCAACCTGCTGACCGCAGGCAAGGAAGAACCGGTGGTGAGCGCACTGGAAACCATGGTGGCCATGCGCCGCTACATGCGCAAAAAGAGCGTGGAGAAAATCAGCGATCCGGCCACCCTGCGCGGCACGCATCTGAAACCGGCCCAGGTGGAAGAAATGTACCAGGTGATGGCGATTGCCAATTACGAAGACCGCTTCGTGATTCCGTCCAGCCACAAGGAAATGGTGGAAAACACCTTCGATGACAAGGCCAGCTGTGGCTTCACCTTCGGCAATGGCTGCTCCGGCGGCACGTCCGAATCCAGCCTGTTTGGCAAGAAGAAGGCCACCCCCATCGTGTTCCACGACATGCGGCGTGACCGCAAAGCCAACGCCGGGAGCTAAGCCATGAACCAGTCACTGTTCAAGATTGCCTCGGCCCTGCTGTGCTATCCGGAGCCCGAGTTGCTGGCGGCGCTGGATGATATCCGCAGCGAACTGCAAGCCAGCCCCACGGCGGCCAGCATGCTGGAACCGCTGCTGGCCCAGCTGGAGGGCAGCGATCTGATCGCCCTGCAGGAAGGCTATGTGCAAACCTTTGACCGCAGCCCGGCGCACTCGCTGCACCTGTTCGAGCACATTCATGGCGAGGACCGCGCCCGCGGCCAGGCCATGGTGGACCTGATGGAGGAGTACAAGGCCCACGGTTTCGAGCCGGTGTGTGCCGAGTTGCCCGACTACGTGCCGCTGTTCCTGGAGTTCCTTTCGCAGTGCGAAGCGGAGGAGGGCAGCCGCCTGCTGGGTGATGCGGTACATGTGCTAGGCCATATCGCCGGTAAGCTGCGCGAGTCGTCCTCGCCCTATGTCGGGGTGCTGGATGTGCTGGTGTGGCTGTCGCCGGTGGCACCGGAGCCTTTGAGTGTGCCGCCGATCCGCGACATGGACGAACTGCTGGAAACCTTTGGCCCCGGTGCGGATGGCAGCGAGCCCTTGCTCAAGCCCGCCATGCCGGCCATTGCTCCGGTCAATTTCTACCCGTCGCGACCCGGCGCCTGAATCTGCCCGTTTCCGGCCCGCTCCGTGCGCTGTCATGGGCTGGCCGGAACAGCAAGGAGAGAGATATGGACTATCTGCATCAATTTGTTTTCGGGATTTATCCCTATATCGCGCTCAGCATCTTTTTGCTGGGCAGCCTGATGCGCTTTGAGCGCGAACAGTACAGCTGGAAGAGTGAATCCTCCCAGCTGGTGTATCGCGGTAATCTGCGGCTGGGCAACATCCTGTTCCACGTCGGGGTACTGGGCTTGTTCTTCGGCCATCTGGTGGGCCTGCTGACCCCCTTGAGCGTGTGGGAAGCACTGGGTGTCACCCATAGCTTCAAACAGGTATTCGCCATGACTGCCGGTGGCATCATGGGTTCGCTGGGCCTGGTCGGCCTGCTGATTCTGCTGCATCGCCGCCTGACTAGCGAACGTCTGGCTGCCAATACGACCTGGCGCGACAAGCTGGTACTGCTGTGGCTGCTGGCCACGCTGGTACTGGGCCTGTGCACCATCGCCGTGTCCGCCCAGCATCTGGATGGCCATGAAATGGTGCTGCTGATGACCTGGGCGCAGCATGTGGTGACCTTCCGTGGTGATGCTGCGCAGTACATCGTGGCCGCGTCCCCCGTCTTCAAACTGCACCTGTTCATGGGGATGAGTGTGTTCGTCATCTTCCCCTTCACCCGTCTGGTGCATGTATGGAGCGGCTTTGGCGCGCTGGCCTATCTGGGCCGCGCCTGGCAGCTGGTACGTCCGCGTGCCTGAGTTGTCTCGCGATTGATCAGCAAAGGCCCTGCGGGGCCTTTCTTATTTTGTGTCCGGCTCAACTGGCAGCGATTGCCGCACCATCTCCCAGAAACTTTCCACCAGTGGCCCGGCCACGCCGGGTGGGCGGATCAGGCCGATCTGCCAGACAGCAGCTTCTTCCCGTAGCAGAATGCTGCGCACCTGCTGGCCACCCAGGCTGGCCGAGGCCGGGATCAGTGCCCAGCCAAGACCGGCGGCCGCCAGTGCTATGGCGGCCGGAAAATCGCTGACCGGCAGGATGTCGCAGCAATCCAGTGCGCTGCTGGCCAGCAAGTACTGCACATGGTCGTGATAGGCGGGGGCGAGGTCGCGCCGGATGATGACCAAGGGCAGGCTGCCGAGGGAGTGCAAGTTGGTATCTGGCGGATAGTCCGGTGGCAGCACCGCCTGAAAGCAGTCCTGCACTACCGGCAGGCTGGGCCAGCCACTGGGGGCTGGCAGGCGGCAGAAGCCCAGGTCCAGCCGGCCTTCGCGCATGGCCTGCCACTGGTGATGGCTGGACAGATCGCTCAGGGTGATGCGTACCTGCGGGCGCTGTTGGCGAAAACGCGCAATCAGTCCCGGTAGCAGGGTGTGGGTGGAAGCGCCAAAGCCGATGCGCAGGCTGCCACTGCGCCCGGCCTGCAAATCTGCCGCCTGACGCAGCCAGGACAGGCTGTCATCCAGCAGCTGTGCGGCATCGGCCAGCAGCGCCCGGCCCAGCTCGGTCAGCCGGGTACGGTTGGCATTGCGTTCAAACAGCGGTGCGCCCACTTCGTCTTCCAGCCTCCGTATCTGTTTGCTGAGGGCGGACTGGGTAATGTGCAGCCGGCTGGCGGCCTGGCTGAAGTGCAGCAATTCGCCCAGCACGACAAAAGCCTTGAGATCGCGCAATTCCATCATTCCTCCGGGGACTGGTACTGGTGAAAATTTATCACTGGCTGGAATGATAACGCGGGCGCATGCTGCGGGCAGATCATTCTCTGCAGCAGGCCATGACATGCACCATCAACACACTTTGCCGTTCCCGGCTGACTTTCTGTGGGGGGCTGCCTCGGCGGCCTATCAGGTTGAGGGCGGCTGGAATGCCGACGGCAAGGGCCCGTCGGTATGGGATAGCTTCAGCCGCGAAGCGGGGCGTACTTTTCAGGGCAGCAATGGCGATGTGGCGGTAGATCACTACCATCGCTATCCGGAAGACATCGCCCTGATGGCGGAAATGGGCCTTACCGCCTACCGTTTTTCCGTCAGCTGGCCGCGTATTTTCCCCAGCGGACGCGGTGCGCCAAACGAGGCCGGGCTGGCCTTTTACGACAGGCTGATCGACAGCCTGCTTGCTCATGGCATCGAGCCGGTGCTCACCCTGTATCACTGGGACCTGCCGCAAGCCTTGCAGGATGAATACGGTGGCTGGGAGGATAGGCGCATCATTGCGGACTTCACCCACTACTGCACCGCCCTGTACCAGCGCTTTGGCGGCAAGGTGAAATACTGGGTGTCGCTGAACGAGCAAAACTACAACCTGAGCAATGCCTATCTGTTGGGCACCCACCCGCCGGCCGTGCAGGACCGCAAGCGTTTTTACACTGCCAACCATCATGCTTTCCTGGCCAATGCCAGCGCCATTGCCGCCTTCCGCCAGTGGGTGCCGCAGGGGCTGATCGGCCCCAGCTTTGCCTATTCCCCGGCCTATGCCGCCAGTAGCAGTCCAGAGGACATGCTGGCTTTTGAAAATGCCGAGGAATTCACCAATCTGTGGTGGCTGGATACCTATTGTCTGGGACGCTACCCGGCAGCGGCGCTGCACTGGCTGGCCGCACGTGGCGAGGCACCGGACATCCAGCCCGGCGATGAGGACATGTTGCGACGCGGCCTGCCTGACTTCATCGGCGTCAACTACTACCAGACCCATTGCTATACCGTTAACCCGGCCGATGGCGTGGGCCTGCAGCGTATCAATACCACCGGTCAGAAAGGTAGCACCCCGGCCAGTGGCGTACCCGGCCTGTACAAGACCCAGGCCAATCCGCATCTGCCCACCAGCAACTGGGACTGGGCCATCGACCCTACTGGCCTGCGCATCGGTCTGCGCCGGCTGACATCACGTTATGCCTTGCCGCTGTTGATTACCGAAAACGGGCTGGGCGAGTTCGACCAGCTGACGGCAGATGGTCGTGTGCATGACGACTACCGTATCGACTACCTGCGCAGCCACCTGGCGGCCTGCCAGCAGGCCATTACGGATGGAGTCAAGCTGCTGGGCTATTGCGCCTGGTCCTTCACCGACATCCTTAGCTGGCTGAACGGCTACCAGAAGCGCTACGGCTTTGTGTATGTGGATCGCGACGAGCAGGATTGCCGCAGCCTGCAGCGCATCCGCAAGGACAGCTTCTACTGGTATCAGCGGGTGATTGCCAGCGGCGGTACCTGCCTGGACTGATTGACCAGCCGGGGAGAGTTTGACCGCAATCTGCAAGGTGCCAGCCGCCGGCATCTGCGCGATAATCCTGTTCTAGTGGCCAGTCGGGCCGCAGGAGCGGGGCATACATGCAGCAGGTGGTGGAACACGGCTTTGTGCTGGATTTACCAGCGGACTATCACGCCGCCACGGCGCTGGCCTATCATGGCCGCGACCCGGCTGGCCCGGCCGAATGGCAGCAGGGGCTCCAATTGCGCAAGGGCCTGCTGCTGCAGGGCTGCGCCCTTGAGCTGCAACTAAGCTTTAGTGCCGCATCCTTGCTGGTGTGGGTTCGTGGCGCAGCCAGCCATGACTGGTCGACCTTGCTGCCCGTGGTGCAGCAGGCCGTGTTGCGCATGGCCGGGCTGGATGGCCAGCGCGAAGCCTGGTTGCAACTGAGTCGCCAGCAGCCGGATGCCGCCCGCTTGCTGGGTAACAAACCCGCCTTGTGGCTGCCACTGACGGCAGAACCCTTCGAAGCACTGTGCTGGGCCATCATCGGCCAGCAAATCAATCTGTCCTTTGCCACCGCCTTGCGGCGCAGCCTGATACAACTGGCCGGGGTGGCGATTGCCGGCAGCACGCTGCTGGCCCATCCCGGCCCGGCCCAGGTGGCCGCTCTGTCGGCAGAACAACTGACTGCACAGCGCTTTTCCCGCTCCAAGGCGGCGTATTTGCTGGGGGCCGCCCAAGCGGTGCTGGACGGCCACCTGCCACTGGATGATATGTCCAGCCAGGATGCGGCCGAGGCCGAAAACCGATTGCTGGCCCTGCATGGCGTGGGGCCGTGGACCGCACGTTATGTGATGCTGCGCGGCCTGGGTTTTGCCGACAGCGCGCCGATTGGCGACAGTGGCCTCGCCACCGCCTTGCAGCGCTTTTACGCCTTGCCAGCCCGGCCCGATGCCAGCCAGACCGAACAGCTGATGCAAGTCTTTTCCCCCTGTCGCAGCCTGGCCACCCTGCATTTGTGGGCCAGCCTGACGGAGAACGCATGAAACCCGTGATACCCGATCTGTTCAGCCCGCATGGCCCGACAGCAGCAACTACCTCTGCTGCATCTGCCATACCCGCGGCACCATTATTTGCCCAGGGTGGTTTGTGGGATGCCGCCGGTGCCACCGCGCCAGGTAGTACGGTGCCGGCGGATACGGAGGGCGACATGACGGCCTCCTTGAGCGTGCCACCGCATGCTGCTTGCCACGGCGTGGTGGATACCCGTTTTGGCCCGGCCATGGTGTGGCTGGATTTGCAGGGCCGCTTGCTGCGGCTGGATTTTCATCTGGAGCAGGAAATGGAGCGGGCGGTGTTGTCCGGCAGTCGGCGCGACGATGCCGCGGTAGCGGCGGTGGCGCGCCAGTTGCATGAATACCAGCGTGGCGAGCGGCGCAGTTTTGATATCCCGCTGGCGGCGCATGGCACGGATTTCCAGCAGCAGGTATGGGCGGCCTTGTGCCAGATACCGTATGGCCAGACCATGAGTTATGGCGAACTGGCACTGGCGCTGGGCAAACCCGGTGCCGCGCGGGCGGTGGGCCGCGCCAATGCCACCAATCCGATTGCGCTGATCGTGCCTTGCCACCGGGTGCTGGGGGCGGATGGCAGCCTCACCGGCTATGCCGGCGGCTTGCCGCTGAAGGCGGCCTTGCTGCGTTTTGAACAGGAAAACACCGTGCCCGGCCTGTTTGCTGGCTGAGGCACCGCCTTACAGCAAGGGGCCCAGCATGGCGACGGCATTGTTCCACAGCCGTCGCCACAGCGGCCAGGCCGCCACGCTGTCCGGACCAACCAGGCTGCAGTGCTGTAAGTATTGTTGCTGCCGCTGGCGCAACGCGGCGGTCAATTCCCGGTCGTGGCACAGCAGATTGTTTTCGTAGTTCAGCTCGAAACTGCGCCGGTCCAGATTGGCCGAGCCAATCAGGCAGATGTCCTCATCCACCGTCAGCAGCTTGCTGTGCAGCAAGCCGCCATGATATTCGGCAATCACCACTCCGGCAGCCAGCAGCTCGGCGTAGTAGCTGCGGCTGGCGGCGCTCACCACCAGCGAATCATTGCGGGCTGGCAGTTGCAAGGTGGTGGCCACCCCGCGCTGGGCCGCAGCGCACAGTGCCGATTGCAAGGCCTCGTCCGGCACATAGTAGGGGGTGGTGATGGTCAGGCTGTGCCGGGCACTGTACATCAGTGCCACGAACAGTTCCGGCATGGCCGAGTGGCGTGCAGTGGGGCCGGTGCCAATGGTCTGAGCCAGCACGCCGCAGGCAGGGCCGCCTTGCGGCGGTTCCGGTGTCGCCGTCAGCAGCGGCAGCAGGTCTTCGCGGGTGGCCAGCATCCAGTCGGTGGCAAACAGCCGCTGCATCTGCTGTACCACCGTGCCTTCCACCCTTATCACCGCATCCACCCACGGCGCAAAGCGCGGCTTGATGCGAAATTCCGGGTCGGCACAGTTCTGGCTGCCGCAGTAGCCGGTGTAGTGGTCGATCACTACGATCTTACGGTGATTGCGCAGGTCTATCCGGCCACTGAAAGGGCGCAGCAGCGGGTTTCCCACCGGTAGGGCCGCTGCCAGTTGCACACCGGCTGCCTGCATCTGCTGCCACAAGGGTGAGCGCAACAACAAGCGCGAACCCACATCATCCACCAATACCCGACAACTCACGCCACGCTGCGCGGCGCGCATGACCGCCTGGGCAACCCGGCTGCCGTTGTTATCCGGCAGCCAGATATAAAACAGCAGGTGCACATGGCTCTGTGCGGCATCAATGTCCGCCACCAGGCGGTCGATGGTGGCATTGCTGTCCGCCAGCAGTTCCGCCCGGTTGCCGCCGCAGGGGGCAAAGCCGCTGATGGACTGGCCAACGCGAAACAGTTGGGCTGGCGTAGCCGGCAGGGCCGTTATGGGGGCGGTTGGTGGCAGAGCCGGCAGAGGAGGGAGCTGCTGCTGGATGCGCGCCAGCCTGGCCATGCGACGGTGGCCTATGCTGACTTCACCCAGCAGCAGATAAGCCAGCATGCCGATGACCGGCATGGTAGCCACCACCACGGTCCAGGCCACCCTGGCGGCCGGGTCGCGGTAAGGGCGTAGCAGGACGCGCATGATCAGCAGCAACTGCAGGCTGACATGCAGCAGAATAATCAGAGTGGTGGTGGCAGGCATGCGTCACATCATGCCAGAGCCGGCCTGGCTGCGTCCAAACCGTGTGGCCGCCTGCATTGACGCCATCGGACGTGCTGCACACAATGGCAAGCAGCTAAGCGAAGGAGCGGTAGATGGAGGCAGCAAAAGGCAAGGGCAGACAGGTTGTGGTGGGCGGGCATGTGATCCATGTACACCAACTGCCACTGAAGCTGGCCAACGATATCTACCATGTGGCCATGACCATGAGCTGGCCGCAGTTTTACGTGGCCATTGCCGCCCTGTTTTTTGTGCTCAACATGCTGTTTGCCAGCCTGTACCAGTTGGGCGAGGGCAGTATTGCCAACCAGTTTCCCCGCGATTTCTGGGGTGCGTTTTTCTTCAGTGTGGAAACCCTGGCCACGGTGGGTTATGGCGACATGCACCCGCAAACGGTGTACGCACACATCATCAGCATGCTGGAAATCTTCATCGGCATGATGAGCCTGGCGCTGGTGACCGGTGTCACCTTTGCCCGCTTTTCCCTGCCGCGTTCGCGCATCGTGTTTTCCCGTCACCCGGTAATCCGCCCCATGGATGGCAGGCAGGTGCTGATGTTGCGCGCTGCCAATGCGCGACAGAACGTGATTGTGGATGCCCAAGCGCAGCTGCACATGCTGCTCAATACCGTCAGCAGCGAAGGTACACCGCTCAGGCGGCTGCACGACCTGAAGCTGCAGCGGCAGCACCATCCCATGTTTGTGCTTAGCTGGACGCTGATGCATGTCATCGACGAGCACAGCCCGCTGTATGGCCGCAGCGCTGAAGAGCTGGCGCAATTGCGTGCCGGCTTCATTCTGTCGATTGGCGGCAGTGACGAAGTCACCCGCCAGAGCATGGCGGCACGCCACCTGTTTCAGCACGATGACATCCGCTGGAACCACCAGTACCAGGACCTGCTGTATACCGACGAGAACGGCGAAGACCATGTCGACTTCGGCCTGCTGCACGCCATTGTCCCCATGCCTGACAGCCAAACCCCCGGTAGCCAACCTGGCGGCTGAGCTACTGCTGCTTCCTTCCGCTACAATGACCCGGCCTGTCGCTCAGGACCAGCCGGCCTCGATGCCGGCTGCCAATAACAGTGGCGGCCCACCGGGCCAGCTGCATCAGGATGTGAAGGAAAAATCATGGCGGGAGCCAGCCTGTTAACCTTGCTTGACGATATTGCTACCGTGCTGGATGACGTGGCGGCCATGACCAAAGTGGCCGCACGCAAGACTGCCGGTGTATTGGGGGATGACCTGGCGCTGAATGCGCAGCAGGTGGCCGGGGTGCGTGCCGAACGCGAACTACCGGTGGTATGGGCGGTGGCACGTGGCTCGCTGCGCAACAAGGCCATTCTGGTACCGCTGGCATTGGCGCTCAGCGCCTTTGCGCCCTGGGCGGTGATGCCCTTGCTGATGCTGGGTGGGGTATATCTGTGCCTGGAAGGCATGGAAAAGCTGGCGCATCCCTTGCTGCATGGCAAGGAAGAAGACGCCGCCCATGAGGACGAGCTGGAAGCCATGCTGACCGACCCGGCCATCGATCCACTGGCGATTGAGGCCGAAAAGGTAAAGGGTGCCATCCGTACCGATTTTGTCCTGTCGGCGGAAATAATTGCCATCACGCTGGGTACGGTGGCCAGTGCTGCATTTACGTCGCAGCTGGTGGTGCTGGTAGGTGTGGCATTGATCATGACCGTGGGGGTATACGGTTTTGTCGGCCTGCTGGTGAAGCTGGATGATATCGGTTTATACCTGTTGCGCCAGGGGGGCCAGCTGCGCAGCCTGATCGGCCGTGGCCTGATCCATGGCATGCCCTGGCTGATGAAGGCACTGGCGGTGATTGGCACCGTGGCCATGTTCATGGTGGGCGGCGGCATCATCAGCCATGGCTGGCCGGCGCTGCATCATGCCATCGAGGGTGTGGTGCATCCGCTATCGCATCTTCCCGGCATTGGTGCGGTATCCCGCCTGCTGCTGCCAGCCATTCTGGATGTGCTGGTGGGCATGCTGGCCGGTACGCTGGCATTGAGCGCACTGCTGGGCTGGCAGCGCCTGCGCCGCTGACTCAGCTGCGCGTGTGCGGCAACGGCAGTTTGCTGGTGTGCTTGATGGCGTCCAGGATGATGGTGGACTTCACACTGCGCACCAGCGACAGCTGCATCAGCCGGTTCATCACGAAGCGCGACAAGGAGGGCAGGTCCTCCACCACGATGCGCAGCAGATAGTCGGCCTCGCCGGCGGTGGCATAACATTCCAGTACTTCCGGCAGCGCATCGATGGCCTGGGCGAATTCGCGTAGCGAACTCTCGCTGTGGCGTTCCAGGCTGACATGGGCAAAGGCCATCACCGACAGGCCGATTTTTTCCGGCAGGATGTTCACCTGATAACCCTGTACCACACCGTTTTCTTCCATGCGCTGCAGGCGGCGGCCAATCTGTGAGGCTGACAGGGCAATCTGCTGGGCCAGCTTCTGATGGGTGCTGCGCGCATCCTGCTGCAAGGCCAGCAAAATCTGCCAGTCAAAACGATCCAGTTCCATTTGTGCAGTTTCTCCGCGTGGTTTGATTGTTTTATGCGGGAAGTATGCAAAAAATCAGCAATAATGGCAAAACTTGCGGACCTGCCGCACGCGGCAGCTTCTACACTGAAAGCATCCCCACCTACCGGATGTGCCGCCATGAACGAGCGCAGCAATTTCGTCGTCCCCGACATCACCACCCGCAAGAACCAGGGCCTGGGCCATGATGCGATCGACTACACCCTGGCACAGCCGCTGCAACGCTATAGCGCAGAAGACCACGCCACCTGGGCCACGCTGTACCAGCGCCAGAGTGCAATGTTGCCTGGCCGCGCCTGTGATGAATTCATGCAGGGCCTGCAGCAGCTGGAAGTGGACGCCGACCGGGTGCCAGACTTCGAACGCCTCAACCACAAGCTGCTGGCTGCTACCGGTTGGCGCCTCGTGGCGGTACCGGGCCTGATTCCGGATGATGTGTTTTTCGAGCATCTGGCCAATCGCCGTTTTCCGGTGACCTGGTGGTTGCGCGAACCGCATCAGCTGGATTACCTGCAGGAGCCGGACGTGTTTCATGACCTGTTCGGCCATGTTCCACTGTTGATGAACCCGGTATTTGCCGATTACCTGCAGGCCTATGGCCAGGGCGGGATGAAGGCGAAGGATCTGGGTTTTCTGCCGGTGCTGGCCCGACTGTATTGGTACACGGTGGAATTCGGCCTGATCAACACACCCGAGGGCATGCGTATCTACGGTGCCGGCATCGTGTCCAGCAAGTCCGAGTCGCTGTACTGCCTGGATAGCGATAGTCCCAACCGTGTCGGCTTTGATCTGCAAAGGTTGATGCGCACCCGCTATCGCATCGACACCTTCCAGAAAACCTACTTTGTCATCGACAGTTTCCAGCAGCTGTTCGATGCCACCGCGGTGGACTTCAGCCCCATCTATCAGTCTTTGCAGGCCATGCCGGTGCTGGGAGCGGGTGATATCGATGCTGCCGACCAGGTGTTCCATGCCGGCAGTCGCGAAGGCTGGGCGGAAACCGACGATCTCTGACACACGCGTTGCGTGCATGACAAAGGCCAGCGCCATCAGTGGCAGCTGGCCTTTGTCTTGTGTGGTTCTGCTCCTGACTCAGGGTGCGGCTTCCACCCGGTTGCGGCCGGTGCGTTTGGCCTGGTACAAGGCCTGGTCCGCCGCTTTGATCAGTGCTTCCACTGTACCGTGGGCAGTGGATTTTTCTGCCACGCCAATGCTGACAGTCAGGCTCAATGCCAGCCCGGAAGCCACCATATTACGGCTGGCCAGCGTGGAGCGGATGCGTTCTGCCACCTGTATGGCGGTGGCCAGCCGGGTATCCGGCAGGATGATGAGGAATTCCTCGCCACCAAAGCGGCAGATGATGTCGGTACGACGGCAGAACAGCCGCAGGATGCCGGCAAACTGCTGCAGGATGGTGTCGCCCACATCGTGGCCGTGCTCGTCATTCACCACCTTGAAGTGATCGATATCCAGCATCAGCGCAGAAAGAGGCTGCTGGCTGAGCTTGGCTTCGTCCCAGATCTGCGGCAGGTAGCGCATGGCATAGCGACGGTTGTACAGGCCGGTGAGGCCGTCGGTCTGGGCGGCCTCCTGTGCCAGCTGGTTGTCGATGGACAATTCTTCCAGATGGCGGCGCAGCAAGGCTTGTTCCTGGCGCAGGCTGCGCTGCTCCTGGATGATGCGCTGTCCGGCCTTGAGCCTGGCCTGCAGGATGCGCGGCGGTATCGGCTTGCTGATGAAGTCGTCGGCACCGCTGCTGAATACGGCGGCCAGATTGTCTTCATCATCCATGATGGTCAGCACGATGATGTAAAGCTGGCGTCCTTCGGGAATGGCGCGCAGGCGGCGGATCAGCTGCAGGCCATCGACCTCGGGCATGGCCAGGTCGGTAATCACCAGTTGCGGCTGTTTTTCCAGTACCAGTTCAAAGGCTTCCTGGCCGTTGGCGGCCACGTCAACCTGATGGCCCAGAATCTGCAGCAGGCGCTGCAGCATCATGCGCTGGCTGGCTTCGTCTTCCACCACCAGAATGTGCAGGGCTTCCTGTTCCTCTTCCGGCTCGGGCGGGCGCGGGGCGATCTGCTGGCGACGTTCCAGCAGGGAGAACGACTCCTGCTGCGGCGTGGGAATGGACAGCTGGGCATTCCATTCCCGCCATTCGCGCAGTACTTCGTCGCACAGGCGCGGGAAGTGGCTGGGGTCAACCTCCAGCCGGCTGGCCTGCTTTTTCAGTTCTTCATAGCCGTGGATGCGGGCTTCGCCGGCAAGAAAGCACAGATCAGCCAGACGCGTGGCCAGATGCAGACACAGGCACAGCCGTGCTGCGCGTGAGCTGTCTGCGTTGCTGGGCAGGAATGGGTCTTCGTGTAGTCTGACGGCATCGCAGAACATGGCCGGCAAGCCCCAGTCACGCAGCAAGGCGGTGGCGATGTCCAGGTGGTGGTAGCCAAAGCGCGCTTCTTCGTGCCGGGCCAGGCCTTGTGCATAGGGGCCACCCTGTTCCGCAATCAGCGCGCCATAGGCTTCCGGGTGCAGCGTGGCCATGGCCAGTTGGCCAATGGAAGACAGCATGCCGATGGTGAACAGCTCGCCGGGCGGGGCAATGCGCAGCTGGCTGCCCAGCAGTTGCATGGAGGCACCACAGGCCAGGGCGCGCGACCAGTGGAAATCGTAGTCGAATTCCCGGCACTGGCCACGGCGGTGTTCGGCTACCAGGGCAAAGGTGAGGGCAACCTGATGCACGGCATTCAGTCCGATGGACATCAGCACGTCCGGCGTGAGTGCCACGGCGGGGCGGCTGCGTACAAAGGAGGCCGAGTTGGCCAGCTTGAGCAGGCGGCCAATCATGACCGGGTCGGTGTTCAGTACCGCAATCAGCTCGGGCAGCGGCACATTGTTGTGCTCGCTCAGCTGCATGATTTTCAGCACCGTTCCCTTGGGCGAGGGCAGGTTGCCGCTGATTTTCAGTTCATTAAAGGTAGCAGCTTCAAGCATGTGGCGCTCCCGGTGGCTGGTGCGTCTGGCTGGCTGCCTCGTGTTCGTCGGCGTATTGCTGGCGGATGATCATGACGTCGGGCCACTGGGCAATGAGGGCATCGACACAGGCCGGGTCGAAGTGCATGCCCTTGTGGCTTTCCAGGTAGTGCCTGGCCTTTTCCAGCGGCCAGGCTTGTTTATAGGGGCGTGAGGAAGTTAAGGCATCGAAGACGTCGGCGACCGCCACGATGCGGCCCCACAGTGGAATGTCCGTGCCTGAGAGTCCTTGCGGGTAGCCGGTGCCATCAAATTTTTCATGATGGCTCAGTGCCACCACGGCAGCGCATTGCAGCAGCGGGGAGACCGAGCCGTTGAGTATTTCATGGCCAAACAGCGGATGCTGGCGCATGACCGCCATTTCCATCTCGGTGAGCTTGCCCGGCTTGAGCAGGATGGCATCCGGAATGCCAACCTTGCCGATATCGTGCATGGGGGCGGCTTCCTGCAGCATTTCCTGTTCTTGTTGCGGCAGGCCCAGCTGGCGGGCAATCAGGCGGGTATAGCCAGACATGCGCAGCAGGTGGGCACCGGTTTCCGGATCGCGGTATTCGGCCGCCCGCGACAGGCGCAGGATGGCTTCCTTTTCGCGGGCGCGGATTTCCGCCGTGGCCAGCTTCACTTCCTCCATCAGCCAGGCGGCACGGTTGGCCAGTTGCTGGCTGCTTTTGCGCAGCGCCAACAGATTGCGCACCCGCACCGTCAGCTCTACCTTGTCCACCGGTTTGGTCAGGAAGTCGCGCGCGCCCTGCTGCAAGGCCAGGTGGCGTACATCACGCTCGGTATCGGCGGTAACCATCACAACCGGTACCTCTTGCCGGTGCGGCAGGGCGAAAAAACGGCGCATGAATTCCAGGCCGTCCATCTCCGGCATCATGTAGTCCAGCAGGATCAGGTCCGGTTCGAACTGGGTACACCAGGCCAGCGCCTGCTGCGGGTCGGCAAAGGTATCCACGGTGACGCCATCCAGCCGTTGCAGGATGTGGCGCAGCAGCAGCAGGTTGGTGTCGTTGTCGTCCACCACGATGACATGAGACATTGCTCAGTCCTTTCCATAAGCGGCAATGAAGGCCAGCAGGGCATCCATTTCGCTTTCAATCTGTACTGCGATGCTGCGAATTGTTTCCAGATTGTTGTCTACTGCTGCGGCATGTAACTGTCCGGCAAGTGCCGCCAATACATCGGCTCCTACATTGGCAGCACTGCCCTTGAGCTCATGTGCCAGTTGGCGCAGTCCCTGGCCGCCTTGCTGGATGTCCAGCCGCAGGCGTTCCCGCCAGCGCAGCAGGGAGTCACGGAAGATATCCAGCATTTCGGCGATGCCGACCGGATCATCACCCAGGAATTCGGTAAGGCGCTGTACGGTGAAGCTGCTCGGCGGACTGACGGCGCTGGTGGCAGGCGGCGCGGCAGTTTCCGGATGCAGTGGCAGCCATTGCTGCAGCAGGGCCTTGAGTCTGGCGTATTCGATGGGTTTGGCCAGATAGTCGTCCATGCCGGCGGCGATGCACAGTTCGCGATCCCCTTCCATGGCATTGGCCGTCATGGCGATGATGGGCAGGTGCTGGCCTTGCGCAGCTTCGCTTTCCTGACGACGCAGGATGCGGGTGGCCGCATAGCCATCCAAGTGCGGCATCTGGCAATCCATCAGGATGGCATCGTAATGCTGTTGTTCCAGCGCCTGCAGCACTTCGCCGCCATGGCTGACCACATCTACCCGGTAGCCCAGCTTGTGCAGCATGCTGGCTGCAACGCGCTGGTTGACCGGATTGTCCTCGGCCAGCAGCAGCCGGTAATGATAATGCTGGTGCGGGACGGGATTGGTCGGTGCCATGGTGTCGGCTTGCGGGGTATGCAGGCGGATATTGCCCGGTGTCCATTGCACGGTCAGCGCATCCAGCAGGGTGGATTGCTTCATCGGCTTGTGCAGTACGGCAATGCCTTGTTGCAACAGGCTGGTCTTACGGTTGCCATCCTGCTCGTGCAGACAGACCACCATGGGAATGCCTTCCACTCCCAGTGTCTGCACCGCCTGTTCCAAGGTGGCATCCGACAGCGGCTCCACCAGTAACAGTACATCCGGGGTACTGTCGGCAGCAGCCAGCTGGCGCAGGGTTTCCAGCAACTGGGCCAGGCTGCCGGCACAGTGATGGGGCAGGGCCCAGCTATCCAGGTAATGGCTCCACAACTGCTGGTTATTGCTGCTGTCGCCGGCCAGCAATACCAGGTGCTGGCTGGGGGGCGTGCTGCTCTGCAGGCAGTAGTCATGACCGGTTGCCTGCAGCGGCAGGGTGATCCAGAACTCCGAGCCGACTTCGGGCGTGCTTTGTACGCCAATGCTGCCGCCCATGGCTTCGGCCAGACGTTTGCAGATGGCCAGCCCCAGTCCGGTTCCGCCATATTTGCGCGTGGTGGAGCTGTCTGCTTGCGAGAAGGGCTGGAACAGCCGGCTGCGGGCCTGGTCGGACAGGCCGATGCCGGAGTCCTTGACGCACAGGCGCAACATGGTCTGCTCGTCCCGTCCCTGTTCCAGTGTGGCGGAAACCAGCACCATGCCATGCTCGGTAAATTTGATGGCATTGGACAGCAGGTTCAGCAGGATCTGACGCAGGCGGGTAGGGTCGCCCAGCAGGCTGTCCGGCACCTCGGGCGTGGCGAAGCTGGCCAGTGTCAGCCCCTTGCTGTGTGCCTTGTTGGCCACGATGTCCACCGTGCCTTCCAGCAACTGGCGCAAGGAAAAGTCGATGTTTTCGATTTCCAGCCCGTCCGCTTCGATCTTGGAGAAGTCCAGGATGTCGTTGATGATGGACAGCAGGGTGTCGGCCGACATCTTGATGGTGCGGGCAAAATCGGATTGCTCGGCATCCAGCGGCGTATCCATCAGCAGGTCTATCATGCCGATCACCCCATTGAGCGGGGTGCGGATTTCATGGCTCATGGTGGCCAGGAATTCACTCTTGGCCCGCGCCGCGGCTTCGGCGGCACGCGTGGCCTGCAGCATTTGCTGCTCGCGCTGGCGGATGGCGCTGATGTCGGCAAAAGTGGTGACGCTGCCAACCAGTTGTCCCTGCAGCAGCAGCGGGGTATTGCTGACGCGCACTTCCACCGCCCGCCCATCCTTGCTGAAAAACAATTCCTCACTGGAACGGTATATGTCCTTGCGCTGCAATGCCTGATAGAGGGGGCAGTCTTCCAGCTCCAGAATGCTGCCGTCGGCACGGTGATGGTGAATGCAATCATGCACCTTCTGGCCGTGCAGCTCGGTAAAACGCCAGCCCAGGATGCGTTCGGCTTCCTGGTTCATGTAGGTCAGACAGCCCTGCATGTCCATGGCAATGATGCCGTCGTCCATATTGTCCAGCAGGGTGGAGAGCCACAGTTCCTGTTTCTTCTGCTGGGTGACATCGCGCAGCACCACTCGCAGGCGGTCTTTACCTGCCGCTGGTGGCAGGCTGCAGAAGCTGGCTTGCAAGGACAGTGCCTGGCCGACGCGGTCGGTCATCACCAGTTCGGTGGCCTGGGCCTGCTCACCTTGCAGCACGCGCTGGCATTGCGCCCGGAATGCAGCCTGGCTGTCGCTTGCCAGCAACTGGTATACGTTTAGATCGCCAAGTTCTGCCTGGTTATAGCCCAGCGCCTGTTGCCAGCGGATGCTGGCGTACAGTATCCGTCCGTCTGCGGTGCAGTCTTGTACCAAGTCTCCCTGTTGCTCCAGTTGTTGCAGCAAGGCGTCATGCCAAGGCGTGCTGCTGCCCGCGAAGGCAGCCGTGCTGGTGTGCGACACGGGAAGGGACTGCTGTTGTTGTTCTTGCACGTTCAACTGTGTTCCACCGGCTATGTCTTGGGAAAGGGCGCTCATCGCATATTGTGCATGCCGCCTGGTCAATCGGCTTTATTCCGGGCTGGCCAGTGCGGCTACCAGACTGTCACGCGTCAGCGGTTTGGTGACGATGGCATTGAAGCCGGCCTTGAGCATGGCATCCTGTTCGTCACTCATGGCATGGGCGGTGTAGGCAATCAGGCGCAAGTCCTGCCAGCGCGGCTCCGCGCGCAGCTTGCGGCACAGCTCTATGCCACTCATGCCCGGCATGCTGATATCCAGCAGTACGCAGTGATAGTCGTGTTGTTGCAATTGCTCCAGCGCTTCGAAGGCGCTGGCGGCCTGATCTGTCTTCCAGCCCATGCGTTGCAGAAACAGGCCTGCCACCTTGCGATTGATTTCGTCATCATCAACGACAAGAATGGTGTCCAGCTTGCTCATGCTTGTTTTCCTTCCAGCGGAATGCTGACGTGGAATACCGTACCCACGCCGACTTGTGATTCAAAACCAACCTTGCCGGACATCAGCCGTACCAGCTCCTTCACCAGTGCCAGGCCCAGACCGGAACCGCTTTGGGTTCGGGTCAGGAAGGCATCTGCCTGGCGGAACTGCTCGAACACCAGTTGCTGCTGGTCGGCCGGAATGCCGCAGCCGGTATCGCGTATGTCCAGTTGCAGCTGGTGTGGACTGACTCTGGCATCAATCTGTATGTGGCCCTGCTCGGTAAATTTCACCGCATTGTGCAGCAGGTTGTTCATCACCTGCGTCAACTTGGTCCGGTCCAGCCTGACCGTATCCGGGCAGTCTGCCGCCTGTTGGTAGCTGAAGTCCAGTTGCAGTCCCTTGCCTTCTGCCTTGGGGCGGAACAGCTCCACCGTGTCGCGCAGCATATGGGCCAGGTTGACTTCAACAATTTCCATCGGCATGCGTCCTGCCTCGATGCGGGCCATGTCAAGAATGGAGTTCACCAGCGTCAGCAGATGTTGTCCGCTCTTGTGGATCATGCTGGCGGTTTCCAGATCGCCAGGATCGCTCAGCGAGGCCTGCAGATAGTCCGAACAACCCAAAATACCATTGAGAGGCGTGCGCAGTTCGTGCGACATGTGGGCCAGAAACTCCGACTTCATGCGGTTGGCTGATTCTGCTTGTACCTTGCTCTTTTTCAGGCGCAGCACCATCTGGTACATCACGAAGCCTGCCGTGCAGATCAGCAGGCTGACAATGGCGGCAACCAGGAAATAGGCATTGCGGTGTTCGTAAAAGTCGGCCATGGCCTCGTTTTCGCCCACCCCCATCAGCACCGCCAGCGGATAGCCGTCCACCGCCCGGAAGCTGACGGAGCGCTGCACATGGTCGATGCTGCTTTGCTGCTGATAATTGCCGCCATCCTTGCCCGGCCATTGCCGGAACAGGTTGCTGCTGCGGATATCCATGCCGATACCGGTGCCACCGGCACTGGTGCGCGCCCTGACAATGCCATCCAGGCCAACCAGTGTAACCACACCGGTTTTGCCGATATTGAGGTCTTTGTAGAAGTTGGTGAAATAGAAGGGGTCTACCGACACCACCACCACGCCGCCAAAACTGCCATCCGGCTTGTTGATACGGCGGGTGAATTGCAGCGACCACTTTTTCGATGCCCGCCCCTTCACCGGCTTGCTGATGAACAACTGCCCGCTATCCTTGGCGATATGCACCTTGAAATGTTCGCGGTCACTCAGGTTCATGCTCTTGGTATTGGGGACGCTGGACAGCTGCAGCATGCCATCCGGCCCGATAATGTACAGACCGACAAACAGCTGGCTCTGGATGATGCCCTTGTCCAGATAGCTGTGGATGTCCATCTTGTTGCCTTCGGACTCGTACTGGTATTTCAGGAAGAGTACCGACTGGTCCACCGCACGGATGGTGCGGGAAATGTGTTCCTCGAACACCCGGACCAGGTTTTCGCTTTGCCGCTGCATTTCCAGCTGGCTGCGTACCTTGTCGGTATTCACCTGCCACAGCACCGTACTCCAGATCATGGCTACCAGGAACAGGCTGAACAGCGGAATCATCCACTCCAGGTTCAGGGCACCCAGGCCGTGCTCGAACAGCCGGGCAAGGCCGCGTTTCTCTTGTTTCATCTTTCCCCCGCTTGCTGTTTTCCAATTCGGAAACAGCCATTTCATTTTTTGTTGTACTGGCTGATGTTCAGGCCGCATGTCTTATTGTTTTTTCTGCTGCCGCATGTGTGGGGCAGGGACTGCGGCCTGTTTCCTTTCACCAGCCAGGCTCCATGCTAGCTGCCCGGTGCAGATTGCACTTTGACTTAGGGCATGCTCATGTTTTTTTATAGGATTCAACTTTTAAAAACGACAGCGATTACCGCAGGTATCAGATCAAATCACTGCCCAAAGCGCCAGCATCACGCCGATGATCAGCACACCCATCAAAATCTGCGAGGTATTGCGCTCCTTTTGCAGGGCCGATTTCATGCTGCTGTGAGCCGACTCCAGTAGCGCCACCTTTTCTTCCAGCGCCAGGCGAGACTCATCTTGCATTGCCAGTGATTGCAACATGGCTTCGCCGCCTACTTCCTGAATATGCTCCTTGTCCCATACGCCCAGCAGGCGGCTGATCTTGTCCTTGAAATACAAGCCGGTACGCTGTGCAGCATCCTGCCAGTCAAACTGGAAACCCTGGCTGGCGTAAAAGGCATTGCGGCGCAGTTTCTCTTCTTCGCTGGCATTGCCGGTAATGGCAATCATCCCCGGACTGATGGCGTAGTCGGGATAAATACCCTTGACCCAGGCAATGGTCTGGGCAAACAGAAAGGTATCCAGCCCTTGTCCGGCAAAGGCTTCGGTGCAGTTCACGCCATTCTTGGGGCCGAAGGTGACCGAGTGACTGGGGTGATCCACGCGTACCCAGGCGCAGTTATAAGTGGTATGAAAGCGTGCATCATCATTGGCGTAATGTTGCCATTGATTGCCTTCTATCCTGGCAAAACCACGAAACTGCAGACGGAAGAAATCTGATTGACCTGTCATGGCGCGGCTGCGGTGCAGGATGCCATAAATGGGCGCCGCGCTGGCACTGAGCGTCAACACCGTTTCCCCCAGCGGCATGGCCATGGTAGCGAGGGTGTTCTCGTTTTCCGGTGTGCGCAGTTCCGCTTCTGGCGGTGACGCGGGTTTATTGGTGTTGGCTGGCGTATTCATGCGCTAATCATAGCGTACTCATGCTGCAGCGTTGTGCAGGAAATCCTGAAATCAGTGCATGGCAGGCTTGTTGTTGGTGCGATGCAGCAAAAAATGTCGGTTTTTCCCGACGCCATGCCGGTAAAAAAGCTGGCACGGTGTTTGCATATAGCTAGGGGCATACCCGGTGGCGCCGGGTTTGCGAGTGAGTCTGTCCCGTTGCAATCTGCGGCTTTAATCGTGCATCAAGCCAGGCCTGGGCAATTTGCCCAGGCCCTTTTTTTGTTCACGCTGCGGTGGAGCAGAGGCTGACTTCCTGTTCTGTTCTGATTCCCTGTTTCCCTGTCCGACCAATTCCCACTTCTGCACAGTTTGTATTCGCAGATGCGGAGGATGATTTTCCAGCCGCGTCCGCGCGGCGGCTGGGAAGGGGCCTTTGTGTGACCAAAGGCCCCTTCCAACCCCCTTAGCTCCTGAGACAAGCATGGCCTGCCTGCGGCTGCCCGCCAGGGCCCGACCGGCGCGAGGTGCACCTGAACTCGCGATTTGCTAAGGTCAAATCGCACAAACATTGCAGGCGATTAAGCCCTCCTTTTCTCCGCTGATAACATATCAAGCGAATGAGTGGTAACCACCCCCTATTTGCTAATTATGGCAATGGTATAAAATAACAATAGCAGCCCCAAGACTACTGCCTGGCCAATTCCCTTATGGAAGAAGGCAATCCACTCAAGAGAACACCTTTATGCCAGCCATACCACCAACTGCAACCCCGCAAGTCACAAAACCGCTCATCATCGTTGCAGCCAGCGGAACTGGCGGTGACATACTTCCCTTCATTACCCTCAGCCAAGAGCTCCAAAAAAGTGGCCACCGCATCATGATGCTGGTGCCACATTTACATAAGACCCTCATTGCATCATCTGGTGTGCCATTTCAAACCTTTAGTACCTTTGACGAATGGCAGGCGCTTCTGGACGACCCCAAGCTGTGGGATGAACGTAAAGGCTGGGAAGTAATCTGGCGCGGACTTGTTCCACACCTAGGTGCCGTTAGCCACCTTGTCCGGCAATTGCAAGACAATGAAGACTGTGTTGTGCTAAGCCACCCGATTTTGCTTCCAATGAGCGCATTGGCTAGATCAGTACGCCCCAATCTGAGGATTGTCGCAGCTTACTTGGCACCATCAAATCTATGCAGCAGCCACGACATGCTTGCTGCTGGATCGCTGCAAATACCAGCATGGATGCCCATAGCCTGGAAGCAATTGTTATGGAAAGTGATTCATAAAGCCTGGATTGATCCGGTCACATTACCCAGCCTGAATGCGGTCCGATCTCAGCACGGCTTGCCTGCGGTAGCGCACTTTTTTGAGCATATGCTCACAGTACCGGATGCCTCGGTTGGCCTGTTTCCATCCTGGTATGCTGCCGTTCAGCAGGATTGGCCACAACCTTTCTACGAAGGTTGCTTTGTTAGAAACAGCGAACCCAGCCAGGACAAACTGTCACCAGAACTAGAGCATTTTCTATCCGATGGCACACTACCAATTGTGTTCACTCCGGGTACTGGGCACCGACACGCATCATCTTATTTTGCTGCTGCAGCCAAGGTCTTGAAACAGCTTGGGCGACGTGGGATTTTTGTCACTCCCCATGCATCGCAACTGCCAGATTCGCTAGCTGCCAGCATCATGTGGCAAGCACATGTTTCTTTCGCCTCGCTTCTGCCACGCGTGGCGGCTATTGTTCACCATGGCGGTATCGGAACCATTGCAGAGGCTTTTCATGCCGGGATTCCACAGCTAATCGTACCATTTGCGTACGACCAGTTTGATAATGCGCAACGCGCCAAACGCTTGGGCGTTGCTGATGTGCTCCCGGCAAAACTTTTGTCTTCCACCCGGATGCAAAAAAAGCTGCAAAACCTGCTTACCTCTCATGAGATCAGCCAGTCATGCTCACGTATTGCGCAAAAGATGCCTCAAGAGCCTGGATTGCCCTTGTTGCTAGATCAGATTAAGGCAGCTCTTTTTGAGGGCTTAGAGCCTGTCGGAAAATCTGAACAGTGAATACCCCCCTCACCGCTAGCTACATTGATGACGGTTAACGGTTGGAAGGCCACTATTTTAAATCGGTCACCCATTCGTCTGCTTCTGCCAAGACCTGCAGCGTCGGGAACTCCCGCCCCAGCCATCCCGCCAAGGGCGAGGCCGGAACTTGCGGCGCGCTAACGTCGTGCCGCTGCAAACAGCCGACCGCTACTTACCCTGTGCGGCACGCCTGTTTTGGTTCGCGCTGACGGGACCCGGTTGTATTGGTGCGGTGCTTGCGATAGCGAATCACTGCGTAGTAGATGAGTTTCTGATGCAGGCCAAGAGATTTTTTATGCAAATGCGCGGCCATGACTGGTATCGGCCAGAAGCTGACTTTCTCTCTTAATGCTTGAGCGTATCGTTGTTCTCCTGACAGACCCGGAGTTTTATGATTCAACATCAAATATTCTTGATTGGCGGTGCAGATGATGAAACTGCGAAATTCATAGAGGACGAGGCAAATGGGCTGTTTCGCCTTGTATGTGAGTACAGAGGAAAGACTATTTCATCAGAGGCTCACGACTACTTCGAGGCTCTTTGTACGATTCGATTGGAATTAGAGAATGAAGGGCTGATTCCGTTTTGTTACGGTGCCAGTATTAACGTGTACCCATCCGCTATGGCTCGTGACATGGGAAAAGGAAAAGTTGCATACAAGATGGAAATGGGAAAGCCAGCAACCAGAGAAAATCTGGTACGCATCTTCGAAGAAGGAGCTGATGTCATCCCGTCCCCTGTGGCACTTCAAAAAGAATTTTTTAAAGATTGGTTGGCTTCGATACGAGGTTAATGACCGCTTAGGGTCGAAAGCAGAAGTTCCGCTTTCAGTAGTTTTGATTCGGCACACGAAGCCACCCACATCGCTTGATTCCCCACCGCACCAACGCGCCCATGGGCCCCATCAAGCATGCCGACGGGTGGCCGGAGCGAGGTGTTAAGCGCCTGCCTGTCTGAGCGATTGGACCTTAGCAAATCGCGAGTTCAGGCGCGCCTCGCTCCGGGCGGGACCTGTCGGGCAGCCGCAGGCCATGCTTGCCGGGGTGGCCTTGGAGGTGAAGGAGGGCTTGGCCAGGCAAGCCCTCTTTCCCGTCTGCCGCGCGGAAGCGGCGTGCAAAATATCATCCGCGTGAGCGGAGGCAAAATGCTGTGATTTCCGTTGCGTAAGCTGGATATATCTACTCGCATCTCGACTCAATGAGGGGATTGTTTCAGAAAATCATCATCAGCAACCCAGCCCTCTCGCTCGCCACATCGCACCTGGGTGTAGGCATAGACCTTGGCGACTGCATGATCCAGAGGAATGCACTTCTCTCCGGATTGCAACACGAAAATGGGGGCTTTCAGGTCGTCATTGGGTTCTTTGAAGACCGGCATGCTTTTTTGCACAGTCCAGACTTCATTCGCGTGGCCTGAGCAGGCGGAAAGCGTAAGGGCAATGGAGCAAAGAACTTTTTTCATTTTGATGAGAGGGAAGCATGCGTAGACATGGAGGTGCGGCTTGTCCAGTGAGTAAAACGGGTCTGTGTGCTCTGAGTAAAGTTACCGAACCGACTCGCTAATGGGCCCTGTCGGGTACGGGTTTGGGTTTGTCGCCGTCAGCGCGAGAATTTTATTGGCAGGGAATCGAAAAACGGCGCAGGTTTGCGCCGTTTCCATTGCTGCCGGATGAAGGCAGGTTTGCCTTCACCAGGGCAGCTTTCGCATGGCTTTGGGGAGCGCCGTTGAGAGACGACGCATCAAAGCACTCGCCCATGCCAAACCAGCTTCCCAACGATTTCAAAACCGGGTGTTGCCTGTGTCAGGTCAATCTCGAATGGGTCGTAGGCTTCATTACTGCCGCTCACTTTCAGTTTTGCACCCGGCAAGCGTTGCAAGCGCTTTACCTCCAGTACGCCATCCAGTCGCAGTACAAATAATCCGTTAGCGGGCTGCTTGTCTGCTTTGTTGACCAGCACCACATCGCGGCTGTTCAGTGTGCCGTCCATGGAGTCGCCCGGCACTTGCATCAGTTGCAGGTCGTCCGCCTTCACTTGTAGCTGCTGTTGTATCCAGTGGCGACTGAACGCCATGTGGACGGGGGCTGTGGATTCTGTGCCGGTCAGCAGGAACAGCACCATATTTTCCGCCCAGTAGGGCGGGGAGGCTGTTTCTGCTGCTATGCCGCGATGGACTTCACGCCACTGCGGCTGGGGGAGGTACTGTTCTGGAATGGCGTAAACACGCTTGATGCCGCCTTGCCCTCTGCGCTCTTCAAAGTACCAGCCTTCTCTCTCAGCTCTAGCAATCACGTTTGCTTTGGTCTTTGGAAGCCCTTGCAGCGCCATGCTGGCTATCTCCGCAGCCGAAAATAATTTTTCCATCAGTACGGTTCTTCAATGAAAATAGTATCGTTTTTGATACAGTTTTTGAAGTTTAAGGAAGTGAATCTAAGTATTTGATAATTAAAAATTATTTGTTCAAGTTTCTTACTTTGTTTCAAGCGCGAAACGGTATTGATTTTTGATGTGTTGACGATACTGTTCGATACGCTTAGCTTGTGCATGCCTGATCAACACAAAGGCAGCGCAACCAAGCACATCTACTGACTCAAACAAGCATTCTTCAAGGAGAACCGGCACCGTGCCGACGGCCATGTCGCGCTGCGTGAACAACGCGGCTTGCTGCGGCTGCGCTGGCATTGCGGCAGGAGCACCATGCCAGACATGCCGAATGGTACGTGTTGTCCGGGCAAAACGCCATGCGGCAGTTTGCCTTGCACAGTGCTGCCCGTGTGATCTGCAATTTCCGCTGCCGTACCCGGCGCAAGCAGGATTAAGCCTTGTCTGGTGTATGCGGCTCCTGATGCTTGCGCGCCTCAGTCTGCCGCTGATGATGATGCCTTGTCTGCCACATGGAGCTTCCGACATGAAAAAAGCACCCCCTCTCAGTAGTACCTCTCCGCCCATCCAGTTCCGCTTCAACAAGAAAACCCTTGGTGTTTTTCCACTGGCACAAGGCCCGTGCTTTGTCGCGGCGGATATCGCCAAACTGCTGAAATACCGGGATGAAACCGCCCTGCAAACCGCGCTGGGCAAAAAGGCCGGTTGCCTGCTGACGCCCGCCAGCGGCCCGGCCCTGCTCACCCTGAGCGAAACAGAACTGCGCGATGTCCTGTGCAACTGCGGCAAGCCACAGGCAAGACAACTGCAACACTGGCTGGACGATACCTTGCTGCCGGTCTTGCGCAAGGAGACCGGGCCAGACCACGACAAGCTGCAACTGGCTTATGCCCTGGCTGATGAAGCGGCGCGGCAGGTGGGGCAGGCGGTGTGGGAGTCGGTATTGGCGGGGCAGGCGGACTGGCAGCAGTCGCGCTGGCTGGTTTCCCTGCACTATCAGGCCGAGCAGGGACAACGGCGGCCGTCCGGCAAAACGGTGGCCTTGCAGACCGAAGTGAGCACGCTGGCGGCTTTGGCTGAGCGCGTGGCGGCGGGTGGGACGCTGCCGGTGAGCACGCGTGAGCTGATCAAACTGGCGGCAGCTTGCCATTTGCGGCTGGCTGAGCGCATGCAAAAGCAGGCGCTGCGGGCTTAGGCGCGTAGCAGCGGCAGCCGGCCAAAGCGCTGGCCGAACAGGCTGGTGGCGTCTTTCCCCCACCAGTCTTGCACCACGGTGCTGTACAACTGGCGGAAGTCGATGGCGTAGGGCAGGTTGCCATCGATCAGCCCGGCCAGTGGGGCGGTCTGGCCGTACAGGCCGCCTTTGACGCGTCCGCCCAGCAGAAAGTGGCTGTTGGCGGTGCCGTGGTCGGTGCCGCGGTTGCCGTTTTCGCGCGGGCGGCGGCCAAATTCGGCATAACTCAATACCAGGGTGTCGTCCCAGCGGCCTTGGGCCTGCATACGGGTTTTGAGCAGGGCCAGGCCGTCGGCCAGTTCGCCCAGCAGGCGGGCCTGGGTGGGCTGCTGGTTGCCGTGGGTGTCGAAGCCGGTAAGGGTGATGCGCGCCACGGCAATACGGGTGCCGTTTTGCAGAATATCAGCCAGGGTGTTGATGGCCTGGGCAAAGCCGCCTGCGGCCTTGGGAGGTGCGGTGGGAGCGTCGGCCGGGTTGGCCGGTGGTTTCATGGGCGCTTGTTGCAGGGCGCTGGCGGCGGTACGGATGTCGCCTTCCACTTTCAGGATGTGGGACAGCGCGCTGCTGTGGGCACCGGCTTGCTGGTCTGCCGCCAGCCTGGCCTGACGGGCAAAGTCTTGCGGATTGCTCAGTACCACGGCGCGGGCGCCGCCATCCAGCGGGCCCAGGTTCTGGCTGGACAGCACCACGCCATCGGCAGCAAAACCGGGCGGGGTGGGCTGGCTGCGAAACAGCCGGGTGAGCCAGCCTTCGCCCAGATACTGATTGCTGGCCGAGGCGGTTTCCCAGATTTCGATTGAGCGGAAGTGGGACAGATTGGGCTCCGGGTAGCCTACGCCTTGCAGCACGGCCACTTCCTGCTTTTGCCACAGCGGCAGCAGGCTTTGCATGGCCGGGTGCAGGCCCACTTGTTCGCTCAGTTGCAGTACTTGCGGGCGGGCAATGCCGATGCTGGGGCGCAGGCGGTAATAGTCGTCGCTGCTGTAGGGGATGACGGTGTTCAGCCCGTCATTGCCGCCCTTGAGTTCCACCAGTACCAGCAGGCGCTGGTAGCCGGCCGGGGCCAGTGCATAGCTGAGATTGGGCAGTACCGATACCAGCAGGCCGGCACCCATGGCTTTGAGAAATTCGCGGCGTTGAAACATGGCGGTTTCCTTGTGATCGGTTCAGTGCACTTGATAGGCCGGGTCCAGCAGCAGCGGGGCAATGGCTTGTGCGCCAGTCATGTCGGCAGGCAGCGGCTGGGCCGGGGGCACCGCCAGCAGCAAGCGTGTGGCATCGGCAGCGGTGTTGACGTGGTAGATGGCGGCCCATTCGTCCGGTTGCAGCTTGAGGGGGCGCAGCCCGGCCTGCACCAAGCGGCGGATGCGGGCTTCGCGGCCACGCTGTTCGTCCATCTGGCCATCGGCCATGACAAAGCTGTTGCGGATGGGGGCGGCGTCGTGGCTCAGGCGGTCGAGAAACTGTTTGCGCGTGAGTAGGGTGGTGCTGTTGATCCAGGCATCGCCACCGGGCCAGCCCTTGACATTGGGCGGGTTGAACACGTCCTGCCCTAGTTGGCGGTTGAGTCCGGCCAGCGCGCGCCAGTCCGGCGGGGTGAGGTCGAAGGTCACCAGCGTGCCCACGGTCAGTTCCACCGGCGATTTCACCAGCTGGCCCTGGCTGTTCCAGAAGGCCGGGGTGAGCAGCATGGCGCGCAGCAGCGGGCGCATTTCATAATTGTCGCGGTAAAACAGCGCGGACAGGCGCTGGATGTCGGCCTCGTTCGGGGTGGGGGAGACCAGGTATTTCCATAGCTTGAGAGTGACAAAGCGGGCGGTTTGCGGCTTGCGCAGCAGCATGTCCAGCACGTCGTCGCCATCGAAATTGCCCTGCTGGCCAAAGATGGTCTTGTCGCCGTTGTCATGCAGGTTCGGCCGGTAGACAAACTGGAAGTCCTTGTCCAGCGACCAGCCGGTAAAGGCGCGGGCGGCTTCGCGGATGTCCTGCTCGCTGTAATGGCCTTCGCCCAGGGTGAACAGTTCCATCACCTCGCGGGCAAAGTTTTCATTGGGCTGGCCCTTGCGGTTATTCACCGTGTCCAGGTAGCGCATCATGGCCGGGTCGCGGGCGATGGCATGTAATAGCTGGCCGAAATTGCCCAGCGCCTGACGGCGCAGCAACACATTCTGTTGATACATCAGCTGCGGCACGCCCACCTTGTCCAGCCCGGAAACAAGATGGTTGTGCCAGAACAGCGTCATCTTTTCGGTCAGCGGGCTGGGGCTGATGCGCATTTCCTCCAGCCACCAGCTGCGCAATTCCTGCGCATGTTCGTTGCGCTCTTTTTGCAGGGCTTTCTTTTCGTCTTCAGTCAGATTGGGTTTGCCTGGTCGTTCAAACGGTTCGTTGACCCAGGCGGGAGGGGTGGTGAGGGCGCTATAGCTGAGGTGATCGAGCAGCCGGTCCACCGCCTGCTGGCGGCTGAGCGGTGCATACAGGGCAATTTGCGCTGGATTGGCCCCGAAACCGGTTCGGGACAGCAAGTGGCGCGCACCGGCCTCGCCGATGCCGGCCCAGGCTTGCAGTGGCAGCATGGCAAGCAGTAGCAGACGGATGACAATGTTCACGGATGGCCTCGCAGCAAAAACCGGCCCGCAACACGGCTTGGCAGTCGCGGCCTGTGCTGCGGGGCGGTAAGAATGGGCTGGCAGGCAGCCTGCCCATGGCTGGATTTTACTTGCCGATTTCCTTGCTGACCGTGTTTTCTTCCTGGTTCAGGTTTTTTTGTTCCTGCTTGGTGATGTGGCCGTGGTTCTTGCGGGCATCGGCACGTTCCTGGCGGCGGATGGCGCGGTCTTGCTGGTGCAGTTCGTGCGCTTGTTGCTTGCTGATTTCGCCTTCCTTGCGTTCCTGATGGATGCGCTTGTCCTGATTGGCCAGACGGTGGTTCACCTCGGCGCGGCGCGGGTGCTGTTTTTGCAATTCGGTTTCGGCCGATGCGCTGGCGGACAGGCTGGCAAAGGTGACGGCGGACAGGCTGATCAGCATGATGCGGGTATACAGTTTCATGGTAGTGCTCCTTCGGGTTATCTGGTGATTCTGGTTGAACAAGCGTGCTGTTGTTGTGAATTCATCATGGCGGGAAAGTGTGTACAATCCATTGTTTGTTGGCGGCAGGGTGTTAATTTTCGTGAAAAACGGGTAACGCCTTGTAAGCGAACATGTCGGCAGGTATCTGAAGGATGCCGCCAATCACCAGGGGTGCCCCGCGCGGGCTGAGAAACACCCTAGAACCTGAACTGGATAATGCCAGCGGAGGGAGCGTGATGCAGAAGGCCAACCCGTCTGTTGTTTCGCTTGCTCCTGCGATTGCGCTTTGTCGCACGGAGAATGTCATGCAATTGTTCAAAACCACCACCTTGCTGGCTGCGCTGCTGGCCGCATCACTGGTAAACGCAGCCGAGCTGCGTGTGCTCACCCATAGTTCTTTTGCCGTGGCCAAGCTGCTGCTGGCCGAGTTTGAAAAGCAGAACGGCGTCAAGCTGAGCATCATCAAGGCAGGGGATGCCGGGGAGATGGTCAACAAGCTGATCCTGACCCGCGCCAACCCGATTGCCGACGTGGTGTACGGCATCGACAATACCCTGATTGGCAAGGCCGAGGCCGCTGGCGTGCTGCTGCCGATGAGCGACAAGGGCGGCGTGGTGTCGCTGCCCGGCGCGGTGAGCATCGATTACGGCTATGTCACGCTCAACTACGACAAGGCCTGGTTTGCCAAAAAGCAGCTGCCGCTGCCCAAAACACTGGATGACCTGACCCGCCCGGCCTACAAGGACCTGCTGGTGGTGGAAAACCCGGCCACCTCCAGCCCCGGCCTGGCATTCTTGCTGTCCACCATTTCCGCCATGGGCGAGGCCAAGGCCATGGCTTTCTGGGGCAAGCTGCGTGATAACGGCGTGAAGGTGAGCAAGGGCTGGACCGAAGCCTATTACACCGATTTCTCCCGCAATGGCGGTGCCCGCCCCATCGTGGTGAGCTATGCCACCAGCCCGGCGGCGGAAGTGTTCTACAGCAAGGAAAAACTGACCGCTTCGCCAACGGGCAACCTGTTGTTGCCCGGTGCCGTGTTCCAGCAAGTGGAAGGCGCGGCGCTGGTGAAGGGCGGCAAGGAAGCGGCACTGGCGCGCAAGTTTGTCGAATTCCTGCGTTCGGACGCAGTGCAGAAGGATATTCCCACCAGCATGTGGATGTACCCGGTGCAGCCGGGCACTGCGCTGGACCCGGTATTCCAGCATGCAGAAAAGCCGACGGCGCACACCACGCCGGATAGCCGCCAGATTGCCGCCAAGACCACCGCCTGGGTGGGCAAGTGGACCCGCATCGTGTTGAAGTCCGGCCAGTAATGCAGACTGGCCCCGTGATTGCCGACATCCTCAGCCCGCGGCTGATCCTGCGTCATCTGACGCCGGACATGCTGCGGGCCAGCATGCAGGCGCGGCTGGCCGAAGCGGCGCGCTGGCTGGGCGCACCCTTGCCCATCTGCTGGCTGGAGGAAGCGGCCGTGATGTCGCTGCGGCTGGACCAGATGGAAAACGAGCCGGACTATGCGCCATGGTCGATGCGCGCCATGCTGTTGCGCGAAACCGGCCAGCTGGTGGGGCATATCAACTTTCATACCTGCCCGGGCCACCCTTATCTGAAGGGGCGCGGTGATGTGGAGCTGGGCTATACCGTGCTGCCGGCATTCCGTCGTCAGGGCTATGCCACCGAAGCCTTGCTGGCCTGTGCCGACTGGGCGGCGCACACCGCCGGGGTCAAGCGTTTTGTCTTGTCCATCAGCCCGGACAATCTGCCCTCGCAGCAACTGGCGGCCCGGCTGGGCTTTCGCTGGCTGGAGCGGGTGGACGACCCGGAGGACGGTCCGGAAGACGTACTGGTGGCCGACTGGCCTTTCCAGCAGGACCATGCATGACAGCGCGCCGCCGTACCTTTGCGCTGGCGCTGTTGCCGCTGGCCTTTTTGCTGCTGATGTCCATCCTGCCCTTGCTGCGTTTGCTGCAAGAGGGGCAGGGGCAGTTTTCTGTTGGCCTGTTGGCCGATTCCTACCTGCAATGGCGTATTGTCTGGTCCCTGCTGCAAGCTGCGGCCAGCTGTGTGGCCGCGCTGCTGGTGGGCCTGCCGCTGGCCTGGTGTCTGGCGCGCTATCAGTTTCCGGGGCGCAGCCTGACATTGCGCCTGCTGATGCTGCCCTTTGTCATGCCCACGCTGGTGGCGGGCATGGGCGTGCTGGCGCTGTTCGGCCCGCAAGGCTTGCTTGGCATCAATCTGCAGGACACGCCCTGGCTGTTGCTGTACGGCAATCTGTTTTTCAATCTGCCACTGGTGATTCGTGCCGCGTGTGAAGGCTTGTCCCAGATACCGGCCAGCCGGATTGCGGCGGCGCGCACACTGGGCGCCACGCCGTGGCGGGTGTTCTGGCGGGTGGAGTGGCCGGCAGTGCGGCCTTGGTTGTGGTCGGCGCTGTGCCTGGTGTTTTTGTATTGCTTTTCCGGTTTTGGTCTGGCGCTGCTGCTGGGCGGACAGCGTTATGCCACGGTGGAGGTGGAAATCTACCAGTTGGTGGCTTACGAGCTGAATCTGGCGGATGCCGGTGCGCTGGCCTTGCTGATGCTGCTGGTGACCGGGCTGATGGCCACGCTGTATGCCTGGCTGGAACGCAGGCTGGCTGCACCGCTGAAGGTGGACCCGCTGCCGCCGCGCCCACCGCATGGCGCACAATGGCTGCAACTGTTGGCCGCGCTGGCGGTGCTGCTGTTGTTTGGCGGTTTGCCGCTGCTGGCCGTGCTGTGGAAGGCCGCTCAGGCCTGGTGGCTGCTGGGGCCGGAGATGCTGGCGGATGAAGATGTGCGTCTGGCCTTGGTCAACTCTGCCCGCTTCAGCGCGCTGGCGGTGCTGCTGGCGGCGGGGCTGGGCTGCCTGCATGCACTGGCCGCACACACCAGCCTGGCCTTGCGCGCCATGGCCTTTCTGCCCTTTATCGTATCCCCGGTGTGCCTGGCGTTTGGCCTGTTGCTGCTTTATCCGCAATGGACGGCCAGCCTGGCCTTGCTGTTGGCCACCTATGCCTTGCTGGCCTATCCCTTTGTTGCCCGTAGCCTGGCCGGTGCGCTGGACAGCCTGCCGCCGCATTGGCTGCAGGCGGCACGCAGTCTGGGCGCATCGCCGCTGCGAACCTTTACCCGCGTGCTGTGGCCCTTGCTGCAACCGGCTTTCCGCCGTGGCCTGGCTTTTGCCGCCGCCACCGCGCTGGGCGAGTTTGCCATCACGCTATTTTTGTCGCGCCCGGAGTGGCTGACGCTCACCACGCTGATTTACCAGCGGCTGGGCCGTCCCGGTCCGGACAATGCCGCGCTGGCCATGTTGTTGTCCGCCGTGCTGATGCTGCTGGCCTTGCTGGCGTTTGTGGCGATCGAATGGCCATCGACTGCCGAGCGCCAATTCAAAAAGGAATCCTGACATGCTGCAACTGGATGGGGTATGCAAGCGCTTTGGCGACAAGCTGGTGGCCGACCGGCTGAGCCTGCAACTGGCCGAGGGCGAGGTACTGGCCTTGCTGGGGCCGTCCGGTGGCGGCAAGAGCACCTTGCTGAAGATGATTGCCGGGCTGGAGCCGGTAGATAGCGGGCGTATCCTGTTTGCCGGGCAGGACCTGGCTGCGGTGCCGGTGGAACAGCGTGGCTTTGCGCTGATGTTTCAGGACTTTGCGCTGTTTCCGCATCTGGATGTGCTGGGTAATGTCTGCTTCGGCCTGCGTGAGCGCGGCCTGGCCCGCCCGGCGGCACAGCAGCAGGCGCGCGCCTGCTTGCAGCAACTGGGGCTGGCCGGCATGGAAACGCGCAAGGTGTGGACCTTGTCCGGTGGCGAGCAACAGCGCGTGGCACTGGCGCGGGCGCTGGTGACCACACCGCGGCTGCTGTTGCTGGACGAGCCGTTTTCCAGCCTGGATGCCGACCTGCGCCGCCAGTTGCAGCTGGAGTTCCGCCAGCAATTACAGCGTCAGCGCATGCCGGCCATGCTGGTGACCCACGACCGGGAAGAGGCGTTTGCCCTGGCCGACCGGGTGGCCGTGCTCAAGGATGGCCGCATTGTGCAATGTGCCAGCCCGGCGCAACTGCTGGCAGCACCGGCCACACCGTGGCTGGCGCGCTTTATCGGCTATGAAAACGTGCTGGAGGAGGGCGTGGTGCCGGAGCAGGCCCTGTGCCTGGGCGCGGACCAGCCGCTGGCACAGGTACAACGCATCATCCAGCTGGCCGATGGCGTGCGGGTGACAGTGGCCAGCACACAAGGGGAGCTGACGCTGACCCTGTCGGCCCGTGAGCTGGCGCGCTATGGTGCCAACTTGCAGGTGGGCGGTACGCTGGCGGTAGGCATAGACCGCAGCGCCATGCTGCGCTATGCCGCCGCCTGAAAAGCGGCTTAACTGGCTGCGGCGGTGAGTGTGCTGACGCTGCCGCTATCGGCACTGGGCTGGCACACATCCACCCAGCGGGCATCGGTAATCTCGGCCATCAGCGCCGGGGTGATGCGTACCGCGCTGTGAATGGCTCCGGCAGCCGGGAGTACCTCGTCAAAGTCGCGCAGCGAGGCATCCATATATACCGGTAGCGGCTGGGCCAGGCCAAACGGGCAGACACCACCTACCGGGTGGCCGGTCAGTTCCACCACTTCTTCCACTGCCAGCATCTTGCCCTTGCCAAAGGCTTCCTTGAACTTGCGGTTGTCGATGCGGGCATCGCCACGGGTGACCAGAATGATCACCTCGCCGCCATTCAGGCGAAAAGACAGGGTTTTGGCAATGCGCCCCGGCTCCACGCCGTGGGCTTCGGCGGCCAGCGCCACGGTGGCGGTGCTGACTTCCAGTTCAATGATGGGGATGTCCAGTTGGCGGCTGGCAAAAAAATCGCGGACGGATTGCAGGCTCATGAATTTAAAGAAAAGGGCTGGAGAGAACAGCCCTCACAGTAAACGCAGGCAGTAGCGCTGGCAAGAGGGCTGCCTGCCGGGTGGTGTCGGTATCAGTGACGGGCGATTTCTCCCAGCTTGTCGCTGATATCCTGCGCAGTGGCTGCCTGTTCTTCAGCCGCGTTGGCGATTTCTATTACCACATCGCGCACCCGGTTGATTTCTTCAACAATGGCGGCGATGGCCGCCTCGGCAGCGGCAAAGTCACGTTCTGTGGTCTTTACCTGTTCGCGCCCTTTGTCCATGGCGCTGATATTGCTGCTTACCTCCTGCTGGATGTCGCGAATCATGGTGCCGATTTCCTGGGTGGCCTTGGTGGTGCGCTCGGCCAGCTTGCGTACCTCGTCCGCCACCACGGCAAAGCCGCGCCCCATCTCCCCGGCCCGTGCGGCTTCTATGGCGGCATTCAAGGCCAGCAGATTGGTTTGGTCGGCGATGTCCTTGATCACGCTGACAATCTGGCCGATGGTTTCCGATTGCTGGCCCAGCGAACCCAGATTATCTGCGGTACTGCTTACCAGCTTGCTGACCGCACGCATGGCCGTGGCATTGTTTTCGATCATGCCCTTGCCATCGCGTGCACGCTTGAGCATTTCCTCCGAGGAGTTGGAGGCGGAGGAGGTGCGCTGGGCCACCATTTCTATGGTGGTGGTCATGGCCTGGATATTGCTGGACAACTCGTCGATGCGATCTTCCAGAAACAGCCGGCGCTGGTCATTGGCATCGCGCAAGCGTTGTGCTTCCAGTTCCGAGGAAATGTCCTGAAAGCTGGCCATGAAGCACAGCAGCTTGTTGCTGTCCTGTTCGTCCCAGATGGGAAACACCTTGGTTTTGAAGGTGACGCTGCCAACCGGAATCAGCGCCTCGTGGTGGTTGATGCGCCGCGCTGCGATATCGCGCAGGATCTGGCGGATTCGTTCCGGGTCGCGGTGAAACTGATGGATGCTGTGCATGAAGGCATTGTTGACATCCACGCCGGAGCGAAACTTCTGGTTCATCATATTGCGATGCTGTGCCAATGCATCGCGTGCGGTGCGGTTCATGTAGAAAATGGTGTTGTCCGGCGTGGTGTCCGCCAGCATGATCAGGTTGTCCACGTAATCCAGCATGGCGCTGAACTGGTGTAGCTGCCTGAGGTATGCAGGCTTGTCCTGTTTGTCGCGCTTGAATCCGAACATGGGGTGCTCCGGTTGTGGTTAAGCTGCGGCACGTTTGCGCCAGCGGCCTCACCCCAATGCCGGCGAGTGTGCTGCATGGTGTGGGGCCTGTGCAAACCGTTGCAATGACTTCTTGCATGAAAAATTGCAGTAAACCACTCCGGTATACGTGGCCGGGGTTTTGGATGGCAAGTCAGAAAAGGCCTGTGCTGGCAGCAGGTACAGCCTGCTGCCGACCTTTACTGGCTGCCGCCTATTCCGGCAGTGCCAGCATATGGGTTTCCTTGACTTCTTCCATTACCACATAGCTGCGTGATTCATTGGCATTGGGCAGTTGCAGCAGGATTTCCCCCAGCAGCTTGCGGTACATCGACATGTCCGGAATGCGCGCCTTGATCAGGTAATCGTATTCACCGGATACCAGGTGACATTCCAGGATTTCCGGGATGTTCTGGATTTCACGGCGGAAGGCATCAAAGATATTGCCCGACTTGGCCGACAACTTGATCTCCACAAACACCAGTAGCGATGCGCCCATGGCGTGCGGGTTAAGCCGGGCGTAATAGCCTTCTATCACGCCGTCGCGCTCCAGCCGCCTTACCCGTTCGGTGCAGGGCGTGGTGGAGAGGCCCACCTTTTCCGCCAGCTCCGTCATGGCGATGCGGCCATTTTTCTGCAACCATTTCAATATCTTAAGATCGATCTTGTCCAGCTCACGGGCGTGGGTATGTTTCACTTTCATGATTCACTACCAATCTTAATTTTTACAAGAAATTTGAATGAGATTTACTGATACTTTGGTGAATAAAACTGCATTGAAATAAATATACTACACAAAATCACTAAGCGCATGATGCGCGGCACGGAGAAAGAGGAAATGAAGGTAATCGTACTGGGTGGCGGCGTGGTGGGTGTATCCACTGCATGGTATCTGGCCAAGGCTGGCGTTGAGGTGACTGTTCTGGAGCGTCAGGACGGTGTGGCACTGGAAACCAGTTTCGGCAATGCGGGCCAGATTTCCCCGGGCTATTCCGCCCCGTGGGCGGCCCCCGGCATCCCTACCAAAGCCATCAAGTGGATGTTCCAGCGCCATGCGCCGCTGGCCATCCAGCCGGATGGCAGCGTTTACCAGTTGCAGTGGATTGCCAAAATGCTGGCCAACTGCAATGAAAAATCCTACGCCCTCAACAAGAGCCGCATGATGCGTCTGGCGGAATACAGCCGCGACATGATCAAGGACCTGCGTGCCGAAACCGGCCTGGATTACGAAGGCCGTCAGGGCGGTACTCTGCAGCTGTTCCGCTCGCAGGCACAAGTAGAAGGCATGGCCAAGGATATCGCCGTGCTGAAAGAGTGCGGCGTGGACTTCAATGTGCTGGACCCGGATGGCTGTGCCCGCATCGAGCCGGCACTGGCCAAGGTCAAGCACAAGCTGACCGGCGGCCTGCAATTGCCGAACGACGAAACCGGCGACTGCAATCTGTTTACCAGCCGTCTGGCCGAACTGGCTGCCGCCAAGGGCGTGAAGTTCCGCTTTGGCGTCAACATCAGCGCCATCGAAACCCATAACGGCCGCATCACCGGCGTGCGCATCGGCGACGAAATGCTGACTGCCGACCATTACGTGGTGGCGCTGGGCAGCTACTCGCGTGACCTGCTGCAAAACCTGGGCATTGATATTCCGGTATACCCGGTCAAGGGCTACTCGCTGACCGTGCCGATCACCAACCCCGCCATGGCTCCGGTTTCCACCATTCTGGACGAAACCTACAAAGTGGCCATCACCCGTTTCAACGACCGCATCCGCGTGGGCGGCATGGCCGAGCTGGCCGGTTACAACCTGGACCTCAACCCGCGTCGCCGCGAAACGCTGGAAATGGTGGTGGGCGACCTGTATCCAGACGGCGGCGACATTCCGGCAGCCACCTTCTGGACCGGCCTGCGTCCGATGACCCCGGATGGCACGCCCATCATCGGTGCCACCCGCTTTGCCAACCTGTCGCTCAATACCGGCCACGGTACGCTGGGCTGGACCATGAGCGCCGGTTCCGGCAAGGTGCTGGCCGACCAGATTGTCGGTGTACAACCGGAAATCAGCGTGGACGGCCTGTCCATCCAGCGTTACGCCAAGCAGGGCGAAACCCTGGTGGTGCCGATGCACAGCCGTACCGCCAACGCCGGGGCCTGAGTCGATGCGCCCGCTGATTGCCAGTATCCGGCTGGAAAACCTGCGTCATAACTATCTGTTGGCCAGGCAACTGGCCGGAGGCCCGACACTTGCCGTGATCAAGGCCAATGCCTACGGCCATGGTGCCGTGCATTGTGCCGCAGCGCTGGCCGATGTAGCCGACGGCTTTGCCGTAGCCTGTCTGGAAGAGGCCATCCAGCTACGCGAAGGCGGGGTGACCTTGCCCATCGTGCTGCTGGAAGGTGTGTTCGAAGCGGCTGAGCTGGCCGATGTCGAGCAGCACGATCTGTGGTTTGTGGTGCAAAGCCAGCAACAACTGGACATGGTGCTGCAGGCCAATCCGGCCAAGCCCTATACCGTGTGGCTGAAGATGGATTCCGGCATGCACCGTGCCGGTTTCTTCCCTCAGGATTACGCCGCCGCCCACTGCAAGCTGATGGCCAGTGGCAAGGTGGGCAAGATCGTCAAGATGAGCCACTTCGCCCGTGCTGACGAACCGCAGCTGTCGGCTACTCATGCCCAGTTGGAAGCCTTTGACAGCGTTTGCCGTTATCTGCCGGGTGAGGAGAGCATTGCCAACTCTGCCGGCATCCTGTGCCACGAGCGTTCGCATCGTCAGTGGAACCGCGCCGGCATCATGTTGTACGGTGCCTCCCCGCTGCCTGCCGGTTTTGATCAGGGCGCTGCGCTCAAGCCGGTGATGCGACTGACATCGCGCGTGTTTGGTGTGCGTGAACTGGCCGCCGGCGAGCCGGTAGGCTACGGTGCCAGTTTCGTGGCCGAGCGTCCCACCCGCGTGGGCCTGATTGCCTGCGGTTATGCCGATGGCTACCCGCGTCTGGCCTCCACTGGCAGCCCGGTGGCCATTGATGGCGTGCGCTCGCGGGTGATTGGCCGGGTGTCGATGGACATGATGACGGTGGACCTGACCGACCTGCCGCAAGCCGGCATCGGCAGCGAGGTGGAGCTGTGGGGTGACACCGTGCATATCAATGAAGTGGCGGCCCAGGCCGGCACTATCTCCTATGAAGTACTGTGCAATGTGAAACGCGCACATTTCCGGTACCGCTGATTTCCTTGTGCTTTGTGTAGTACTTTGTCTCTCGCCCGGTGATGCCGGGCATTTTTTTTGCCTGCCGTGCATTGTTGCACTTGTCATTGCCCTGTGACATGCTGCCATTTAATGACAAATAAATTTAAATCGCTCGTGCGGTCACATATTTCGCCTGGGCTATGGCTGGCGGTGCTTATGGTCGGCCTGTCATTGTCAGCAGGGCGGATCGCAATGAATACGGGGGTGTGATGCGTCTGGCCAAATGGAATCTTTTTATACCGGTACTGGCACTGAGCGAGTTGGTATTCAGCACGGTGCTCTTTGTCCTGGGGCCGCTGTCCTACCTGCTGGTGTTTATTGCCGTGCTGGTACTGTTTGCCAAACACGAAGTTTCGCCCCTGGTCCGGCAACCGGCGCGTGAGCAGCGCTATCGCCGTGGGCATTGGCTGCTGGCTATCATGAATGTGCTGGCAGTGCTTGCCCTTGGCCTGCCGTCGCTGCTGTCGGCCTTGTTACATGACGAGAGCAAGATGATGATGTTGTGGTATTCCATGCTGCTTTATCCCATTGCTCCTCCGGTCTGGGCGATTGGCCTGTACATGGTGTGGAGTTCGCGCGCAGCCACGACTTGCGCATCTGAGCCAGGGAAGGCTGGGTAAGGGTACAGACAAAAAAACACCCCGCCAGTGTGACTGGTCGGGGTCTGCAGGGTCAGAGCCAGGCTCCGACGGAGGGTTAACTTTCACCCCATGTCGACGCCGTGCAAGCGTGGCCTGTGTCCGCGGTCAAGGGTGCGGAAACAGGCAGGGTGAACTGACATATTACGCAATGGAAACCTCTGTTTCCATTAGGGATTATCCTGATTCTGCAGGGCTTCCCCAGGCCAGCCACTAGCGGTTGGCCATTACCGCCTGCACCAGGTCGGCAATCGAGCGCACTTTCATCTTGTCCATCATCTTGCCGCGATGGGCTTCCACCGTCTTGATGCTGATGCCCAGCTCGTCGGCAATTACCTTGTTCATCTTGCCTTCCACCACCTTGTCCAGTACTTCGCGCTCACGAATGGTGAGCGAGGACAGGCATTCGGCAAAGCGGTCGCGGGCGGCGCTGCTGACCTGCTGCTGCTGGCTCAGTGCCAGTGCACTGTCCACGGTATTGAGCAGCGCCTGCTGGTTGAACGGTTTTTCCAGAAAGTCGTGTGCGCCGCGCTTGACTGCCTGCACCGCCATCGGCACATCGCCGTGGCCGGTGATAAAGATGACCGGCCAGGGATTATTGCGTGTACTCAGTTCGTCAAACAGTTCCAGCCCGCTCATGCCGGGCATGCGGATATCAACAATCAGGCAGCCGGCCCCGCGCGGCTGGAAGCTTTCCAGCAGGGCCTCGGCGCTGGCGTGGCAGGAGATGGCGTAATCATGGCTTTCCAGCAGGAAAACCAGCGAGTCACGGAATGCTTCGTCGTCATCGACGATGTGAACCTGGGGAGAGCTGGCACTCATGTTTCGGACACCGGTAGCGTGAATCGGAAAATACTACCACCACCAGGGTTGTCTTCCACCCACAATTGACCTTCGTGGAACTCGATGATGGTGCGGCAGATGTTCAGGCCCATGCCCATGCCCTCGGCCTTGGTGGTGAAGAAGGCATCGAACAGGCGTTCTTTCAGGTCCAGCGGCACGCCGTGGCCGTGGTCGCTGATGGCCACTTCAATGCGGCGCGGGTTGAGCTGGCGCGCTTCCACATGCAGCACGCGTTCGGCCGGGGTGCAGTCCTGCATGGCTTCGATGCCGTTCTTGATCAGGTTGAGCAGCACCTGTTCCACCAGGATGGGGTCGACATAGAGTGGCGGCAGGTCCTTGTCCAGCCGGATGTCGATGGTGGCGGCCTGACGGCGGGCTTCAATATCGGCAATGGCCAGCGAGGCTTCGATGATGTCGGTGAGCTGGCAGGTCTTGCGGTCTGGCTCGCTTTGTTTGACGAATTCGCGGATGCGTCGCACCACGGTGCCGGCGCGTTCGGCCTGGGCGGTAATCTTTTCCATCACCGGCAACAGTGCTTCCGGGGTGGCCTTGCCCTGGCGGATGCGCTCGATACAGCCGGCCTGGTAGTTGGCAATGGCCGATAGCGGCTGGTTCAGTTCGTGCGCCAGGGTGGAGGCCATCTCGCCCATGGTGACCAGGCGCGAGGTGGATTGCAGTTGCTGCATCTGCTGCTGGTAGCGTTCTTCAGCGTCGTGCTGCTGGGTGGTGTCGGTGAGGATGGTCATGGAGACAATGCGGCCATTCACCCAGCGTATGCTGCGCCGGCGCATGGAAATCCAGCGCGAGGGCGGGTCCATCCACACTTCCATGTCCACGTCGCGGGCGCTGCGCATCAGCTCCACCAGGCGCAAGTCGCAATAGCCCAGCTGGCTGTCCGCCGGCTGATCCGGGGTAAACCATTGCTGGTAGCGCTGGTTGCAGAACAGCAGCTCCAGCGTGGCCGGGTCTACCACGGCGACGGCGGCATCCAGCCCTTCGATCACGGTGAGAAAACGGTCGTGCGAGGCTTCCAGCCGGCGTTGTGCTTCCAGTCGTTCGGTAATGTCGGTGAGTACTGCCATCCAGCCGGTATGGTGGCCGCGCGCGTCAATCAGTGGTGAGGCCAGAATGTGGGCATCGAACACCTCACCATTCTTGCGCTGCAGGATGGACTGGAAGCCCTCGGGCGGTGCATCGCCGGCCAGGGTATCGTCCAGGTCACGCCGATTGCCTTCTCCCTGCGGGCCTTGCCGCCAGTAGGGGTAGGGCGGGGCCAGGCCCAGCAGTTCCTGTTCGCTATAGCCGGTCAGCGCACAGAAAGAAGGGTTTACATAGGTAATACGCCCGTGCAGGTCGATGGCGCGAATGCCCACCACCAGCGAGTCCTCCATCGCCTTGCGGAAGGCGGATTCCTGGCGCAGTGCCTGTTCGGCCTGTTTCTCGGCGGTGATGTCGCGGCCGGATACATAGGCCACGCCACTGTCGGCCAGGGGGCTGAGTGCCCAGACGATCCAGCGGATTTCGCCACTGCGGGTGAGAATACGGGTCTGGACAAAGCGGTCGGCCCCGCCGGTATCGAACAGGCGCTCGAAGCTGTCGCGCGCACTTTCCCGCTCTTCCGGCAGCAGGTAGTTAAGGAAGGAGGTGCCCAACAGCTCGTCCGCGCTGTAGCCCAAGCCTTTTTCAAAGGCCGGATTCAGTTGCAGGATGGTGGTGTCGCGCCGTACCACGCCCAGCATTTCTTGCGACAGCCGGTATACCCGGTCGCGCTCGCGCTCGGCCTCCACCCGGCCGCGGATATGGCGGTTGAGGCTGAGCAGGCTGAGCAGGGTAAGCAGCACCATGCCGGCAATCAGTCCCAGCTGCAGCAGCCGGGCCTGGGTCATCGCGCCTTTTACCGGGCGGGCGGTAATCACCAGCCCGGTGCCGGGCAGTTCCAGTTTTTCTGCCACGCCGCTGCGCAGGCGGTTCTGGGCATTGTAGGCAATGGTGCTGCCATCGCGGGTTTGTAGTTCTAGCTGGTATTTTTCGCTGAACCAGGCCGGTGGCAGCCGTCTGACCACATTGTCGGCATCAAACATGGCCACCAGCATGCCGTTGAACTGGCCGCTCTGGTACAGCGGAATGTGCAGTTCGTAGCGCCAGCTGCCATTGCTGCGCCGAAACGGTGCGCTGTAGGCAAAGCGCCCGTTTTGCTGGGCCAGCTTGAAGGCCTCCCTTGCCTGGATGTTGCCGCCGGGTGCCAGCGGGCCATCTTCATAGGGTGCGGTCCAGCGCAGGATGCCGTGGCTGTCGCTGCGCGCCAGCGCCAGCATTTCCGGGGTGTTGGCCAATAGCTGTGAGGCCTGGGTCTGGAAGCCGGCCTCGTCGGTTTCGCCGCTGCCCATGCTGCGGGCCAGGTCGGTCAGCTGGGCCAGATTGTCTTCCAGCTTCAGTTGCAGGGTTTGTTCTGCCCACAGGGCATCGCGGGCCAGATTGCTTTTTTGCTGCTCGGCTTCGCGTGCATCCAGTGTCCACAGCATTACGCCCATGGTGAGGAAGAACAGCACGATGGTGGTATTGGGAAACAGCTGATACCAGCCACTGCGTTTGCGGAACGCGTAAAAGCGGGGTGTGCGCATAGGGAGGCGGTGGGCAAGAGGTCGAAAAATCCGGTGGCATGCACTGGCCGGAATCATTTGCTCCAGTGTACGACAAGCCGGCTGGCCTGACTGTAAGGGTTGGCCCGCAGTTGTGGCCTGTGCTTGCGCAAATTCGCGTGCTACTTGAGTCCATGCCCTTGCCGGGGGTAATCTCGCGGCTGGTTTTGATCAGGCAGGAAGACAAGCAGCATGCGCAGCATCAGCATAATCGGCGGAGTATGGTTGGGCCTGGTGTGCAGCCTGGTGCTGGCCGCACCGCAACCCATTCGCATCGGCGTCCCCGGGGCTTTTACCGGCGGTTCTGCCCCGATGGGCCTGAGCATGCGTAACGGCATCCGATTGGCGACTGCCGAGATCAACAAGAGTGGCGGTGTACTGGGGCGGCCCATCGAACTGGTGGAGCGTGACGACGGCGGCATCCCGGCGCGCGGCATCAAGGTGGCGCAGCAATTGCTCACCCAGGACCGGGTGGTGGCGGTGGTGGGCTTCGTCAATACCGGGGTGGCGCTGGCGGCCAGCAAGAATTATCAGGACGCGCGGGTGCCGGTGATGCTGGCGGTGGCCACCGCCGCCATCCTGACCCGGCAGTTTCCGCTGCATGGCAACACCGACAATTATATTTTCCGGGTGGCGGCTGCAGACGACCTGCAAGCGCCCTTGATTGTGCGCGAGGCGGTACAGCGTTCCGGCTATCGCAAGCTGGCCATTTTTGCCGACAACACCAATTACGGCTATCAGGGCCTGATGGAGCTGGAACGTGCGCTGGGTCAGAACGGACTGAAGCCCAGCTATGTGGCGCGCTTCAACCTGCAGGAACGCGACATGGCCAATGCACTGCTGCAGGCACGCAATGCCGGCAGCCAGGCCATTCTCACCTATGCCATCGGCCCGGAGCTGGCCGAGCTGGCCAACACCATGGCGCGCATGGACTGGAAGGTTCCCATCATCGGCAGCTGGACCTTGTCCATGTCCAACTTCATCGATAATGCCGGCCCCAATGGCGAGGGCGCGCGCATGGTGCAAAGCTATATTCCGGCCGAAGACGACACCCCAAGACGGCGCGATTTTCTGGATGGCTACCAGTGGTTGTTCCACACCCGCCGCATTCCTTCACCGCCCTCGGCGGCACAAGGCTATGACGGCATGAAGCTGATGGCCGAGGCCATCCGTCAGGCGGGCTCGCTGGATGGCATTGCCATTGTGCGTGCGCTGGAAAACCTGCATCAGCCGGTTAGAGGGGTGATCACCACCTACAAACAGCCATTCAGCCGCAACGACCACGAGGCGCTGGAGCTGAATGTGCCGGTGATCGGCAAGGTGGAACGTGGCCGGGTGGTGTATGCCTACCCGGCCGACAAGCCGCACCAGTAAGCGCTTCAGCCGCGCGTGGGTAGCGGGATGAACTCGGTTTCGCCCGGCACCGGGGCAAAGCGCCCCTGTTGCCAGTCGTCCCTGGCCTGGCGGATGCGCTCCAGCCGGGTGGAGACGAAGTTCCAGTCCAGAATGCGGTGGGCATCCGGCGTCGGGCCGGCCAGCAAGGCCAGGCGGCTGGCTTGCTCAGCCTTGAACAGCAGCGGTGCGGTGGTAGCGGGCAGTAGGCCCAGCTCGCCGGCCTGAAGGGTTTCTCCTGCCAGACTGATGCTGCCGCTGGCCAGATAAATGCCACGCTCGGCAAAGCCTGTCGGTATTTCCAGCGTGGCACCGGCAGCCATCTCAACGACGGCATACAAGGCTTCACCAGGAAAGGCAACCGGGGAGTTGCGCCCCCAGGCACTGCCCAGTACCAGCTGTATCCGGCTACCATCCTGTTGCCAGGTCGGCAGCTCATTGCTGCCATAGTGCATGAAGGCAGGTGCGGATTCTTCCAGCTCTACCGGCAGTGCCAACCACAGTTGCAAGCCTTCTACTGCCATACCATTGCTGCGAATGTCATCCGGGATGCGTTCCGAGTGCACGATGCCGCGCCCGGCAAGCATCAGGTTGGCCGCGCCCGGCTCAATGCGCTGCACGCTGCCCAGACTGTCGCGGTGCATCAGTGCGCCACTGAACAGATAGGTGAGGGTGGCCAGTCCGATATGCGGGTGCGGACGGACGTCATTGTCACGCACGGTCAGGTTGAAGTGTGCCGGCCCCATGTGGTCCAGAAAGATGAAAGGGCCGATATGGCGTGCGCTGCGACTGGGCAGCAGGCGGCGCACCGGAAAGCCGATATCGCTGATCTTGGCGCTGATGCGTTCGCTCCATGTATGCATGGTGATGGGCTCCTGCCGACAGGGCTGCCACCTTGAGGGCGACAGCCGCTGCCTGCGTGTTGGTTCAGAAACGTCCGTTACGGAAATCGTCAGCCGCAGCTTCCAGTTCGGCACGGGTATTCATCACGAACGGCCCCCACTGGGCAATCGGCTCGTTCAAAGGTTTGCCGGCCACCAGCAGGAAGCGCGCTGGTGCGTCACTGGTCACGCGGATGCCACCGGCTGCAGCATCATTGGCCAGAATGGCCATCTGGCGCTGCTTGACCGCTTGTCCATGACTGCCTGCCTCCAGCTCACCCTGATAAACATAGATGAATGCATTATGGCCTGCCGGGATGGCGATGAACTCCCCCTGTCCGGCAGCTAGATGCACGTCCAGATACAGTGGCTCGGTATCCAGACGCTGGATGGCAGCGGGCTGGCTATCCACGCAGCCGGCAATCAACCGTAGCAGGCTGCCGCTGGCCGTTTGCTGTTCCGGGATTTCGCCAGTCGGGATATCGCGATACCACGGTGTAATCATCTTGTTCTTGGCTGGCAGGTTCACCCACAGCTGGAATCCATGCATCAGGCCATCCTGCTGTTCTGGCAGCTCCGAATGCACCAGGCCACGGCCTGCGGTCATCCACTGCACGCCGCCCGGGCCAAGCAAGCCTTCCTGGCCAGTGCTGTCGCGGTGGCGCATGCGGCCATCCAGCATGTAGGTGACAGTTTCGAAGCCGCGGTGCGGGTGGTCCGGGAAGCCGGCAATATAGTCGTCCGGATTATCGGAACGGAATTCGTCCAGCATCAGGAAAGGGTCGAGCCGGCGTTGCAGATCATGCGTGAGTACCCGTAGCAGGCGTACGCCGGCACCGTCTGATACCTCCATGCCATTGACAAGACGTTCTACTTCGCGGCTGATGGTGTGTTTGCTCATCGTACATCTCCTTGCTTGGGCCGGCAGTGCTGGGTGCCCTGGCCGTTGAACATGGTTTGCATTATTGCAGTGGAAATTTGAATAAAAAAGCGCAAAAATTAGTAGTAATCAATCGGAAAATTAGATAAATGAAACAGGCCAGAACCACCTGGGAGCAATGGCAGGTTTTGCAGTGCATTGTCAGCGAGGGTGGCTTTGCCCAAGCGGCCGCCGTACTGCATCGCAGCCAGTCATCGGTCAGCTATGCAGTAGCCAGGCTGCAAGAGCAGCTCGGGGTAGAGCTGTTGCGACCGCAAGGGCGGCGCATGCAGCTGACGCCGGCGGGAGAGGTATTGCTGCGGGATGCACAGAATGTGCTGGCAGCTTCGCTGCGGCTGGAGGAAAAGGCGCGTTCCTTGCAGCAGGGCTGGGAGGCTGAAGTGCGGCTGGCTGTGGACAGCTTGTTTCCTACGCCGGCGCTGTTGCCTGCGCTGGGGCAGTTTGCCGCTCATTGCCCCAGTACCCGCCTGCAAATGCACGAGGTGGTGATGTCCGGCGCGGATGATGCGCTGCATGGCCAGCAGGTGGAACTGGCCGTGGCGGGACGGGTGCCACAGGGATTTCTGGGTGACTGGTTGCTGGAGGCGGAGTTTGTTGCCTGTGCCGCGCCACATCATCCCCTGCATGGCTTGGGCCGGCAGCTGGAGATGGAGGATTTGCAGCAGCATGTGCAGGTGGTGCTGCGTGATTCGGGTCAGCGACAGCCGCGCGATGAGGGCTGGCTGGGGGCGTGGCAGCGCTGGACTGTATCGCAGCCGGATACGGCCATTGCCGCGGTGGAGCAGGGCTTTGCTTTTGGCTGGCTGGCCTGGCACCGCATTGCCGCCGGCGTGGCCGCCGGGCGGTTGCAGCCATTGCCGTTGGCTCATGGTGGTTTGCGCAAGGCGGCGCTATATCTGATTCTGGCGGATCCGCCGGTTGCCGGACCGGCTACCCTGCAACTGGCTGATTGCCTGCGGGCAGAGGCAGAGCACTGGCGCAGCAGCTACCAGCCGTACCAAGGGGTTTAGCCCGTGCCATAAGCAAAACGACCAGCGCTGGGCTGGTCGTGGCGGGTGTGGTGTGTGGCCGGACTTAGTGGCCCTGCTGCCCCTGCAGGTAGTGCTCCAGTGCGTGGCCGGCAGACAGGATGTGGAAGCGGATGAACTCTGCGGCTTCCTCGGCTGCGCCTTGCTTGCACAGTTCCAGCAGCCGGGTGTGCTCCTCGTGGGCGCGCTCCATGGTGCGGGTAAACAGGATCTGCATGCGGGTGTAGCGGTCGGTCTTGTTGTGCAGCTGTTCGATCAGCGCCAGCGTGTTGGGGCGCTTGGCTGCGCGGTACAAGGCCAGGTGAAAGCGCGAGTTCAGCTCACCCCAGTGGCGCACGTCGTTCTTTTGCAGGGCTACTTCGAATTCATGCAGGGTCTGCTCGGCCAGGGCAATGTCGGCCGGGGTCTGACAGGGAATCGATGCCTTGAGCACCGATCCTTCCAGCATGGCGCGGATTTCCAGCAGTTCCAGCACGTCTTCCAGCGACAGCTTGGAAACCACGGCACCCTTGTGGTCGATGATCTGGATCAGCCCTTCGGCCTCCAGCTGGCGCAGGGCTTCGCGTACCGGCACGCGGCTGACGCCGTATTCATTGGATAGCGCTTCCTGGCGCAATTGCTGTCCGTCGACGAATTCTCCGGAAAGCAGTCGCTGGCGAAGCGATTCGGTTACGGCACTGGTCAGCGTCTGGCGCTTGATCGGCTGCAGGGTAGTCATGGTTTTTAGGGTCTGTCAGTCAATCGGATAAATGCAAATGTATTCGATTATACGGTGCTTCCATTGTCAGACAAGAGGGCATTGCGAAGGTTTTTGTCGCAAAAGTGAAAGATTTTGCCATTGGAAAAGAAAAACCCGGCCGAAGCCGGGTTTTTCTTGCAAGACTGGGGTGGATGATGGGGCTCGAACCCACGACAACAGGAATCACAATCCTGGACTCTACCAACTGAGCTACATCCACCGCCGAAGCGGGTTGACCTGTCAGCCATGAGCTGACCGTCTGAAAGAGGGTGGGGTGGATGATGGGGCTCGAACCCACGACAACAGGAATCACAATCCTGGACTCTACCAACTGAGCTACATCCACCACAGGGTACTGCATTCTACTACAACTGTTGCCAGTACTGCTTGAGCACTGGCGCGCCCGACAGGAATCGAACCTGTAACCCCCGGCTTAGAAGGCCGGTGCTCTATCCAGTTGAGCTACGGGCACACACGTATCGGGCTTTTTCTGGTCGGGGCGGCGGGATTCGAACTCGCGACCCCCTGATCCCAAATCAGGTGCGCTACCAGGCTGCGCTACGCCCCGACGACAGAGAACGCAACTATACGGACAGGCCTGTTTTCTGTCAACACCGTGTTGCAATCTTTTTTTGGGTGCTTGTGGGCTGGCTATGGTGGAGCCGACATTCGGCTGTAACACTGGCATGACTAACTGCATGATATATAGATGCTTATTTTGCTAATTTTTCTTTACGTGAAATTATTCCTAATGTATTTTTGTGGTTTCGTAAAAAGCCAAAAAATGAGAAAATTGCCGCCTCTTTTCAAGTTCCATACGGAATCAGGCATGGCGGCGCAACTCATTGATGGTAAGGCAGTAGCAGAACAACTCATCGCCAAGGTAGGCGAAGGTGTAAAGCAGCGTGTGGCTGCAGGCAAGCGCGCACCGGCGTTGGCGGTCATCCTGGTCGGTAACGATCCGGCCTCCAGCGTATATGTAGGCAGCAAGAAGCGCTCTTGCGAAAAGGCGGGCATCCGTTCGGTTGCCTACGATCTGCCGGCTGAAACCAGCCAGCAGGAATTGCTGGATATCATCGATACCCTGAATGCCGATGCCACCGTGGACGGCATCCTGGTTCAGCTGCCGCTGCCCAAGCAGATCGACCCGCAAGCCGTGATCGAGCGCATCGACCCCAAAAAGGATGTCGACGGTTTCCATCCCTATAATATGGGCCGGCTGGCCATCAAGATGCCGCTGCTGCGTCCGTGCACGCCGCGCGGTGTGATGACCCTGCTGGAAGAATACGGCATCGACCCCAAGGGCAAGAAAGCCGTGATCGTGGGTGCTTCCAATATCGTGGGTCGTCCGCAGGCGCTGGAAATGCTGCTGGCGCGTGCCACCGTTACCGTGTGTCACAGTGCTACGCAGGATCTGGCGCGCGAAGTGGGCGAGGCCGACATCGTGGTGGCTGCGGTGGGAATTCCCGGCTTTATCAAGGGCGAGTGGATCAAGCCCGGTGCGGTGGTGATTGATGTGGGCATCAATCGTCTGGATACCGGCAAGCTGGCCGGCGATGTGGAGTTTGCCGCTGCTGCCGAGCGCGCCAGTTTCATCACCCCGGTTCCGGGTGGTGTCGGTCCGATGACCGTGGCAACGCTGTTGCAGAATACGCTGGATTCGGCCAATCTGAACGCCTGATCCCGTTCACCGGCATACAGCGCCACAGGCTGCAGGGGCTTGCCCCTGTCGCGTGTGGCGTTTGTCATTGGCAGTGTGGGTACGGGCAGAACAGAATTGGCAAGTGACAGCCGCAAGGCTGCCGTTGATCATGTAAAGACAAAGAGACTGTAATAATGAGCAATTCCCCCCAGTCGGCCACGCTGTTGATCAGTGCACCGGACAAGAAGGGCCTGGTAGCGGCCCTGGCCAATTTCCTGATGACCTACAACGCCAACATCATGCACGCTGACCAGCATCAGGACGGCAGTGAAAACCTGTTCCTGATGCGCATCCAGTGGGATCTGGCCGGCTTTACCCTGCCGATGGACGCGTTTGCCGCCGCTTTTCAGCCGATTGCCTCCGAGCACAATATGAACTGGAAGGTCTCCCTGTCCAGCCGCAAGCCGCGCATGGCCATTTTTGTGTCCAAGTACGAACACTGCCTGGTGGATTTGCTGCACCGCTGGCGCATTGGCGAGCTGAACTGTGATATTCCGCTGGTGATTTCCAATCACGAAGATTGCCGCCGGCTGGTGGAATTCAACGGCATTCCTTTCCATGTGCTGCCGGTTACCCGCGACAACAAGGAGAAAGCCGAGGCCGAGCAGTTCCGCCTGCTGGAAGAAGCCGGTGTCGATTTCATCGTGCTGGCGCGTTATATGCAGGTATTGTCCGGTGAGTTCGTCAAGCGCTACCCGGACCGCGTCATCAACATCCACCACAGCTTCCTGCCGGCATTCGATGGGGCCAAGCCGTATCACCGTGCCTTTGCCCGTGGCGTGAAGCTGATCGGTGCCACCAGCCATTACGTGACCGAGGATCTGGACGAAGGTCCGATCATCGAGCAGGAGGTCACCCGCATTTCGCATCGCGACGATGTGGAAGACCTGATCCAGAAAGGCCGTGATCTGGAAAAAGTGGTGCTGTCCCGTGCCGTGCGCTGGCATCTGGACGACCGCATCCTGTCTTACAGCAACAAGACCGTTGTCTTTGACTGAGCCGGCACCATGCACCGTCTGATTGATGACTTGCTGGGCCTGCTGCGTTTCCGGGTGGGGCCACTGGAGCAGTATCAGTATCCACGCTGGGTACCCGCACTGCTGCTTACCGTGCTTGGACTTGTCGCCAGTGGCGGCACCGGCGAGCTGGGTGGCAATATCGCTGGCCGCATGCTGTTCATGCTGCTGTTTACCTGGCTGGAAACCCTGTTGTTCACCCAGTTCATGACGGTATGGCTGCGGCTGGCCAAGTGGCAGCCGTCCGGTTCGCTGTTTAGCCTGATCGTGCTGTGCAACAGCCTGCAGTTTGTCGAGCCGCTGACCAGTTGGCTGCCGGATGACGTCGCGCTGGGTGCGGATCTGGCCCTGTCCTTGCTGACCATTGCCCTGATGGTCAACGGGCTGGCTCTTGTCTCCGGTGTAGGCCGCGTGCGGGTGCTACTGGGGGTGATGCTGTTTGCCCCGGTTGCCATGCTGACACTGGCCATGACCTTGCAATTGGCGGGCAGCATGGGTTGGGTGACCATTCCGCAAGACATGCTGGGTCCGGTCAGTGAGGCGACGGCACCTGCCAGCGATACCCCGGCTGTGAGCAAGGGCAATAGTGATTTGTAAGTAACTGTGTTGTCGTTGTCACAGAAAAGGGCTGCCTGCGGGCAGCCCTTTTCTGTTGCGGCAAGCGTCCTGCTCAGGGCTCTTCCTCCGCTGGGCTGGCCAGCAGTGTGCTCAGGGCCTGTTGCACGCTCTGGCGTTGCATGGCACTGCGCAATTGGCCGTGATAGTGGCCGTCGACAAACAGCAACAGGGTAGGGAGATGAAAGATTTCGAAGGCATGGGCCAGTGCCATGCTTTGCTGTACATCAACATAGGCCAGTTGCTGCAGGCCGTCGGGCTGCCAATCCTGCAGCAGTTGCCGCCATGCGCGACAGGCTGAGCAACCGGGTTGGCCGAACAGGACCAGGGTATTGCCGGGCAGGGCGGCCAGCCGCTGGTAGAAACCAAACTCGTCCAGCAGCAGCCAGGGAGTACTGGCCATGATGGTTCAGTCTACCTTGGCGATGTAACGGGCCAGCCCCAGAATGGCACGCAAGGCCTGCCCCTTGGCCGTTTCCTCATTGCGCAAGCGGGCGTAGCGCCGCAGGATGGCGCGGCTTTCCACAAACAGGTCGAGATCGGTTTCCGGGGAGGAAACCAGGGCAATACGCTCGATTTCACCTTGTGGCTTTGCCTGGCCCTGCGCAATGCACAGGTATACCTTGTGGGCATTGTGGGGGGTGATGTGGTCGAACAGGTAGAGCATGGAGTTGATGCGCAGCCCGGTTTCTTCCCGAATTTCGCGGATCAGGGCCTGGGAGCGCAATTCGCCCCGGTTGGCCTTGCCGCCAGGCAGGTTGTAGCGACTGCCACGTGCTGCGGTGACCAGCACACCATCCGGCAATTCGATAATGGCGGTGGCACGTCTTGCCAGATCAGCCGGCAGGCGTTGATCGGGCTTTTTGTCGTCCAGATTTCTCATGCGTCTCTATATAACAGATACGGGCCGCAAATGGCGGCCCAGTTCTGTTGGCTATTCTAATGTAAGCCTCCGGTAGCGACAAACAGTCAATGCTTCTTTATACCTGTAATGTCTTGATCCGTGGCATACATGCCTGACCGCAGCGTCAGGCGGAGTCAAGTTCACGGCGTGTCAAACCAGGCGGTAAACCAGTCCACCCAGGCCAAGCAGCAGGCAATACCAGCCAAAGGGGCGCAGCGATTCGATTTCGGTTTTCTTGAAATAACGCATGAGAAACCAGGTGCTCGCGTAGGCACACAGGCCGGCAACGGCACCGCAGGCAAGTAGCAGACCCCAGGGTTGGGCATGGCCGGCGTGGGCCAGCTTGGGGATTTCCAGTATCCCGGCCGCCAGGATGATGGGGGTTGCCAGCAAGAAGGAAAAGCGGGCGGCAGAGGCATGATCCAGGCCATGCGCCAGTCCGCTGATCAAGGTCACGCCAGAGCGGGAAATGCCCGGCAACAGCGCCAGTGCCTGACCGCTGCCGATCTTGATGGCACCCGTAATGCTCAACTCATCCAGGCTCTTGTGTGCCCGACGCTGACCCAGACGCTCACCCCACAACAGCAGCAGGCCATTGATGCTGAGAAAAACCAGTACGGCAGTGGCGCTGCCAAACAGTACGCGCAGTTGTTTTTCCAGCAGCAGCCCCAGCAGGCCAGCAGGGATGGTACCGGCTAGCAGTCGCCACATCAGCCGTGCTTCCGGGTTGCTGCTGCCGCCTTTGGCGCGGATGAAGCCGGCAATCAACTGCAACCAGTCGCGATAGAAAAACAGTAGCAGGGCCAGGGCAGTCCCCAGATGCAGCATGACCATGAAGGGCAGAAAGTCCGGGTTGCTGCGATTGAGCGACCAGTGCAGCCAGTCCGGAATCAGGATGCCATGTCCCAGGCTGCTGACCGGAAACAGTTCGCTGATACCTTGGATAACCGCAAACAGCAGTGCTTCAACAGGATTCATCGTGACGGGGGCGGTGTGCGCAAAAAATGAAAACGCACAGTTTTATCATGCAAGGATGTCGTTTTGATGACGTGTCATGGATGGCTGCGGGGCTGGGTGTCGCTAACAAAACCTGGCAGGGCACCCAGGATACGGTGCGCCGATGCCGACACTATCCGCCGTAGGGCAAGCAGGCACCAGGCCACGGCAGGTATGTTGTCAGCAGCTTTCAGTGCTTGGGATCGAGCGCATCCTGCTCCAGCTCGGCTTCCATGGCGGCACGAATGCTGGCAAAGAACTGGTGGATTTCCTGCACGGCAGGGGAGATAGCGGCCAGCCATTGTTCGCGCTGGGTGGTATCACTGCTGTCGATGTAGGGGCGCATTTCCGGGTCGGGATGGCGTTCGAACGCCAGGGCCATGATGGCTTCCAGCGCGCCGGCATGCTCGGCATCGTCAAACAGCAGATTCCAGTCGTCCTGTAGCAGCTGCATGCCTTCGACAAAGCCTTCGGCCCAGTCATTGCCGTGCACCACGCCTTGTTCATCGGCATCCAGCCAGGGTTGGAATTCTGCGCCCTGTTGCAGGGTGTGCGTGATGTCCAGCCAGTGGCCCATCAGCAGCGAGACAAATTTCTCCAGATCCTTTTCGCTGCGAAAGGCCTGCTCGTCGTCAAAGGCCTCGCCCAGGATCAGTGGCAGACATTCGGTGGGCCTGATGGCTTCCGGGCCGCACAGCAGGGCGGTGAAGAAACCGTCCAGCTTTTCCAGGTTCATGCACTGCAGGCTTTCAAAGCGTTGCAGGGTGGCAGACAGGCGCTGGTAGTCGGCCTCAGTCAGCGGAGCGTGTTTCATCAACAGTGGTCTTTCAGTGGTAATGCCGCATTATTACCGATCAGCCCCCTGGCTGACCAATCACGTTGTGGTCTTATTCCTTCCAGCGCATCGGCGGCAGGGCGGCAAAGGCTTCGCGCAAGGCCTCACCCCAGCCGGTGTGCAATTGCTGGAAGTAGGGGTCGTGCTCGGTAATGCGCTGGTGGATGCCGGGGCCGAAGTCGTCCTTGTCATAAACCAGCATGTCGATGGGCAGGCCGACTGACAGATTGCTCTTCATGGTGGAGTCAAAGCTGATCAGCGCGCATTTGGCGGCGTCTTCCACCGGGGTGTCATAGCTGACCACCCGGTCGATGATGGGCTTGCCGTACTTGGCTTCGCCGATCTGGAAATACGGTGTGTCCTGGGTGGCTTCGATGAAATTGCCCTGCGGATAGATATTGAACAGCCGTGGTGCCTCTCCCCGGATTTGCCCGCCCAGCAGGAAGGAACAGCCGACTTCGATCTTGGACTGGCTGAGGGTGGGGCCGTCGCGCTCGACAATTTCACGCAGGGTATCGCCCACCAGACAGGCGGCGTCGTACATCGACGGTACATTCAGGATGTTGCGCTCGCCCTTGCCGCTACTGGCGTTGGCGCGCTGGCGCAGCAGGCTGACCACGCTTTGGGTGGTGGCCAGGTTGCCGGCGGACAGCATCACCAGCAGCCGCTCGTCCGGTTGCTGGAAAAATTGCATCTTGCGAAAGGTGGATACGTGGTCCACCCCGGCATTGGTACGGGAGTCCGAGGCAAACAGCATGCCGGACGCAAGATTCATGGCGACGCAGTAAGTCATGATGCAGCTACTTGAAAAGTGGAGTTAAACCAATCTAGCTGGCTTGTTACTGTCCGTCCAGCCAGACGCGCGCCTGGGCGCTCATGCTTTCGGTGCCACCGCCAAAGCGCACGCCGCGTACCGGGCAGGCATCCAGGTAATCCATGCCGATGGCCAGTTTCAGGTGGTGCTCGTTGGCGGCTACGGCATTGGCCACGTCAAAGCTGTGCCAGGCCCCACCCACCCAGGCTTCGGCCCAGGCATGGCTGGAGACGTGGTCGGTGGCGTGGGCCGGCGAGTAGACATAGCCGCTGACATAGCGTGCCGGGATGCCCAGCTGGCGGGCGCAGCTGAGGAAGACATGGGTGTGGTCCTGGCACACGCCAGCCCCTTTGGCAAAGGCGGCGGCAGCCGGGGTATGGCTTTGGGTTTCGCCAGGCAAAAAGGGCATGTGCTCGCGAATGCCTTCCACCAGCGCTTGGAGCTGGCCCAGGCTGGGTACGGGCTGGCGGTAAGCGGCGGCAAAGCGGCGCAGGGCCTCGTCCGGGGTGGTCAGTTCGGTCTGGCGCAGGAAAAACAGTGGCGGCAGATCGTCGCTCAGCGGGGCGGTGACATCGGTCTCCACTGTGCCGCTGACCTTGATGCGGATTTCCTGGTGCGGGTAGTCCAGCGTCAGCACATGCAGGATATTGCCGTAGCTGTCGGTACTGCGATGGGCGGCCACCGGCAGTTCCAGCTGCCAGTCCAGAATTTGCAGGCCGTTGCCGCCTTGCGGCGTCAGGCGCAGGTACTGGGTGCTGTGACGGACCGGGCTGTCGTAGCGGTACAGCGTCTCATGACTGATGGCGAGTCTCATGGCTATCCCTTTCTGATGATGCGAACCGGCCTGTGCTCAGGCAGCTTCCAGATAACTGTGGTGAATGGTGTTGCCCAGCAGGATGATGTCGTCGATCAGGCTGTCCAGTGTCTGTTCCAGCCCGTCGGCAAAGATGTCCTCGATGCTGCTGTAGGTCAGCCGCGCCTGGATTTCGCTGGCGCGCCGCCGCGCACTGCGCCCGGCATGGCCTTCGATGCGGCCCAGCACCTTGTTGATTTCACCAAAGCAGGCGCGCAGGCTGCGCGGCATGTCGTGGCGCAGGATCAGCAGTTCGGCCACCCGCTCCGGGGTAATGCTGTCGCGGTAGATGTCGCGATAGGCCTCGAAGCCGGACACCGAACGCAGCAGCGCCGCCCACTGGTAGTAGTCCAGGATGTTTTCTGCTTCCGGCTCGTTGTCACTGATCTGCTTGGTTTTCACATTCAGGATGCGCGCGGTGTTGTCGGCGCGTTCGATGAAGGTGCCCAGCCGGGAAAAGTGGAAGGTGTCATTGCGCAACATGGTGCCGTAGCCTGCGCCACGGAACAGGTGCGAGCGCTCGCGCACCCATTCCAGAAAGGCCGAGGCGCTGCGGGTGTCCAGGCCTCGAGCCTGCCATTCGCGCATTTCCAGCCAGGTTCCGTTCACCTGCTCCCACATCTCGGTGGTGATTTTTACCCGCACCACATGGGCGTTTTCCCGCGCACTGCGCATGCAGTTGTAAATGCTGCCCGGGTTTTCGCCATCCAGTGCCAGGTAGTGCAGCACGGCTTGCGGGGTGGGGGTGTGGTGATGGCGCAGAAAATCCGCCGTGCTGCCGGTGACATCCAGCGGCACCAGTAGGTCGTCCTGCGAGGACGCATGCAGCAGCGACATCTGCAAGCTGACATCCAGCAAGCGCGCGGTGTTTTCGGCGCGTTCCATATTGCGTGCCATCCAGTACAGGCACCCTGCCATTCGGCTTAGCATGTGATGTCCTCCTTCAGGATCCAGGTGTCCTTGGTGCCGCCGCCTTGCGACGAGTTGACCACCAGCGAGCCTTCGCGCAGGGCCACGCGGGTGAGGCCGCCGGCTACCAGCTGCACTTTCTTGCCCGACAGCACAAAGGGGCGCAGGTCGATATGGCGCGGCGCAATGCCGGATTCGACAAAAGTGGGGCAGGTGGACAAGGATAGTGTGGGCTGGGCGATGAAGTTGGCCGGGTCTTCCAGAATGCGCAGGCGATAGGCTTCGATTTCCGCCTGGGTGGCGGCCGGGCCAACCAGCATGCCGTAGCCGCCGGCACCGTGGACTTCCTTCACCACCAGCTCGGGCAGGTGGTCCAGCACGTAGGCCAGATCATCCGGCTTGCGCAACTGCCAGGTGGGCACATTGTGCAGGATGGGTTCTTCGCCCAGATAAAAGCGGATCATGTCCGGCACATAGGGGTAGATGGACTTGTCATCCGCCACACCGGTGCCCACCGCATTGCACACGCTGACGCGGCCTTCGCGGTACACCGACATCAGACCCGGCACGCCCAGCATGGAGCCGGCATTGAAGGCCAGCGGGTCCAGATAGGCATCGTCCAGCCGACGGTAGATCACATCCACCCGCTGCGGGCCCGAGGTGGTGCGCATGTAGACATGGCCGTTCTTGACGAACAGGTCCTGCCCTTCCACCAGCTCCACCCCCATCTGGCTGGCCAGAAAGGCGTGCTCGAAATAGGCGCTGTTGTACTGGCCGGGGGTGAGCACCACCACGGTGGGATTATCCACCTCGGCCGGTGCCACCGAGCGCAGGGTGTCCAGCAGCATATTGGGGTAGTGTTCCACCGGCGTGATGTCGTGGTTGGCAAACAGCTCGGGAAACAGCCGCATCATCATCTTGCGGTTTTCCAGCATGTAGCTCACCCCGGACGGGGTGCGCAGATTGTCTTCCAGCACGTAAAAGCCGCCGTCGCTGTGGCGGATGATGTCCACCCCGGCGATATGGGCGTACACCTGGCGTGGCAGATCTATGCCCTGCATGGCCAACTGGTAGCCGGCATTGGTGAGAATCTGCTCCGGCGGGATGATGCCGGCCTTGAGGATGTTCTGCTCGTGGTAGATGTCGTGCAGAAAGCGGTTGAGTGCCGTGACGCGCTGGATGCAGCCTGCTTCCAGCGTTTTCCACTCACTGGCGGAGATGATGCGTGGAATGGTATCGAACGGGATCAGCCGTTCGGAGCCGCTCTCGTCGCCGTACACGGCAAAGGTGATGCCGACGCGGCGAAACAGGGTGTCGGCCTCGCTCTGCTTGTCGCGCAGCCAGGCCAGCGGTGCCTGGTTAAGCCAGTTGGCGAAGTGCTGGTAGGACGGACGGGTGTTCTGATCCGGTGCCAGCATTTCGTCGTAGTGGGTGTGGTCTAGCGGTGTGATCCGGTGCATCGCGCATTCCCCCTTGATGGCTTGTGCAATGCATTACGCAATAAGCATGCCCGGCAAAGAGTAGCCGTTGTGGCCGGCAATACGGCAGGCTGTGGTGCAGTGTCGGAGCCCTTATGCACCGGATGCAGGCACTGTCAGGGTCGGAAGGGGGAATTACCATGTCGGGTGAAGACGGTGCTGCACCGCAATGAAACAAGGCGGCAAGGCGTGGTGCGCAAGCGGCCTGACAATGGTGCAGGCACAAGGCGGGCGGGCAGTGGCAGAGACAATGCCGGCAGCCACGGGGCGTGAGGCCCATCGCTGCCGGCTGGTCATGGCCCGAGGCCGGGCCGTGATGGTCAGAGGATTTCGGCAATATTGCGCGCGGCGCGCTTGGCATCCAGGAAAATCAGGCCCAGCTTGGCTTCACGCCGGGCAATCACGGTGAGTACGGCATCCTTGCCGGCATAGCTCATCAGGATGTAACCGTTATCGCCCTTTACCATCACCTGTTCCAGCTCGCCTCGCGTCAGCTCCTTGGCGGTGCGTTCACCCAGCGACAGCATGGCGGCAGCCATGGCACCAACCCGGTCTTCATCTACATCCTGCGGCAGCAGGGCGGCCATGGTCAGGCCGTCGGATGAGATGATGGCCGAGGCTTCGATATCGGCCGAGGCACCGTTAAGGTCACTCAGGATGGACTTGAGCATCTGTTCACGCATGGTTTTCTCCAGTGGGTATTCTGTGGCCCGTATCGGGTCTGCTGTTTATTCAAGCGTAACGACGGCTGAGCAATTCGATCAGCGTCACGAAGTGTTCGTCCTGCAGGCGCGGGATGCCGCCGATCACCAGCACGAAAGACTGCTGCCCGACATGCAGGGGGAAAAATCCCAGCTCACTCTGTCCGGCAGGATTGCTGACCGACCAGGCCAGGCTGCTGATGTTGAGGTTGTTCTTCAGCAGCAGGGCGTGGCGACGGTTCAGCGACATGATGTCGCCGGCCAGGGCGGCGATTTCCTCGGCGGATTCGTGATGAAAGCCCGCCGTGGCGTAATACAGACCGTTGTCGTCGGCCAGCAGGGCCCGACCGTTGTCCGACAGCGCGGCCAGCAGCGATGGCAGCTGGCTTTCCAGATTGACTGCCAGCGAAGGGCGCGGCTCTTCGGTGCCGTGGACAAAGTCCAGTCGCTGCAGCCGGTATAGGGTCTCCAGTCCCTTGTCCAGGTCATTGTTGCTCCACTCGGTCAGCAGGGACTCAGTCAGCGGAACGGAATGGCCCAGCCGCAGAATCTGGGTCAGCAGCACGCGGGCGGCATCCTGTTCCGGGCTGGACACGGCATAGTAGGCCCCGGCCGGGCTGGCAATCGGGTACAGCGCGTCCTTGAGCGAAAGGTTGTCTGACATGATCAGCTTTCCAGCCCGGGATCAATGGAGAACAGCAGGGCCAGTACCAGCTTTTTGACGTCCTCCCGGGAGCGGGCATCAATTTCGAAAATGGGTGGCCGCATGTCAAATTTTTCCAGCAGGGCGGCATAGGTTTCGATGCTGGGTGTGGCGCGCATATCGGTCTTGGTGACACCGATCACCAGTGGGGCGTCCTTGAGCATGTCGCGGAAGGCGTTCAGAAAGAACTGCAGATCCTTCACCGGATTGGTACGGGTATTGTCCAGCAGCAGGATCAGACCGATGCCGCCCTGGCTGAGGATGTCCCACATGAAATCAAACCGCTCCTGGCCGGGTGTGCCATAGAGATGGACCTTGGTGGTTTCATCCAGCATCAGCACGCCGTAGTCCAGTGCCACCGTGGTGGTGTCCTTGCGGTTGAGTGTCATGTCAGACGCACGGGCATCGGTGGTAACCGGTGCAATATCGCTGATGGCACCGATGGCCGTGGTTTTGCCTGCGCCGACCGGGCCGGCAAAGATGATCTTGTTATCGTAAGCACGCATGGATTCGAGTTTTCCTGTTTACAGGCCGATGACTTTTTTCAGCAAGCGGGACAGCAGGTTGCCACTGCCCGGTGCCGGTTTCACCACCGCTGCGCCGGGGGCGTTGCTGGTGTTGTCGCTGCTGGCGGCTTCGGCCTTGGCGGCGGGCCTTACCGGCTCGGTGGTGATGACCGACAGATTGCCGCTGCGGTTGGGGAGGTCGAGAATCCCGATGCCGTAGGCGGCAGCCAGATAGTTGAACAGATGTTCTGGCGGCACCTTGAGCAGGCGGGTGATCAGCTTGAGATTGACCGGGGTCCGGGTGAGGAAGGCGGTAATGCGCATGGCTTCCGGAATGGGAGCCAGCCGGGTCAGGTTAGGCCAGAAGCGCAGGCGGATCGGGGTGTCGGCACTGATGCCACGCATCAGGCGGCCCTGACAAGTCCAGATGGCCAGCTGCCAGGCCAGGGTTTGCGGGCGAAGTTCCTGACTGACCGTTGGCAGGGGTTCGTTGGCATAGGCTTGCTGATCCACATCCTGGCTGGGGGCCGCACACAATGCCTGCAGGCTGTCCAGCGGCTGCAACAACAGAGCTTTGTCCTGTGCTGGCAGCAATACCAGTACCGGTATTTCCCTTACTCGTACCACGGCAGCGCTGCGCTGGCGCAGCAAGCGGGCCACCATGCCGAACAGGCCGGCATTGGGGTCGAACCGGGCAAAGCTGATTTTGGCGTAATCGACCTTGCTGGCATCAAGGTGCGGTTCTGCCGTCGCACTGGCCGGACGTTCCGGAGGCAGCATGCTGCGCACCACGTTTACCTTGTTGTCGTGGTTTGCTGCGGTGCTGTCCGTTACTGTCTCGGCATCTGGCAAATCCATTAACTGCGGCAGGTCGGATGCAGGTGCCACTGCGGCATTCTGCAGGGCTGCCGTGGCGGCGCGGTGAGCCTCCTGGGACTGGGTGATGACCTCGGACAGCGTTGGTGCCACGCTGGCGACATAGGCAGCGGCTGCGCTGATGGCCTCTGGGGCTGCCGCTGCGGCAGGTCTGGTTTGCGGCGTCGTAAGGCTGACTTCATGGTGCAGCGCTACCGTGGTTGCCTGCATGGTTGCGCCGGGCCGCGGACGCTGTGTCTTGCCGAGCAGTTCGCGCATTTGCGGGAACAGGGTTTCAATCCGGACCGGTTTGCGCAGTACTGCTGCCGGAGCTTCTCCGGGAGGTGTGGTGGTGACAATCAGTGCCGGCAGGTGTGGATGCTCGGCCCGAAAATCATGCCAGGCATTCCAGCCGTCTACACTGTCGACATCCACAATGGCCAAATCTGGTAGCTGGCCGGGGGCTTCATCCAGCAATTGGTAAAGCTGGTGCGAATGGTGCATGCGGAACGCCATGCGAAATACCGACAGCTTGCGGGGGTCCATCCCCACGGGCAATACGGTGACGAGTTGAGGCTGGGTGGTGTTGCTAAGCATCATGGTCTGGTTTCTCAGGCCGCAAGACGTTGCTGGTTCAGGCGTTGCTGCATGGATTGCACGAAACGGCTGAGCATGGCGGTAATTTCATCTGGCGGGTTGGCCAGCCGCTCGCGAATCTGTCTGGTCAGCCAGGTGAAGCGGGCCAGATCGCCCAGGTGTTCGTACAGTTTGAGCAAGGGCGGATATAGTTCGGCTTCGGCCGGGCTGGCCAGAATCGCGGTTTCCAGCGTCTGGATCGCCATGTCTATCTGGCCGAACTCGATGAATTCTTCCGCTTCGGACAGTGCGTTGTTCAGCGGTGATGCCGTGTTTTCGGCCTGTCTGGAGGTAACCAGCAGCAGCGGTGCTGCCGGTTGGCTGATCGGAGTGATGTAGGCGAAACGACGTCCGATTTCTTCCAGTTCCAGTCGGTCGGGTTGGCTTTCCAGTGCCAGCAGGACCGGGTGTTCGCCCAACTGGCAGCCCAGCTGGAACAACTGCTGTTTCAGGCTGTGACCGGCATTGCCGATACCGACATGAAACTGCCACAGATAGCGGCAGAACAAAGACAGCCGGCGCGTCATGTAACAGGCGCGCAGGGTGTCAATCAGACGCGACAGCGACACACCTTCTTCGCTGGCCATGTCCTGCAGTGCCGGCAGGGCAGCAGCCGGTTCGTGACAGGCCAGCAAGATGCTTGCCTGACGCGGGCGCGGCAGCATGGTGGTGAGCAGGGTGATCTCGCGGGGGCTGAGTGGTGCCAGCTCGGCACGGCCTTCCACCAGCGGGACGCGTGGCAGATGGGCCGCCAGCTGTACAGCTTCTATGGCGGACACTGCCGGCTGGCCCGGTGTCTGTACCACGGCGCGCAGCAGGATTTCCTCATGACCTGCCGCCGGCAGATGATCGCCCAGTTGCTGGTTGACTTCCTCTATGCCCAGGCCCAACCTGCTTTCTGCCAGTACGCGCAGGGACAGGTTTTGCGGGTCTTCCTGCAGGCCGAGAAACACGGCGTCGGTCAGTTGCTGACGGTCCAGCATGCTGCGCTCGTGCAGGCGCTCCAGCATGTCGCTGTAGTCGTCGATCCAGCGCAGGGCCAGATACAGTTCGGACAGGCGCTTGAGCTGGCTGGGTGCATTGATCGAGCTGCCATCCACATAGCTGCGTAGTGCAATGGCCGCCTGTTCCAGGTAGCCGAACTCCAGGAATACTTCGATTTCGGCCAGTACGTCCAGATCATCCACTTCATAGCTCAGGGTCTGCTCATCGGCATCATCCTCGTCCAGGCTGGTATCGTCCTCGGCATCAGCCGCTACTACAGGAGTTGCTGGCTGGATCATGGCCTGTTCGGTGGCTGACGGTTGCGGTCGACGGATGACTGCTTCGGGCAGTAATTGCGGCTGATGGCTGGTGTCGGTTGTGGTCGGCCCGGACTGGCGGCGTAGCAGGGTGATCAGCAAGGTGCCGATCAGCAGCAGCAATACGGCGCTGGCCGCCATGGCTTCGGGAGAGGCGCTCAACTGGCTTAACAGGGCGGCGATGGTGTCCATGGGCAGCAGGCTCAGTCCAGGGTGAAGTCAGCAGCGGTGATCAGGTCCGTGCCGCATTCCAGGGTTTCAAACCAGTCAAGGAAGCGTGTCACCATTTCCTTGCCCTTGAACGAGCCGCCATGCTGCGGAACAATCCACTCTATATCCAGCTGGCGGACCATCTGCACCCACAGCCGGCAGGCTTTGTTATTGGTCATGTAGCGCTTGTGAAAGCCCAGCATGTGACTGTCGATCAGGTGGGCATCAAAATCGACCACCGGCTTGCCGGCATTGTGGCCATCCATCAGCGATGCGCCGATGTCGCCGGAGAACAGGATTTTGCTGAGCGGATCGTAGATCTGGAAGAAACCGACGGTATGCAGGTAATGTGCCGGAATGATCTTGAGCGTGGAGCCACCCAGGGTGATGTCCATGCCGCGTGGCGGAATGGGAATCAGCCGGCCTTCGGTGGCACCGCGCATGCAGAAGTGGGGCAGAAAGCGCACCCATTCCTGGGCAATGATGATCTGGGCATCGGTAATCAGCAGCCAGCCATTGGCCGAGGCGATGATGTCCGGGTCCTGGTGAGAGGCAAAGATATAACGGGTATGCGAGGGCAGGAAATAATCGGCCAGCTCGGCAATCAGGTGTTTGTAGGTAAGGTTGCCACCCGGGTCCAGCAGCATGCCGTCACCTTTGTCGATGATGGCAAACTGGTTGGACTGAATGCCTTCACCTTGTACCAGTTCGGTAAAGGCGACGCATTTGTGATTGCCGTCATCATAAAGCACCAGGGCCATGGCTGTTCCTTGCGTAAGGATTGCCGCCAGAACACGGGTTTTAGCGGCAAATCTGCTGACAGGGCGTAACTCGGCATGAGTATGCTTGCCGCTGTCATCAAGACTTGTGAGAAGGTGTTTATTATTTTCATTTGGCTCTAAATCGTTTTGATATGAGTCAAGGATGACGAAAATGCAGGCTGAATATTTGTTTGGAATATAAGAAAAAATGCACTGTAAAATGTGCATGTGTTTTCAGTTACTTCCTGTCGCAGCCACGTACGGTGGCCATGCTGCGGTTGTGATGCAGTGGCCTGTGGGCGGGGTGGCACGTGGTGGGTAGTTGTGACAGGCAGAGGCGGAGAATGGCTTGCTGCGGTGCTTAGTGAGCGTGCGGTGGATGCATGGCTTCGGTGATGGCTTGGATAATGCGAGGGTCGGTAGCGGGGTTGGCGGCCAGATACAGCGGATCGCCCTGCGGCAGGCTGAATATCGCCTGGAATTGTTGTTCCGGGACTTTCAGCTTGGCCAACTGACTGCGTAGCTGGTCCGGGTCGGCAATCAACAGCTGGGCAGCACCGCTTTGCAGCAGACGCGGGCATTCCTGCTGGCTGTTGGTGGTGATGTACTGGCTGCCTGGCGCAAAGCCGGACTTGACCAGAAACTCTTCCTGCACATCATGATTGCCCACGCATACCTTGCAGCAGCTTTTCACTTGCTCCAGTGATTGGGGTGCAATGCCGGTTTCGCCATTCAGGCGGTAGAACACCCTTTGCATATGACCAATCTGGCCCAGCCAGACAAACAGGTTTTCGCGGGTATTGGTACGGGCGATCGAATAAATCAGCGTGTTGGGGCGGGTGGCCGCCACGCGGTAAGCCCTGGCCCAGGGCAAAACCTGGAAATTGGCCTTCAGGCCGGCGCGGGTCAGAATATCCTTCACCAGCTGGGTACTGCGCCCGGCGACATTGCCCTGGGGGTCGATGGTGCTGAGCCAGGACGAATTCTCGGTGACCACCAGCAGTTTGCCGTCAGCAAGCGCTGCTGGCGACAGGCAGGCGCACAGCAGGAGCAGCCAGGGTAGTCGCTGGCGCAGCAATGTCAGGCGGGAGCGGAAGACGGTCATGCGCAGTGCTCTCCGGTTGGCAGGGTGGTTATAAACACTATAAACGACAAAAGCCGCAGGGTTGCCCCTGCGGCTTGCTTGCGGCAGCTTATAGCTTACAGCTTGCCTTCCAGCCAGGACGGCAGGCTTGCCAGTGCTGCGGCCAGGTTTTCCGGCTGGGTACCACCGGCTTGGGCCATGTCCGGACGGCCACCGCCCTTGCCACCCACTTGCAGGGCAACCTGATTCACCAGCTCACCGGCCTTGACCTTGCCGGTCAGGTCCTTGGAGACGCGGGCAATCAGGCTGACCTTGCCGTCGGCCACGCAGGCCAGCAGAGCCACGCCGCTTTCCAGCTTGTCCATGACCTTGTCGCTCATGTCACGCAGGGTGGCGGCATCGATATCCTCGATCTTGCTGATCAGGCAGGCCACGCCCTTGATGCTTTGCTGCTGGCTGGCCAGCAACTGGTCGAGCTGACCCAGAGCCAGTTGGCCCTTCAGCTGCTGAGCCTGTTTCTGCGCGGCTTTCAGTTCGGCCTGCAGTTTTTCCAGCTTGGACAGCAGTTCACCCGGCTGGGCCTGGGCGATGGCAGCAGCGGCTTTCAGTTCGCCATCCTGCGCCTGCACCAGCGCTACCGCACCTTCACCGGTAACGGCTTCGATACGGCGCACGCCAGCGGCCACGCCGGTTTCGGCGATGATCTTGAACAGGCCGATGTCACCGGTACGCTTGACGTGAGTACCGCCGCACAGCTCGGTGGAGAAATTGCCCATTTTCAGCACGCGCACGGTGTCGCCGTACTTCTCGCCGAACAGGGCAATGGCACCTGCCTTGATGGCGTCGTCGTAGGACATGTGGCCCACGCTGACTTCCACGTTGTGAATCACCACGCGGTTGACGATGCGTTCCACTTCTGCGATCTGCTCGGCGGAAACCGGCTCGTTGTGGGCAAAGTCGAAGCGGGCACGTTCCGGGTTCACCAGCGAACCCTTCTGCGCCACGTGTTCACCCAGAACATGACGCAGGGCAGCATGCAGCAGGTGGGTGGCAGAGTGATTACGCGCGGTGGCGGCACGCTTGTGCAGGTCGATGGTGGCGGTAACGCTGTCGCCCACCTTCAGGTTGCCACGTGCCAGACGGCCCTTGTGACCGAACACCGCAGCCTGCACCTTCTGGGTGTCGGCCACGTCGAACAGTGCAGCCACGCCGCCCTGGGCGGAGATTTCACCCACATCGCCCACCTGACCGCCGCCTTCGGCGTAGAAGGCGGTATTGTCCAGCACCACGATGCCTTCGTCGCCGGCTTCCAGCTGCTGCACGGCTTCATTACCCTTGTACAGTGCCAGTACCTTGGCATCCACGCTGGTGGATTCGTAGCCGTTGAACACGGTGTCAGCACCGCTATAGTCCACATTGCCGGCCATCTTGAAGGACGAAGCAGCACGGGCGCGTTCGCGCTGGGCTTCCATTGCCTTGTCGAAACCGTCCTGATCGACTTCCACTTCGCGTTCACGGCAGATGTCGGCGGTCAGGTCCAGCGGGAAGCCGAAGGTGTCGTACAGCTTGAAGGCGGTTTCGCCATCCAGCACCTTGCTATTGGCCGCCAGGGCGGTTTCCAGCAGGGCCATGCCCTTGTCCAGGGTTTCGGCAAAGCGCAGTTCTTCCTGGCGCAGGGTGTCTTCGATTTCGGCCTGCTTCTGACGCAGTTCCGGGTAGGCCTGGCCCATTTCCTCGGCCAGATCGGCTACCAGTTTGTAGAAGAACAGACCCTTCTGACCCAGCTTGTAACCGTGGCGGATGGCACGGCGGATGATGCGGCGCAGTACATAGCCACGACCGTCATTGGACGGAATCACGCCGTCGGCAATCAGGAAGGAACAGGCGCGGATGTGGTCGGCAATCACCTTGAGCGACGGCACGTCCATGCTGAAGGCCACGCCGGTTTCGCGGGCGGCGGCTTTCAGCAGGTTCTGGAACAGGTCGATCTCGTAGTTGGCGTGCACGTGTTGCAGTACGGCCGAGATACGCTCCAGGCCCATGCCGGTATCCACCGACGGCTTGGGCAGCGGATGCATGGTGCCCGATTCGTCGCGGTTGAACTGCATGAACACGTTGTTCCAGATTTCGATGAAGCGGTCACCGTCTTCTTCCGGGCTTCCCGGCGGGCCGCCCCAGATGTGTTCGCCGTGATCGTAGAAAATTTCGGTACACGGGCCGCAAGGGCCGGTGTCGCCCATTTGCCAGAAGTTGTCCGAGGCGTAGGGCGCGCCCTTGTTGTCGCCGATGCGGACGATCTTGTCAGCCGGAACACCGATTTCCTTGTTCCAGATGTCGAAGGCTTCGTCGTCGGTGGCGTACACCGTCACCATCAGCTTGTCCTTGGGCAGCGCCAGCCATTGTTCGCCGGTAAGGAATTCCCAGGCAAAGTGGATGGCATCGCGCTTGAAGTAGTCACCGAAGCTGAAGTTGCCCAGCATTTCGAAGAAGGTGTGGTGGCGGGCGGTGTAGCCCACGTTTTCCAGGTCGTTGTGCTTGCCGCCGGCGCGTACGCATTTCTGGCTGGTGGTGGCGCGGGTATAGGGGCGCTTGTCAAAGCCGAGGAACACGTCCTTGAACTGGTTCATGCCGGCGTTGGTGAACAGCAGGGTGGGATCTTCCCACGGTACCAGCGAGCTGGAGGCTACGACCTGGTGGCCTTTGGAGGCGAAGAAATCCAGGAATTTCTGGCGAATTTCGGAGGTTTTCATGTCGGTTTCGTCAAGATTGAATACATTGGTAGCGGCATGGGACAGCGCCTTGTGGCCGTTACGGTCATGCCCGATTGTGTCAAGCCGCAGCAAGGCTGGCAAGGGTCATGGCGCGGCAACTGCCTGTGGCGGAACTAGTCGTCCGGGTCGCCAGGAAAATCGTCGTCGTCGCCACGGCCTGACATCACCTGACGGATGATGTCCATGCCAAAGCCGCGTGCTGCCAGAAAGCGCATCTGTTTTGCCCTTTCCTGCGGCGTGGTGGCTACGCTGCCAAACTTCTTTTCCCATTGCTGCCGGGCCAGATTCAGGTCGTCACGGTCTTCCAGCACACTGGCGATATCGTCACTGCTGACTCCGCGGTGACGCATTTCCTGCTGCAGGCGGCGGGTGCCGTATTTCTGGCCGCGGCTATCGGTAAACTGGCGGGCAAAGCGGCTGTCGGACTGCCAGTTGCGCTCGGCCAGTTCGTCCAGCAGGGTGGCGAGCTGTTCCGGACTTTCGGCAAACGGCGCGAGCCGCCGCTCCAGTTCCCGCCGTGTATATTCGCGGCGGGACAGGAGATCGACGGCTCGCGCCTTCAGGCTTTTTTCCATCGGCAAGCCGGTTGCTTATACGTCCAGTACGTCGTCAGCCATGTCTTCGGCGTCGTTTTCGGTAATTTCCACCTTGATGCCGACAGCTTCGCGGATCTTGGCTTCGATTTCCTTGGCGATGGCCGGATTGGACTTCAGCCACTCACGGGTGTTGTCCTTGCCCTGGCCAATCTTTTGGCCGTTGTAGGCATACCAGGCACCGGATTTTTCGACGAAGCCGTGCTTGACGCCCAGTTCGATGATTTCGCCTTCGCGGCTGATACCTTCACCGTACAGGATGTCGAAGTCGGCCTGGCGGAACGGGGGCGATACCTTGTTCTTCACCACCTTGACGCGGGTTTCGTTACCGATTACCTCGTCAGCCTTCTTGATGCCGCCGACGCGGCGGATGTCCAGACGCACCGAGGCGTAGAACTTCAGCGCGTTACCACCGGTGGTGGTTTCCGGGTTGCCGAACATCACGCCGATCTTCATGCGGATCTGGTTGATGAAGATCACCAGGGTGTTGGTGCGCTTGATGTTGGCGGTCAGCTTGCGCAGCGCCTGGCTCATCAGGCGGGCTTGCAGGCCGACGTGGCTGTCGCCCATTTCGCCTTCGATTTCAGCCTTGGGTACCAGCGCAGCAACCGAGTCGATCACGATGACGTCAACACCGCTGGAGCGTACCAGCATGTCGCAGATTTCCAGGGCCTGTTCGCCGGTGTCCGGCTGGGAAATCAGCAGGTCTTCCACGTTTACACCCAGTTTTTGGGCGTAGATCGGGTCCAGCGCGTTTTCCGCGTCGATGTAGGCGCAGGTGCCGCCCAGCTTCTGGGCTTCGGCCACGGCCTGCAGACACAGGGTGGTTTTACCGGAGGATTCCGGGCCGTAGATTTCCACGACACGGCCGCGCGGCAGACCGCCTACACCCAGCGCCAGGTCCAGGCCCAGCGAGCCGGTGGATACCACTTGCAGGTTTTCGTTGATCTGGTTGTCGCTCATGCGCATGATCGAACCCTTGCCGAACTGCTTTTCGATCTGGGCAAGGGCTGCCGCCAATGCGCGGCTCTTGTCTTCTGACGCCATGCTGTCTCCAATTGCGTGTAGTGGAACCGATAGATGGGGGATTATCGCACAAAGGCAAGAGCCGACAAATGCGAAAGGCGGCTTGAAATGACACCAACACGCGCAACATGGTATTCATGGAGAGGCTGGCCGGAATCGTCCGGTCGGGTAAAATGAGAGCATGATGAACGAGCGCGCACAACGTCTGCTGAAAACACTGATCGAACGCTATATTGCCGATGGTCAGCCAGTGGGATCGAAAACCCTGTCCATGCTGTCCGGCATGGAGCTGTCATCTGCCTCCATCCGCAACATCCTGGCCGATCTGGAGGGCATGGGGCTGATTGCCTCGCCGCATACCTCCGCCGGGCGTGTTCCCACGGCCAAGGGCTATCGCCTGTTTGTCGATCACCTGCTGACCATCCAGCCGCTGGAAGAACTGGCGATGCGCGAGCTGGAAAGCAGCCTGCAGCCGGACAGCCCGCAGCGCATTGCGCAGGCGGCATCCACCTTGCTGTCCGACCTTACGCACTTTGCCGGGGTGGTGGTGACGCCGCAGCGCTCCGACGTGGCTTTTCGCCAGATCGAATTTTTGCGCCTGTCCGAGCGCCGCATCCTGATGATTCTGGTGACGCTGGATGGTGATGTGCAGAACCACTTGCTGAGCACCGAGCGCGACTACAGCCCGGCCGAACTGGTGGAAGCCGGCAACTTCATCAGCCAGCACTATGCCGGCCAGGGCCTGAGTGCCATTGCCAGCCGCGTGGCGGTGGAATTGCGCGAACTGCAAGGCAATATCACCGAGCTGATGTCGGCGGCGGTGCGCTTTGGCCAGAATTCGCTGGGCAGCCCCAGCGATGCGGTGGTGATTGCCGGCGGCATGAATCTGCTGAATGTGCGCGATCTGTCGGAAGACCTGTCGCGCCTGCGCGAACTGTTTGCCACTTTCGAGCGCAAGACCGAGCTGCTGAAGCTGCTGAACCAGGGGCAGGATGCCCAGGGCGTCAATATTTTCATCGGCGAGGAATCCGGCGTGATGACGCTGGACGAATGCTCGGTGGTGACCGCGCCCTACAGCATCAACGGCATGGTGGTGGGCACGCTGGGCGTGGTCGGCCCCACCCGCATGGCCTACGAGCGGGTGATTCCCATTGTCGACATTACCGCGCGGCTGGTTTCCAGCGCACTCTCTTATTAAGCCGCACTGGCGGCAATACACGGAATTTCCGATGAAACGATTCTTGATGGCCGCCGCCCTTGCTGGCGGCGTGATGTCCTCTGTGGCGCAAGCTGATGCCGCCTTGCTGGGCCGGGCGGACGTGCAGCGCTATATCGACGAGCAGGTAGCCAGCGGCGTGTTCAACCGCCCCGAGTTGGAAGCCGTGTTTGCCAATGTGGAACTCAAGCCCAACATCATTGCCATTCTGGACAAGCCGGCCACCTCGCGGCCCTGGTATCAGTTTCGCGGCAGCTTTTACAACGAGCGCCTGCTGAAAAACGGTGTGGCCTTCTGGCAGCAGCATGCCGCCACCTTGCAGCGCGCCGAGCAGGTGTATGGCGTGCCGCCGGAAATGGTGGTGGCCATTCTGGGCATTGAAACCAATTACGGCCGCAACACCGGCAGCTTCCGCCTGGCCGACGCGCTGACCACCATCGCCTTCAACTACCCGCGCCGCGCCGAGTACTTCCGCGGCGAGCTGACCGAATTCCTCAAACTGTCCAAGGAGGAGGGCATAGACCCGCTGACGCTGAAAGGCTCTTATGCCGGGGCGATGGGTCTGCCGCAATTCATGCCGTCCAGCTTCCGCAAATGGGCGGTGGATTTTGACGGCAGCGGCCACCGCGACATCTGGAATAACGTCGACGATGCCATCGGTAGCGTGGCGCATTACTTCCAGCTGCAAGGCTGGCGTCATGGCGACGACATCATCATCCCGGCTGCAGTGCAGCCGGGCGTGGATATCAGTGCGCTGGTGGCGGACAAGTTCAACCTGCACCTGACGGTGGGCGAACTCAAGGCGCGCGGCATCCTGCCGCAAGCCCAGGTGGCCGACAATGTGCAGGCCGTGCTGGTGCCGCTGGAAACTGCGCCGGGGGTGACTGAATACTGGCTGGGACTGAACAATTTCTACGTGATTACCCGCTACAACAAGAGCACCCTGTATGCCAAGGTGGCGCAGGAGCTGGCTGGCGAGTTGCGCCTGCGCTACCTGAATGCCCAGGCCCTGCAATCCGCCCAGCCTGCCGCCGCCCAGCCCGAAGCGTCGACCCCGGCCCAGTAAGGCCAACCAGGCTGGCGGGTGCTCCTGTCAAAAGGAGTCGCCTTGCTGGCCGATTGCCATTAAAATCCGCCCCCATGAGCTATCAAGTCCTTGCCCGCAAGTGGCGTCCCAAGCGCTTTGCCGACCTCGTCGGTCAGGAGCATGTGGTGCGCGCCCTCTCCAATGCCCTGAAAGAAGAGCGGCTGCAT
>NZ_JASLFG010000026.1:0-41341 GCF_030150775.1 Aquitalea sp.
GCGCGCTCGGAACCTTCGGTATCCAGAACCGACTCCAGCGCTTCAGTCCACTCCTGGGTTTCCAGGGGATCGATATCGTCAGGGAAGGTTGCAGCCATATCTCATCCTCACATCGGGGTGACCGGGGCCGGGATCAGGTCCAGACCCACTTTATTGTGTTACCGGATCGAAAACGAAAAAACGAACCGGACTCGTTAGGGACAGATTATAAACGATCACTTTCGCAATAAAAATGTTCATTTATGAAAAGCCCCTCTGGTGTTGCGGAGTGTATAGTTTCAGGAGGCAACAGCGGAATAGGCAATTAGGGTTATCACTGAATATTTGCTCCATTTATCAGGATATTGCGCTGCATCATGTTGTTTTTTTGCGATATCACCTCTTGCAACCTCGACTCCAGTTTATTTCCCCGAATCCTTCTTTTCCTCTTTCAGTAATTTTTCAACTTCGCGCATGCGCGCCTCTATCGAAGAACGCAGGTAGAAGTCGTCTCCCTTGGCCTGGGAGGCAAACTGATACTGCTCCAGCGCCGCCTCATAACGCCGCTCGAAGTAAAAGGCATTCCCCAGTGCCGCGTGGTAGTGCTGCGGGTCTTTGTCCGCATACAGCCGGGCTTCGCTGCGGTACAGGGTCGCATCGCGCGGATAGCGGCCTTGTAGCTGCCGTAGCAACGCGAGTGCCGCCGTTCGGTTTCCGCTGTCTATAAGGACATTCAGCTCGGCCATTTGCAAGGGCTGGCTGTCCTTGAAGGTTTGCTGGCCACGACGCAGGCTAGCCAATGCCGCATTCCAGTCACCAGCCTCGCGGGCAATGGCTGCCTGCTGGCCGAACAGCATGGGATCAGCAGGCAAACGGGCCTCCGCCTTGCCAAGTGCGGCCCGCGCAGCTACCAGTTGATGGTTGGCCAACTGCGCGCGCGACATGCCATACCACATTGCCCCTTCATTCAGATACTGGCCTTTGTCCAGCATGGTCTGGTAATAGCGCACCGCGTCGTCCGGGGCCAGTGTCATGACACGCAATTTTTCCCTCACTAACAGATAGGCGGTGCTGTCTGCCTTCATCTTGACCGGATATTCCAGCGCGCGATTCTGCGCTTCGCTGATGCGTTGTGAGGTGACCGGATGCGTTCGCAAGAAGGCATAGGCATTGTTGTCGCTATAGCGGTTGGCCGACTCCAGACGCTGGAAGAATGCCGGCATGGTGCGCACATCGAAACCGGCCTGCGCCAGATATTGCATGCCGACACGGTCGGCTTCGCGTTCGAAATCACGCGAGAACGACAACTGATTGGAGATTTGCAAGCCCAGCCCGGCCGATAGCGTGCCAATCGACGCCTGGCTACCCCCGGCACGCGATGCCAGAACAGCGGCCAGAACGGTACCCAACAGCAATAGCGGGCTGGTGGCTGAGCTTGCTGCCTGCATGCGCGCAATATGGCGCTGGGTGACATGGGCGGTTTCATGCCCTACTACCGAGGCCAGTTCGCCTTCGCTCTGCGTGGCCACCACCAGGCCACTATTTACCCCCACATAGCCACCCGGCATGGCAAATGCATTGATTTGCTTGTCGTTGACCACAAAATAGGTGAGCTGCAGGCCGGGAATGCGCACACTGGCCGACAAGCGGTGACCCAGCGTATTGATGTAGTCATTGACTTCGGCATCATCCAGCACATCTCCGGCATCGCGCATGGCGCGCATGAAATCCCGGCCCAACCTGGCCTCGTCAGCCATGGAAAGGGTGCTATCGGAAACATCGCCCAGATCGGGCAGTGCAGGCAGGTCGGCATAGGCCAGCAATGGCTGGGCCAGCGCCATGGCCAGCAGGCTGGCAAGCAAGGTTTTTTTCATCTTGGATGTGAACAGGCAACAACGATTTGGTTGCAAGCTGGCCCGGCAAACCGGTCAGCCCCCGGTGTGCCACAGCATAGTCCTGCCGGGGCAGGCGGGCCAGCACCCGACAGCACTTTCATGCCATGAGAATTGTTCAGATTTGATAATCAGCCGGCCCGGCCAAGCTTTGCCATGCCGCCTGGGTGGACAGATGTACTCTGCCAGCAAAGCGCGCCGCCAAGCCGGCCCGCTGCAGGATATCCGTCACGGGTCCTTTGATTTCAGCCAGATGCAACTCAACCCCCGCTTGCTGCAAGGCCAGATCCAGCCCTTCCAGCATGGTCAATGCCGTGGTATCCACCCGGTTGACCGCACTCATCACCAGCACCACCTGTCGCACCCCGCCCTGCTGCCCCACCCTGGATAACAAAGCCTGACGCACCTGCCGGGCATTGCCGAAGTACAGGCTTTCATCCACACGCAGCAACAGCACGCCAGGCAGGCACTCCACCGTGTGGCGCAGACAGTTGCGGAAATGGTGGGTGCCCGGCACTCGTCCCAGCACGGCGATGTGCGGCCGACTGCTGCGCCACAGCAAGGTGGCCAGCGAAACCAGCACACCGGCCATGATGCCACTGTCCACCCCCAGCAGCAGTACCAGGCCAAAGGTCAGCAGCCAGGCCACTGCATCGGCACGTTCAGCCAGCCAGGCCCGACGCAGACTGGCCACCTTCAACATGGACAAGAGAGAGGCAATGATGGTAGCCGCCAACACAGGCAGCGGCAGCCGTGCCAATGCGCCAGTCGCCAGAAACATCAACAGCAGCATGCCTGCGGCTGTCACCAGTGATGCCAGCTGGGAGTTGGCACCGGCATCGGCATTCACCACCGAGCGGCTCAAGCCCCCGGTCACCGGAAAGCCACCGGCCAGGCCGGCGGCAATATTGCACAGACCGAGTGCCACCAGCTCCCGGTCCGGATCAACACTCTCCTGCCGCCGCGCCGCCAGCAGCTGCGCCACGGAGAGGCTCTGCACATAGTTGATGAGGGCAATGAAGAAGGCCGGCATGGCCAGATCTGCCAGCCGGGACAGCGGAATGAGCGGCAATGCCGCCACGGGAAGCCCTGCCGGAACCGGCCCGACCACCGGTACCTGCCAACCTGGTGGCAGCAGCATGCCCGCGAGCATGGCCAATACCGGTGCGATACGCAGCAACACACTGGCCACGGCTGTGGACATGCCAAGTGATTGCAATACAGCCGGCCCCCTGCGCCGCAGCCCCAACAGCAAAGCCAGTGCGCTAGCCCCTACCCATAAAGAAGATGCCTGCCATGCCGCAGCCTGTTGCCACGCGGCCAGCAGCCACTGTGGCAAGGAGTTGCCCGGCAAATGCAGACCCGCCAACGGCCCCAGTTGGGACAATACGATCAGCAGCGCACTGGCGGTGGTAAAAGCTGCCAGAACCGGCTCGGACAGCAGATCGGCAATAAAGCCCAGCCTGGCCATGCCCATGGCCAGCAGCATCAGGCCTGATAAAATGGCCAGCCACAAAGCCAGCGCCAGATAATCACTACTGCCGGACTCGGCAAAACGCGACAGGGTGGCTGCCGTCAACAAGGAAGTCAGCGCCATCGGCCCCACAGACTGGGCATAGCCGCGCCCACTGAAGGCATACACCAGCAAGGGTGCAACGCTGGCATACAAGCCCGCCTGTACCGGGAGGCCGGCCAACAGGGCGTACGCCAGGCTTTGTGGTATCAGCAGCAGAGTGACCACAACACCAGCGGTCAAGTCGCCGGCCAGCCAGTGGCGGCGATATGCGCCAACCCAGCCGGGAAACAGGCTGATCAGGGCAGCCATCGCGACAGCAGACGCGCCAACCACATGCCGGTCAGCATGGCGAGGACAAACCATGCCCCCGCCGGCAGAGCCATGCCAGTCAGCACCAGGGCCGGACCAGGACAAATGCCGGCCAGCCCCCAGCCGATGCCAAACAGCACACTTCCCAGCACCAGCCGCCCGGTCAGCCGGCTTTTGTCCGGCAACTGCATCGGCTCGCCCAGCAGGCTGTGACTTTGCCGCTCAGCACGGCGGAAGGCAAAAAAGGCAATGCAGATGGCACCAGCCATGACCAGTGCGAGGCTTGGATCCCAGCGGCCAGCAACATCCAGAAAACCCAGCACCTTGGCCGGATTGCTCATGCCGGACAGCAGCAGACCCAGTCCGAACAACAGACCAGCAATCAGCGCGGATAGAATCTTGCTCATGGTTCAGGCCCATCCCAGGCAATGACGCACGATATACACCGTAACGCCAGCACTCAGCATGAAGCTGAGGGTGGCCAGCAAGGAACGCGGCGACAGCCGGGACAAACCGCACACCCCATGACCGCTGGTACAGCCAGATGCCAGTCGTGTTCCCACCCCCACCAGCACGCCGGCCAGCAGCAGTCTTGGCAGCGAGGCATCCAGTTGCAAGGCAGGCAGGCCGCCGATGAAAACCAGCCAAACGAGAGGTGCCAGCAGCAGCCCCAGAACAAATGCCAGCCGCAGCGGCCAGTCGCCCGCCCTGTCCAGCAAACCGCCCAGCATGCCGCTGATACCGGCAATGCGGCCATTCATCAGCACCAGCCAGCTTGCCGCCAGGCCAATCAGCATGCCACCAGCCAGCGAAGCCGCCGGGGTAAAGCTTGCCCAGTCAATCTGCATTTCCATTCCTTTATTCTTGCGCCGGCGCTGCACCATCGGCACAAAACACGCCGTGCAGGGCCATCAGCATGGTCATGGCTTCGGCGCTGGCGATGGTGTAGTAAATCCACTTGCCTTCACGCCGGGTACTGACCAGCCCTTCATTACGTAACACACCCAGCTGTTGCGACAGCGTGGGCTGGCGGATACCGGTAAGCCCTTCCAGCTCAGACACGGTTTTCTCACCATCGACCAGCTGACAAAGCAGCAGCAGGCGATCTTCATTGGCCAGGCTTTTCAACAAACTTGCCGCCCGGCTGGCATTGGCACGCAGTAACATCAAATCCATGGTTTCCATCCCAGTGGCCATCAACCGCGGTAACTGCTTACGACAAATACCGGATTCGGCTCAAATTATAATATACATTATAGTATAATGATAACTGACAGGCGATGCCTGCAATACAAAACGTCACGCCCGTCATTACCGTGGAGCCCGTCATGCAACAGCCCAAGCTTGCCACTTTCTTCGATCCGGCCACCGCCACGGTCACACATGTGGTGTACGACCAGCCGGGCGGCCATGCCGCCATCATCGACCCGGTGCTGGATTACGATGCCAAATCAGGCCGCACATCCAGCCGCAGCGCCAGGCAATTGCTGGACTTTCTGCATGGGCAACAATTGACGCTGCAGTGGATTCTGGAAACCCATGCCCATGCCGACCATCTCTCTGCTGCCGCCTGGCTGCAACAGCAGGCCGGCGGACAGATCGGCATTGGCAGCGGCATTGTCCAGGTACAGAAAATTTTCCAGTCCGTCTTCAATCTGGGCGACGATTTTGCCACCGATGGCAGCCAGTTCGACCATCTGTTTGCCGATAACGAGGTTTTTTACATCGGTAAACTGCAGGCAAAAGCGCTGTTTGTGCCGGGCCATACCCCAGCTGACATGGCTTATCAGATCGGTGATGCTGTATTCGTAGGCGACACCCTGTTCATGCCAGATGTCGGCAGCGCCCGTTGCGACTTCCCCGGTGGAGATGCCGCCATGCTCTACCATTCCGTACGCAAGCTGCTGTCGCTGCCAGACAGCACACGCCTGTTCATGTGCCATGATTATCCCGCCAAGGAACGGCCAATTGCCTGGGAAAGCAGCGTGGCGGAACAAAAGCAGCACAATATCCATCTGCATGCGGGCATCCGGGAAGCCGATTTCGTCGCCCTGCGCCAGGCGCGGGATGCCACGCTGGAAATGCCCCTGCTGATTCTGCCGGCCATTCAGGTAAACATCCGCGCCGGTCGCTTCCCCGAGGCAGAAAGCAACGGAGTACGTTACCTGAAAATACCGCTGGATATGTTGTAGACTCAAACGTGTGTTTCAAACCGGGCTTTACAGTCATGCCATCATCCGCCCTCCCCGCCGCTCCTGACTGTCTGCTCGATGCCAACGGCCAGCCCAGGTTCGGGCGCTATCAGGGCCGGATTGCCCAGCTGGGCTGGCATGAGCTGCCGCTTTCGCGCTGGCAGCGTTTGCTGCGCCCCCTGCGCCACAAACGCTGGCAATACCTGGCCCTGACCCACCCTAACTATGTCATCGGCCTGGCCGTGGTAGACGTAGGCTGGACCGGTGCCGCCTTTGCCTATCTGTTTGATCGCCGCGCCGGTCGCCTGCTGGCTGATGTCGGTACCGACAGCTTTCCGCGCCATCGCGCCCACGTGGCCGACCAGGCTTTTGCCGATGCCGACTTTGCCAGCCGCGCCCTGACCATCAGCTTCAGCCGCCGGGATGCTTATCTGGCTGTAGACGTAAAATCTCCCACGCTGCAACTGGCCGCACATATTGCCATCAGCGCCATGCCACCAGTACTGGCCGCCATCGCGCCCGGCGACTGGCTGGCTCATTCCACACACAAGTCCGGCGCGCTGGAGGCCAGCGGCTTTGCCGACTGCCAGGGCCAGCGTTTTTCGCTGGATGGTGCCATTGCCAGCCTGGACTACTCCAATGGACTGCTGGCCCGGGAAACCGGCTGGCGCTGGGCCAGCGCGCACCGTGCCGGGCTGGGCTTCAATCTGCAGCAGGGCTATATGGGCAAGGCCGAGAACGCCATCTGGATAAACGACCAACTACTCCCGCTGGAAGGAGTAGGATTTGACTACGACCCGCAACACCCCTTGCGGCCATGGCAGTTGCGCAGCGATGACGGTCTGCTCGCGTTGCAATTCACCCCGGAAGGCCTGCGGTCGAAAAATCAGAACCTTCTGATCGCCAGTAGCCGTTATATTCAAGTGATCGGCCGCTTCGATGGCCATATCAACCACCCGACCAGCCAGGCCGTACATGTAGTGCAAAACCTGGCAGGCGTAACCGAAGACCATTTCGCACGTTGGTAATGCCATGACCATCATTATCCGCCCCGCCAATTATCAGGATGTGCCGGCCCTGACCGCACTGACCGAGGAAATGGGCTACCCATCGGATATCCAGGCACTGGGTGACCGGCTGACCATGCTACTGGGCAGCCCCGATCTGCATCAGCTATGGGTGGCCGAAATCCAGGGTGAAGTGGCAGGCTGGCTGCATGCCTTCTGGCGACCGCTGCTGGAATCACCGGCAGCGGTTGAAATAGGCGGTCTGGCCGTAGGCCTGCGCTGGCGACGGCGCGGTGCCGGCCGCGCGCTGATACACGTGGCCGAACGCTGGGCCCGTACCAAAGGAGCCACCACCGTTACCCTGCGCGCGGCCATTCACCGCGAGGAAGCACCGGACTTCTACCAGCGTCAGGGCTACAGCCTGAGCCAGAGCCAGAAAACCTTCCGCAAACAACTGGGTGATACGCCCTGATCCAGCCGTCCCGGTACAATGTCCCGCCTTCCTCCCGAACAACAAAGCTGGCCTGCCTGCCAGAAACTGGTCTACCATAGCCGCGCTGCCGAGCCGGCTGCCATGGCGAAATACCCCTGTTCGCGACTGACTACGTGTTAGCATGGCGCCCCGATTAGAGCATTCAATCTAACCTCAGCCAGGAGATTACGCGCATGGGTGTGCTGAATACCATTCTCGAGCACAATCGGAGCTTCGTCGAAAATCACGAATACGAACAATTCAAGACCGACAAGTTTCCCGACAAGGGCCTGGCCGTGCTCGCCTGCATGGATGCCCGTCTGGTTGAGCTGCTGCCCAAGGCCATGGGCCTGAAAAACGGCGACGCCAAGCTGATCAAGAACGCCGGTGCGCTGATTACCCACCCCTGGGGTTCGGTAATGCGTTCCCTCATCGTGGCGGTGTATGAATTGCGTGCCGAGGAAATCTGCGTGGTGGCCCACCGCGACTGCGGCATGCGCGCCATTGATCCCAACAAGATCCTGGCGCATGCCACCGAACGCGGCATCAGCGAAGAAACCATCGATACCCTGCGCAATGCCGGCATTGACCTGGACAACTGGCTGAAGGGTTTTGACAACGTATCGGACAGCGTGCGCCACAGCGTGCAGACCATCCGCAACCATCCGCTGATGCCCAAGGACATTCCGGTGCACGGTATGGTGATTCACCCGTCTACCGGTCGCCTGGAACTGATCATCGACGGCTACACCGGCAAGGCCCCCGTACACGCATGAGCCCCCTGCCAGCGCTGGGCCTGTTTGGCGGTACTTTCGACCCCATCCACACCGCCCACCTGCGCATGGCACAGGCCTTTCGTACCGAATTGCAGCTGGACGAGGTAAGACTGATTCCCGCCGGTCAACCTTATCACCGCGAGCACGGCCCACATGCCAGCCCGGCACAGCGGCTGGACATGGTGCGGCTGGCCATTGCCGGCCTGCCCGGCCTTGCCGTGGACGCGCGCGAAGTACAACGCAACAAACCGGCCTACACCATCGACACCCTGGAAGAAATCCGCGCTGAAGTCGGGCCTGAGACTCCCCTGTGGTGGCTGATCGGTGGCGACTCGCTGGCCAGCCTGCACACCTGGCAGCGCTGGACCGAGCTGTTCGCACTGGCCAATATCGCCGTTGCCCTGCGTCCGGGCTTTGACCAAAGCCGTCTCCCTGCTGCCGTTCGCACCCAGTGGCAGACGCGCCAAGTCACTGATTTTTCAAATGGCTCGCCTTCCGGTACAATGCGCCCCCTGGCCCTGCCTCCACTGGATGTCTCGGCCACCGGGATACGCCAGCGCCTGCACAGCGGCGCTGACGTCGGGCAACTGCTCAGCGCACCGGTACTGGGCTATATCCGCCAGCATCAGCTATATCTCTAAAGCTGCAAGCCAGCCACTACAGTTGATGCCGCCATCGTGGATGACTGTTGTCTGCATGCTGCAAACCGTACTACCGGAAGGGTTTGCCTGCTACGACTAGCAAGCCCTTGCCCGTTTTTGCCGCAGGTTGCAGCAAACGCTCTTTATCGGATACCTCTGGCCGCCCGGATGCCGCCATGTATCACTACTGACATCAAAAGGACATCATGGAAGTTCAAGACATTGCCAAACTGGCCGTCACCGCCCTGGAAGACATCAAGGGCAAAGACATCATCGAAATGGATACCTCCACGCTGACTTCGCTGTTCCAGCGCATGATCGTGGCTACCGGCGACTCCAACCGTCAGGTAAAAGCTCTGGCCAACAATGTGGCCGTCACCCTGAAAGAAGCCGGTGTGGACCTGGTGGGTACCGAAGGCCAGGAAAGCGGCGAATGGGTGCTGGTGGATGCCGGTGACGTGGTGATTCACGTCATGCTGCCGGCCGTGCGCGACTACTACGACCTGGAACAGCTGTGGGGCGGCCAGAAGCCCAGCTTCACTCCGGCCGGTGGTCGTCCGTGGCAAGCCAATTCCTGACCACAGGCCTGCTCCGCTCGTGACGGCACGCTTGCCGTCACGGCGCTTTCCTGCCACTGCAGCCCTTTGCCCCGCCCTGCCAGACCCCTGCCATGAAAATCACCATTCTCGCCGTCGGTACCAAAATGCCGCGCTGGGTTGACGACGCCTATAACGATTACGCCAAGCGTTTTGGCCGCGACATCAGCCTGGAGCTCAAAGAGATCAAGCCGGAAAAACGTGGCGGTGGCGTGACGGCAGAAAAAGGCATTGCCGCCGAGCACGACAGGCTGATGGCCGCCATTCCCGCCCGCTGCAAGCTAGTGGTGATGGATGAACGCGGCAAGAACTGGACTTCAGTGCGTCTGGCCGAGGAGCTGAAAAGCTGGATGGCCGGTGGCGATGACGTGTGCTTCATCATTGGCGGTGCCGATGGTCTGTCCGCCGAACTGAAACAGCGCGCCGACGTGCTGCTGCAATTATCGGCCATGACCCTGCCGCACGGCATGGTGCGGGTGATGCTGGGCGAGCAGATTTACCGCGCCTATTCCATCCTCAATAATCACCCCTACCACCGCGAATAAGTCTGTTATCCGCTGCGCTCAATTAGGCGGCAGCACCACGAACTCACCATCCAGCCGACCGGCGGCCACCCCGCCGCACTCCAGCTCCACCGCCAGTTGCAGCCGCGCCATGCGCCCCTTGGCCAGCGCGGCTGCCATGCGCTGCCAGGCAGCTTCAGGCACCGGCAAAGTACTGGCCGTAAAAGCAGCGTGCATGGCTTTCTGGTAATCCATCTGGCTGCGCCGCACCATTACCTGCCCACGCACCCCCAAGGCCTGTAACTTGCGATACACCAGCAACCAGCCCGCCAGCGTGGCGACCGCTGCGGCACTGCCGCCAAATACGGTGGCGCAATGGTTGATGTTCGGCTCCAGCGGTGCCCACAGCGTGATGGCATCGTCCCCGGCATGGCGCACCTTCACCGCCATCGCCTGTGCCAGCGGGATGGCCTGATACAGATACTGCTCGATTTCCTGATGGTTCTGCACCGCAATTCCTTTCCAGCAAAGAGGCTCCAGCATGCCACAGCCGGCCCGCTCCAGCAGCAATGACTGCGGCAAGATGTCGCAGGGTGGTGACGAATACTTCACTTACAATCCAGCGCTGATAACCGTTCCCATTCAGGAAGACATCATGCCCAAGCTCGCCCTTCTCGCCCTGCTGCTGGCCGCCAGCGCACAGGCCCACGTCACGCTGGAAACCCCGACCGCCGCCAGCGGCAGCTATTACAAGGCCGTGCTCAAGGTAGGCCATGGCTGCGATGGCAGCCCCACCACCGGCATCAGCGTGGAACTGCCGGAAGGCGCACAGCTGGCCCGCCCCATGCCCAAGGCCGGCTGGCAAGTTAAGTTGGAAAAGAGCGCAGTAAAACCGTTCGACTACTACGGTACGCTGATGAAGGAAGACGTTAGCCGCATCAGCTGGAGTGGCGGTAATCTGCCGGCTGATTTTTACGACGAATTCACTTTCCAGGTGCGCATTGCCGCCCAGCCCGGCAAGCTGTTCTTCAAGGTAAAGCAGCAATGCGCCCAGGGCAGCACCAACTGGGTGGAGATTCCGGCCGCAGGTCAGGATGCCCACAGCCTGAAGTCGCCCGCCGCCGTGTTGCAGGTTACCCCGCCGGGTGAAGCCCACCAGCATTGAACCCGGCGCATCCGCGCAGAGCAGATAACAAAACCCCCTTGCACCATGGCTGATGCAAGGGGGTTGTTGCCTGGGCAAGGCAGGGCTTAACTGCGGATCAGGTAGTCAAAGGCGGACAGGCTGGCCTTGGCACCTTCGCCCATGGCGATGATGATCTGCTTGTACGGTGCCGTGGTGGCATCGCCGGCAGCAAACACACCCTCAGCTGAAGTCTGGCCCTTGGCATCCACTTCGATCTCGCCGCGCGGCGACAGGGCAACGCTGCCTTTCAGCCAGTCGGTATTGGGCAGCAGGCCGATCTGCACAAAAATGCCTTCCAGCGCCACATGGTGGGTCTCCCCGGTAATGCGCTCCTGATAGCGCAGGCCGTTTACTTTCTGACCGTCGCCGGTCACTTCGGTGGTCTGGGCATTGGTGATGACGCGCACATTGGGCAGGCTGTGCAGTTTCTTCTGCAACACCGCATCGGCGCGCAGGCTGTCGCCGAACTCCAGCAGGGTGACATGGGTGACGATGCCGGCCAGGTCGATGGCGGCTTCCACGCCGGAATTGCCACCACCAATCACCGCCACGCGCTTGCCCTTGAACAGCGGGCCATCGCAGTGCGGGCAGTAAGCCACGCCCTTGGCACGGTATTCGGCTTCGCCCGGCACATTCATTTCGCGCCAGCGCGCACCGGTGGCCACAATCACCGCCTTGCTCTTGAGCACGGCACCGCTTTCCAGCGTCAGCTCGGCCAGCTGGCCGTTTTGCGCCGGCTTGAGCGCAGTAGCGCGTTGCAGGTTCATCACGTCCACATCGTAGGATTTGACGTGTTGTTCCAGCGCCATCGCCAGCTTCGGCCCTTCGGTTTCCTGCACCGAGATGAAGTTTTCAATCGCCAGCGTATCCAGCACCTGGCCGCCGAAACGCTCGGCCACCACACCGGTACGGATGCCCTTGCGCGCCGCATAGATGGCGGCAGCAGCGCCGGCCGGGCCACCGCCGACGATCAGCACGTCGAATGCTTCCTTGGCGGCAATCTTTTCGGCTTCACGCGCCACGGCACCGGTATCCAGCTTGGCGATGATTTCTTCCAGGCCCATGCGGCCACTGCCAAACTGTTCGCCGTTCAGATAGATGGCCGGTACGCCCATGATCTGACGCTCGGTGACTTCCTGCTGGAACACACCACCGTCAATCATCACGCTACGCACATTGGGGTTGAGCACCGCCATCAGGTTGACGGCTTGTACAACATCCGGGCAGTTGTGGCAGCTGAGCGAGACAAACACTTCAAACTGGTAGCTGCCTTGCAGGCCGCGAATCTGGGCAATCGTGTCCTCGTCCACCTTGGGCGGATGGCCACCGGTTTGCAGCAGGGCCAACACCAGCGAGGTGAATTCGTGGCCCATCGGGATACCGGCAAACTCGATACGGCCAGCTTCACCGGGGCGGGCGATGGCAAAGGACGGGCGACGCGCAGCCTGGCCATTGCTGTTCAGCGTTACCTTGGGCGACAGGCTGGCGATGTCTTGCAGCAGGCCAAACATCTCCTGCGCTTTGGCGCTGTCATCCAGGCTGGCAATCAGTTCGATCGGCTGCTGCAGTTTTTCCAGGTAGGCGGTCAGTTGGGTCTTGATGGTGGTGTCGAGCATGGGAATATCCTCAGGCAATTGCACTGGCAAGCTCATGCGCTGCCAACAGCTTGCCGCTGCAATCGGGTGGTAGGGAGACGGGCCGCTGGCTGCGGCCCGGAGGCCGTACCGCAGTACGCGGCACGGCAGGCTGCATTGGCTTAGATCTTGCCAACCAGATCCAGCGAAGGAGCCAGGGTGGCTTCGCCTTCTTTCCACTTGGCCGGGCATACTTCACCCGGGTGGCTGGCTACGTACTGGGCAGCCTTGACCTTGCGCAGCAGTTCGCTGGCGTCACGGCCAATGCCACCGGCGTTGATTTCGATGATCTGGATCTTGCCTTGCGGGTCGATCACGAAAGTACCGCGTTCGGCCAGGCCTGCTTCTTCAATCATCACGCCGAAGTTGCGGCTGATGATGCCGGTCGGGTCGCCGATCATCGGGTAGTTGATCTTGCCGATGGTTTCCGAGCTGTCGTGCCAGGCTTTGTGGGTGAAGTGGGTGTCGGTGGATACCGAGTAGATTTCCACGCCCAGCTTGGAGAATTCGGCGTAGTTGTCAGCCAGGTCGCCCAGTTCGGTCGGGCAGACGAAGGTGAAGTCAGCCGGGTAGAAGAACACGACGGACCACTTGCCCTTCAGGTCGGCATCGCTGACATCAACGAATTTGCCATTGTGAAAAGCGGTAGCCTTGAACGGTTTTACTTCGGTATTGATCAGCGATACGGACATGTGTTGCTCCTTGCAGGTGAGTGTGGATTTGCTGCGGCTTGCTGCGTTAGCGATCTGATAGGAGCTATCTTATGCGGGGCGAATCAATTGATCTACTTGATTGTTTAAATGCTAAAAATAGAATTTTCCTATCGATATAGCCTAGGCAAAATCTTACTATTAGCAAGAAACAAGTAATTTACATACTGAATCATCTTAATTGTTGTCGTCATACCACGGCCCACACAGCAAAAAGCCGCCTAGACCGGCGGCTTTTGGGGGATGGAGCGGAAATTTATCAGCTTTTGTTGAAGAAGCCCTGCAACATGTCCAGCCCCTGCGACAGCAGCGCATTACCCTGTGGCAACTGGCCATCCGGGGTTAGTTTGTCTACTGCTTGCGGCAGGTAATCTGCCAGACCCTGGCTCAGTTGCTGCGGGTCCAGACCAAACTTCTCTGCCAATGCGCCAAGCTGCTCTCCGCCAAGCAACTGCTGGATCTGCTCGGCAGATACCGGCAGATTGCTACCGGTTCCCACCCAGGACGACACCAGCTCGCTCATGCCGCCACTGTTAAACTTTTCCAGCAGGCCGGACAGCCCGCCATGCTGCTCCAGCAGCGAGCCAACGGCACCGCTCACTCCTGCGCTTTCACCACCCAGCAAACCACCCAACTGATCAAACAGGCTCATGTTTCGTCCTTTCACATCAAATCGGTTTAAAATGTCGTCAAGGAAACTTTCTTGCAAAATAGCATAGAAAAATCAGTACAATAGCGCGTTCTTTACTCATCCTTACCGGTACACCCCCGCCAAATGCGATTATTTCTTGCCACCCTGGCCTTGCTGGCCAGCCTGGTCGCCAATAGCGTACACGCCGATCTTTATGGTTTTGTGGACGAACAAGGCCAGGTCCATCTGGCCAACCGTCAGGTGGATGAACGCTATCAGCTCTATCAAAAGAGCATGTTGTCGAGCGCGGGCAATAATACAGCACTGGACGATGCCATCACCCCCGGACTGGGAGCCACCTTGAGCAGCGACAGCCGCCAGACCGCACCGCGGGTGGACAAGCTAAAGCCAGTGAGTGTTCCCGTGGTCAACAGCCGCCTTGCCGCCCAGTACAAGCCGCTGATCGATCAGACTGCACGCGAATTCAAGCTGGATGCCGATCTGTTGCATTCCATCGTGACGGTAGAATCCGGTTACAATCCGCAGGCCATTTCCCCCAAGGGTGCCATTGGCTTGATGCAGGTGATTCCGGCAACGGGAGAGCGCTTTGGCATTACCGCCCTGGCCGACCCCAGGCAGAACCTGCGCGCGGGAGCCCGCTATCTGCGTTTTCTGCTGAGCCAGTTCAACAACGATCTGCCACTGGTGATTGCGGCCTACAATGCCGGCGAGGGTGCGGTGCAGAAATACCGCAACACCATCCCCCCCTATGACGAAACACGTGACTACGTAGCCAAGGTGTTGGCCTCGTATGAAAAGCGCACCGGGCTTGCCTACTCCGGCGGCCAGCGCAGCACGCGGCGCGTCAGGGCCCTGATCCTGCCAGCGGGCAGCAATGTGTCACAAGCTGCTGCCCTGTAGTATTCCACCAGTCGCAAACTAAAGGCCTTTTCTTGCAGGCCTTTGTTTTATGGCAAGGTGACTTGCTGTGCTTGGGCCGCTGCCGGCAAACCGGCCCGCACCGGCTGGGCGTTTCATTCCGCCACATACTGTTTAACCCCTTGTTCGCCCATGCCCCGTACCAGGCCTTTTCTCAAAGACCTTCTTGTCGCCAGTCACCCCAGGTCTTACAGCTGCAGGCCCAGAATATCTCCCAACGGTTCGGCCAGATCCCGGTAGCGGGCACGGTGATCAAACACGCCCAGGAATCCCGGATAGGCATCAGGTGCATGCAGAATCTGATTGGCCTTGCGGGATGAAAGCTTGTGAACACGCAGGATACGCCCATCCCAGTGCACCAGGCGGGCATCTTCTGCCGTCAGCAGCACATCCAGCGTTTGATGAATGATTTCAACCAGGACAACCTTGCTGCGCGTTCGGTGCTCTACCACCCCCGCTACTGTGCTGATACCCTCGTTTTGCACCATATATTGTTCTTTTCTTTATTGTTTAAAATGTATTAACTTGTTCTTATCATATGGCAGCACCCCATCAATCTCAATACTTTATTAAAAGAAATTTAAACAAAAACAGAATAATCCGACACATGTTTAAAAAAAAACGGCCAGCTCAAGCTGACCGTTTCAAATACCTGTATTTTTTCTACATCACGCGGCTAGCAACAAGGCCAGACCACGCAAGGCATGCCAGGGATCACCCAGGGCCACTCCCTTGATCTGCTGATCAATCCGCGCACACTCGGACAGCGCCGTCATTAGTTTACGCGGCCCGATCCGGCGCAGAGCCGGTTCAGCCAGCCGCTGCTTGTCACCCCATAGCCGTAGTTCACGCGCCAGATCACGCAACTGACGTCCGTCTTTCAGTCCCTGGCGTAAACGCAACAACATGCGGACATCTTCAGTAAACGACCACAGCACCAGTACCGGTGACTCACCTTCTGCCAGCAGTCCATCCAGCATGCGCTGCACCCGTGCGCTATCGCCGGACAGCCAGGATTCGGACAGATGGAATACATCGAAGCGGGCGACATTGGCCACGGCCTCGCGCAGTTGCTCCAGCGTCAACTCTCCTGCCGGATACAACAAGGCCAGCTTGTCCACTTCCTGCCGGGCCGCCAGCAAATTGCCTTCCACCCGGTCGGCAAAAAAGCTCAGTGCCTCCGGCGACAACTGCTGCTGTTGCTGCTTCATGCGCCGGGCAATCCAGCCGGCCAGTTCGTGACGGCCAACCGGCTTTGCCTCCACCACCACGGCTGCCTTTTCCAGTGCAGCAAACCACTTGGATTGTAGCTGGGCTTTCTCCAGCCGCGGCAGGGTGATCAGGGTGATGGTGTCGTCCGGAGGAGAAGCTGCCAGCTGTTGCAGTGCTTCGCCACCCTCGGTACCGGGCTTGCCTCCTGGAATGCGGATTTCCAGCAGCTTGAGGCTGGCAAACAGTGACACGCTGCTCATGGCATCGCGCAGCTGGGACCAGTCAAACCCTGCCTCGACCGTCAGGACTTCCCGCTCCTGATAGCCCTGTGCAGCCGCCTGCTTGCGCAGCTTGTCAGCGGCTTCCAGCGCCAGCAGGGTTTCCTCGCCATGAATCAGGTAAAGCGGTGCCAGGCCCTTGGCCAGCACCGCATCCAGCGCATCAGGGTTTAGGCTGGGCATTGGCAGGCTTCAGGCTTTGCGGGCCGGATTTGCCCGACTGTGCCGGACGCTGCAGGTAGGCCAGGCGGCGCACAACCTGCTCGGCGGCATCCTGGCGGATATCTCTCCACAACAGGGCTTCTTCCTGCTCCTTGCCCAGTACATCGCTATCGGAATAATTCATGTAGCGACGTACCTTGATGTCCATGTCCGGTTCCATCGGCACACCATCCAGCACAGTGCGTACTGTTGCGTCATAGGTCAGCATGTACTCGTTGACCTTGCCACCGCTGTTGATGGTGGAAACTTCCTTGGACTGGTGTTCACCCAGCACACTGACGACTGCCTCCGCCTGTTTCGGCGAGGTCAGCAACACCAGCTTTTCATTGCGCGCCAGTGTTTCATGCAGGATAGGACCCAGTTGGCTGCTGCCGTCTTCCACATACACGCTGCCAAAAGGCAATGGTCGGCTGCTGCCACCCATCCCCTTCAGATGAAAACCGCAAGCGCTGAGTAGGAACACTACGCTGACAAGTGCCAGCCCGTGCAGGATTCGGTTCATGCCTGTTCTCCGTAACAGGAGCCGGTCGGATCTTCCCCACGGCAAGCGTGGCGGCACTTCTGACCGGCAGGATTGCTAGCCCGCCCCATAACAGGGCGGGCAGGGATTTACACGACGATGTTCACCAGACGACCCGGCACCACGATGATCTTCTTGGCCGGCTTGCCTTCCATGAACTTCTGTACGTTCTCATGTGCCAGCGCGGTGGCTTCGATCACATCCTTGGCCGCATCGGCAGCCACGGTGATGCTGCCACGCAGCTTGCCGGCCACCTGCACCATCATTTCGATTTCGCTCTTCACCAGCGCCGCCTCGTCCACCTTGGGCCAGGCTTGAGCCAATACTTCGCTGCCAGGACGCAGCACTGCCCAGATGGCATCGGTGATATGCGGCACGATGGGTGACAGCAGCAGGGTGACGCTTTCCAGCACCTCCTGTGCCACGGCACGGCCGGCGGCATCGCTGCGCTCGGTCTTGTCGTAGGTGTTCAGCAGTTCCATCACCGCGGCGATGGCGGTGTTGAACTGCTGGCGGCGGCCGTAATCGTCGGCCACTTTCTGGATGGTGCTGTGCAGCTTGAAGCGCAGTTCCTTCTGGCTGGCATTCAGCTCGCCACCGGCATAGGCGGCCACCACACCGGCGTCGGCATGTTCCTTGGCCAGTTTCCACAGGCGCTTGAGGAAGCGGAAGGCACCTTCCACACCGGCGTCCGACCATTCCAGGCTTTGTTCCGGCGGGGCGGCGAACATCATGAACAGACGCGCGGTGTCGGCACCGTATTTCTCGATGAATTCTTGCGGGTCCACGCCGTTGTTCTTGGACTTGGACATTTTCTCGATACCGCCCACCACCACCGGCAGGCCATCCACGCGATGGGTGGCACCGGTAATCTTGCCCTTGCCGTCACGCTCCAGCACCACGTCTTGCGGGGCGATCCAGTCCTTGCTGCCGTTAGGCAGCTCGCGGTAGAAGGTTTCGCAGATCACCATGCCCTGAGTCAGCAGGCTCTTGAACGGCTCGTCGCTGGAGACCAGGCCTTCGTCGCGCATCAGCTTGTGGAAGAAGCGTGCGTACAACAGGTGCAGGATGGCGTGTTCGATACCACCGACGTATTGGTCCACTTGCAGCCAGTAGTCGGCTGCCGCCTTGTCCAGCATGGCGGTGTCGCACTTGGGGCTGGCGTAGCGGGCGTAGTACCAGCTGGATTCCACAAAGGTATCCATGGTGTCGGTTTCGCGCTTGGCGGCACCGCCACACTTGGGGCAGCTGGTTTCGTAGAATTCCGGCATTCTGGCCAGCGGCGAACCGGCGCCATCCGGAATCACGTTTTCCGGCAGCACCACCGGCAGGTCTTTTTCCGGCACCGGCACATCGCCGCAAGTCGGACAATGGATGATGGGAATCGGGCAACCCCAGTAGCGCTGGCGGGAGATACCCCAGTCGCGCAGGCGGTACTGGGTTTTCTTCTGGCCGGCAGCCTTGGCTTCCAGATCGCCGACGATGGCATCAAAGGCTTCGCTGAACGACTTGCCGTCGTACTTGCCGCTGTTGACGGTGCGTACGCTGTCGTCCTTGGCGGCATACCAGTCTTGCCAGTTGCTCGCGTCGAAATCATTGTCGCCGGCCACCTTGGCATACACTTGCAGCAGCGGCAGGCGGTATTTGTTGGCAAATTCGAAGTCGCGCTCGTCATGTGCCGGCACGGCCATCACTGCGCCTTCGCCATAACCCCACAGCACATAGTTGGCCACCCATACCGGCAGCTTGGCACCAGTCAGCGGATGGATGACGAACAGGCCGGTGTCCATGCCCTTCTTTTCCATCTTGGCCACGTCGGCCTCGGCCACGGAACCTGCCTTGCATTCGGCAATAAAGGCTTGCAGCGCCGGATTATTGGCCGCGGCCTGGGTGGCCAGCGGGTGTTCCGCCGCCACGGCAACGTAAGTTGCGCCCATCAGGGTGTCCGGACGGGTGGTGTACACCTTCAGCTCGCCGCCATGGCCGATGCTGTCCTGGTCGTAGGCAAACACCACGTCGGAGCCGTGGCTCTTGCCGATCCAGTTTTTCTGCATGGTCTTGACCTGTTCCGGCCAGCCATCCAGGGTATCCAGGCTGGTGAGCAGTTCTTCGGCGTACTTGGTGATGGCGAAGTAGTACATCGGGATTTCGCGCTTTTCCACCACGGCACCGGAGCGCCAGCCACGGCCGTCCACCACTTGCTCGTTGGCCAGTACGGTCTGGTCCACCGGGTCCCAGTTGACCACGCCGTTTTTCTTGTAGATCACGCCTTTTTCAAACAGGCGGGTAAACAGCCACTGCTCCCAGCGGTAGTAGTCGGGCTTGCAGGTGGCCAGCTCGCGCTCCCAGTCCAGAGCAAAGCCCAGGCTGTCCAGCTGCGTCTTCATGTATTCGATGTTGGCGTAGGTCCAGGCCGCCGGAGCGCCGCCGTTTTTCATCGCAGCGTTTTCAGCCGGCAGACCGAAGGCGTCCCAGCCCATCGGTTGCAGCACATTGAAACCCTGCAGGCGCTTGAAGCGGGCCAGCACGTCGGTAATGGTGTAGTTGCGCACATGGCCCATGTGCAGCTTGCCGGACGGATAAGGGAACATCGACAAGGCGTAGTACTTGGGGCGGCTGGCGTCTTCGACGGCCTTGAAGGCAGCGGTGCGCTGCCATTTCTGTTGCGCTGCGGCTTCGACTTCGCGCGGGCTGTAAGTTTCTTGCATGGTGATCTTTGTCTGGAAAGGCTGAAAACAAAAGGGCGGACTGCCCAAGTCCCCGCCTGGCAGGGCAGCTTGGGCAGTCCGTCGCAAATTCAATCGGGCCATTATAGCGGCCTGAGGGGCCCGCCGATAAGAGCCGCGCAAAAACAAACGCTTGCCCTCAGAAGGCAGAAACAGCTTTCCACACAATGAAGAGCGACTACCCTGGCAGGTAGATGGTAGCGGCAGGGCTGGTTTAGAACACAGTCGCAGACAATGTTTTCATCAATTTACCGCGGCAGCACAGGCATGAGCTCACGCCAGGCGGTACTTGAAGGACTCCAGCTGCTGCATCAGCAACTGCAGGATGCCACCTTCCCACAAGGAGTGGCCGGCCATTTCCACCAGCTGGAAATCTGCCTCCGGCCAGTGCCGGGCCAGTTCGCACGCGGAGACCGGTGGGCAGACCAGATCGTACCGTCCTTGCACGATGACGGCAGGCAGGTGGCGAATGCGGTCTATCTGCTGCAATAACTGCCCCTCCGGCAGAAAAATGCGGTGCACGAAATAATGCGCCTCCAGCCGTGCCAGCGACAGGGAAACATACTCGCTGCTGGCCCGGGTGATGGCCTCGGGATTCTGCCTGATAGCCACGCATGCCGCCTCGTAGCGGCCCCAACTGCGACACACCGGCAGATGCACCGCCGGGTCCGGGTCACACAGCCGTCGGTAATACGCCTGCAGCAGGTCCAGCCGCTCGGCCTGTGGAATGGGAGACACAAAGCGCTGCCACTCTTCCGGATAAAACTGCCCCATGCCATGCAGAAACCAGTCGATTTCACTCTGCCGCCCCAGAAATATCCCGCGCAAAATCAGCCCCTGCACGCGGTGCGGATGAGCCTGGGCGTAGGCCAGCGCCAGCGTACTGCCCCAGGAGCCACCAAACACCAGCCAGCGTTCTATGCCCAGATGCAGACGCAGGCGTTCGATATCATCGATCAGATGCAAGGTGGTATTGTCGCGCAGCTCGCCACGCGGCACCGAACGGCCACTACCGCGCTGGTCAAACAGCACCGCCCGGTAGAAGCCGGGATCAAACAGCTGCCGGCTGGCCGGCGCGCAGCCATCGCCGGGACCGCCATGCAGGTAGAGCACGGGCTGGCCTTCGGGCAGGCCACATTGCTCCCAATACATCTGATGCAGGCCATCCAGCGGCAACATGCCACTGGCAAACGGCATTAACGGGGGATAGAGCATCCTGTTCCTTGCGGCGATGACGGGTCGATGCGGCCAAATGAAGCCAGCCGTTCAACACAGCTGGCTGGTGATGTAATCCCATTCAGCCTGAATGACCGGGGTGATGGACAGGCGGTTCCCGCGCCGTAACACCAGCATATGTTCCAGCACCGGATGCTGGCGCAACAGGGCCGGAGTCAGCAAGGGGGTCTTGCGCACGAAACGGACATCCACACACTGCCAGCGCGGTGCATCCCCGGTGGCTTTCGCGTCGAAATAGGGGCTGTGCGGATCAAACTGGCTGGAGTCGGCATGGGCCGTCCCCGCCACCACGGCCAGCCCGGCAATGCCAGGCTGGGCGCAACCGGAGTGCCAGAACAGCACCCCATCACCCGGCTGCATCTCGTCCCGCATGAAGTTGCGCGCCTGGTAATTACGCACCCCGGTCCATTCGAAGGCACGTTCGGGGGCAGCCATCAGGTCGTCAATCGACGTTTCGTCCGGTTCGGACTTCATCAGCCAATAGCGCATAGGAAATGTCTGTTAATGAATGGATGGTTGGCTTAACAATTTACGGCATCTTACAACGGCATGGCTGGATTATCCTGAAGGCAAGATAAACATCCGGGCCAGACAGCCCTTGCAGTCAGGAGAACAAACATGAAAAGCCTGTTGATTGGCGTATTGCTGGCCAGTGCCCTGAGCGCCTGTGTGATTGTGCCACCACGTGGCGGCTACCGTGGGCCAGAGGTTTTCGTACCCATGGTGGTCGTTCCCGGAGAAGGCCACGGCCACCACTGGGATCACTAAACAAGCTTCGGCACCAGACACCGTTCCGCGCAAAGCCTCCGTCAGGAGGCTTTGTCGCCTGGGCTACGGGTAAAGCGGTGCAGGCCGCTTTCGGTCAACAGATAGTCCAGCTGCACATCCCAGGCCTCGCGCGGCACGGTGGCCACCCGCTGGCAATCATAGGCCACCCCTACCAGCAAGGGCTTGCCATAACGGCGCGGGCGCTGGCGAAAACCCAGGCTGCTGTCGTAAAAACCACCGCCCTGCCCCATGCGATAGCCCTGCTCATCCACCGCCAGCAATGGCACTAGCAATACATCCAGCTTTTCCGCCCGCAAGCAGGGTCCATCAAATTCCACGATGCCGTAACGCGCATGCCGGTACCAGCGCCCACTGCCACTCAGGCGGGAAAACCACATGCGCCGGCCACGTGCCGGAATCTGCGGCAGCCACACGCTGGCACCACGCTGCAGGGCAGTGCTGAGCAGGATTTCCACATCCAGCTCCGAACCGGCTGCCAGATAGCCGCCAATACGCCGCCCGCGTTGCAACAAGCGGCTGGCATGGCGGGCAACGGCGCGCATGGCCTGGGCGCGGTAGGTCGGCGTCAGTGCCATGCGCTGACGCCGAATGGCTTTGCGTAGGGCGATCTTGTCGGTGAAGGCAGTGTCTGGAGTTGGCATGGCAGAAGCCTGACAAGATAAACACAAATGAAAACGACCCGGAGCAGAGTGCGCCGGGTCGTGGAAGGGAGACCCCCGCGAGTGTCGTTTGGGCATAATTCGCTTGTACCCTGTTTCCAGGGAGGGCCACCTGCCAGCCACTTCGGGCGCATCCACAAGGAACGCGACACACCCGTGACTCACGCTGGCGACCAAAAGCGAACGCATTGGTACAAAGGAATTGTTTGCCTTCACGAACACCGCAGGGGATAAACTGATCTGGGTGTTGGCCAGTTCCTGTTGGGTGATCAGAAATCAGAACAGGGCTTGCTGGCTTTCGCGTAGTGCCGTATCGGCTGCTTCGCTCATGTTGCGTATTTTACGCTGGAACGAGGCCATTTCCAAGCCCTCTCCCACTTTGGTGCGTAATAAATCATGGGCAATGTTCAGCGCGGCCATGATGGCGATCTTATCGGCATCCATCACCTTGCCATGCTGCTGGATCAGATCGACCTTGCCTTGCAGCAGCCGGACAGCTTCGAGCAATGTTTCACGCTCGTCCGTGGGTGTACCGATAGTGAAATGGCGACCGAGAAGTTCAATGTCGACCTGTACGATATCGCTCATTCTGCCTCTCCTTCGGCCCGCTCCGGCTCGTCTGCCTTGGGCAGACGCTCCACCAGCGCGGCCACTCGGCTGCGTGTTTCGTTCACGCGGAAATTCAGCTCGGCATTTTCCTTGAGCGCTTCGGCGAGCGCCTGGGCAAAACGGCCGTTCTGGGTTTCCAGCTCCTTGATGCGGGCGATCAGGGCCTGCACGCGGGATTCGAGGTATTCCAGTTCCTTGTCCATGGCGGCGAGGATAACGGCCAGCCAGTCCAGCGTCAAACCAGACTATGTCTTGCTGTGTCCGGCATGGCACACCATCCACGCCGACAGCGGGAAAACCGCCGCTATCACGCGCTCTTGAGTACCAGCGGCAAGCCGCAGGCGATCAGCGTCACACGCTGGCAATGGGCGGCAATATCCTGGTTTAACCGGCCCAGCAAGTCACCATACTGGCGCGCTACACGGCTCATCGGCATCACGCCCCAGCCGATTTCATTGCTCACCAGCAACAACTGGCCCTGTACTGCATCAATAGCCTCCAGCAGCCATTGCCGCTCCTGCACGAAATCCATTTCATCGAACTGGTCGTCGCTGCGGAAAAAACGCATCAGCCACATGCCCAGGCAGTCCACCAGCAGCAAGCCGTCTTCCTGATCCTGCCCCAGGATCAGCTCGGCCAGGCTACGCTCGGCCTCCAGCACCTGCCAGTGCGCTGGCCTTTGCAGGCGGTGCTGACGTACACGCTCGGCAAATTCAGCATCCCGGATTTCAGCGGTAGCGACATAGCGGACCGGGCCATCATGCTTGATGGCCAGTTGCTCGGCATAGCGGCTTTTGCCAGAGCGGGCTGCGCCGGTAATCAGGTGGGTCATGAAAGGTGCGCTCCTGAACGCCGGAACGTGGCCGGTCCCGGCAAAACATGATGTAGATGCTGGCTTGTTACTTCAGCGACAAGCCAAGGCGGCGATTATACGGCACATGGCTGCGAAACCCCGGGCATTTGCCGAGAACTGTCTTGATATGCAACAAGCAATGCCGACACCAGCCAGGCATTCAGCTTGCCGCGCCGCGCCCCATGTCTTAGAGTCCCGCTCTAGTCCATGCCAACCAGAGAAATTGCATCATGACCAAGGCCATCGCCCTTCCTGACCACGCTTTCCATGAAGCCGCCCTGCAACGCCAGAATTCGCTGACCAAACCGGCCGGCAGCCTGGGCGTACTGGAAACGGTGGCCTGCCGCTTTGCCGCCTGGCAAGCTCAGACCATTCCCTCCTCCCTGCAACCGGCCATCACCGTATTTGCCGGCGACCACGGCGTAACGGCTGAAGGTGTCTCCGCCTATCCATCCATCGTCACCGGCGAAATGGTAAAGAACTTTGCTGCCGGCGGTGCCGCCATCTGCGTACTGGCGCGCGCCATTTCTGCCCGACTGGAAGTGGTGGATGCAGGCGTGCTCAACCCGCTGCCGGATCTGCCCATCGTGCAGGCCAAGGTTGCTGCCGGCACCGCCAATCTGGCGGTAGAGGCCGCCATGACACGTCAACAGTGCGAAGCGGCCCTGGAAGTGGGCCGCGCCGCTGCCCGCCGTGCCGTGCAACAGGGTGCCAACCTGCTGATTGCCGGCGACATGGGCATTGGCAACACCACCCCGTCTGCGGCACTGATCTGTCGCCTGGCGGGCTACAGCGTGGACAGCATTGTCGGTCGCGGCACCGGCATTGATGATGCCGGCCTTATCAACAAGCGCCGTGCCGTGCAACAGGGGCTGGACCGTCTGCAGGACAAGCAACTGGATGGCACCGCGGTACTGGCCGAACTGGGCGGACTGGAAATTGCTGCCATGGCCGGTTTCTATCTGGAAGGCGCAGCACTGGGTGTACCATCGCTGGTGGATGGCTTCATTGCCAGCGCCGCCGCGCTGTCCGCCCGCGCCATCGACCCGGCGGTTGCGGCCTGGCTGCTGGCCAGCCACTGCTCGGAAGAAACCGGGCACAAACTGGCGCTGGAAGCCCTGCAACTGAGCCCGCTGGTAGCGCTGGGCATGCGCCTGGGCGAAGGCTCCGGTGCCGCCGCCTGCGTACCGCTGCTGCAACTGGCCATCAAGCTGCACGCCGAAATGGCTACCTTTGCCCAGGCTGGCGTCACCGAAAAGGACTGAGGACGCATGAACCCCTATACGCTCACCCTGCTACGCCACGGCGAGATCGACCATGATGGCAGGCTGATCGGCCACACCGACCTGCCACTGAATGATCTGGGCTGCGAACAGATGAGCCGCAGTTGGCACAAGCTGAACCAGTTGGCACCTGTCACCAGCATGGCCACCTCGCCGCTGCAGCGCTGCCGCGAGTTTGCTGTGCATCAGGCCCTGCATGGTTCCTTGCCGCTGAAAGTGGATGAGCGTTTTGCCGAGTTCGATTTTGGCGACTGGGACGGCATGTCGCGCGAGGTGCTATCCGGTCAGCATCCGGACTGGGGCAGCCGCGTAGCCGCTGGCGAACTGATTCCACCAGGCGGTGAAAGCTATGCCGTGTTCCGCACCCGCGTGTTAACGGGGTTCAGCGAGTGGATTCAGATGGCGCGCGGCAGTCACCGGGTACTGGTGTGCCATGGTGGGGTGATTACTGCCTTGCTGGCCGAGCTGCTGGGTACCGAATTTGCCGTGGCCAAGCTGATGACGGTGCAGCGCGGCGGCTTTGCCCAGCTGTCCATCCTGGAGGGTCACCCGGCCTATCTGATGCATCTGGAAAGCCCCGGCGAAGCATGAAACCGACCAGCGCCATCCCCCCGGCCCGCTGGTGGCAGGGTCTGATTCTGGCCATCCAGTTTCTTACCCGCCTGCCTACACCGCAGCTGCGTACCTTCCACCCGGAGTGGCTGGCCGCCAGTGCGCGCTGGTTTGCCCCGGTTGGTTTGTTGCTGGGCAGCCTGCTCTGGCTGGTGGTGTGGCTGGGTAGCCAACACGACCCCTGGCTGGGCGCACTGGGCGGGCTGCTGCTGTGGATTGCCATAACAGGCGGCCTGCATCTGGACGGTCTGGCCGACCTGAGTGATGCCATGGGTGCCGCGCATCGCTCGCGCGATCGCTTTCTTGAGGTACTGAAAGACCCGCATGTAGGCAGCTTTGGTGTGATTGCGCTGGTCTGCGCCATCTGCAGCAAACTGGTATTGCTGATGCTGCTGGCCAGGCAGCCGGCACTGCTGGCCGGCCTGCTGTTGCTACCGGCCTGGGCGCGGCTGTTTGCGCTGTTCTGGTCGGCCACGCTGCCTGCGCTGGCCCCCGGCAGCGGCGAGCGCTTTGCCGGACAAGCACAATGGCTGGTACAGGGCATCAGCCTGCTGGTTTTGCTTGGCCTATCCTGGTGGCTGGCCCCTGCGCTATTGCTGGCCCCGCTGACTGGTCTGCTGTGGCGCACCTGGCTCAAGCACAAGCTGGGCGGCATGACCGGCGACTGCCTGGGTGCGGGTATCGAAATCTGCGAACTCCTGCTGCTGGGCCTGCTCTTGCTCCCCATTCACCGCTGAGCGCGCGGTAAAAGACCTGTCATCCTGCTGTCACGGCCTGGTGATGTCGTTGCCGGATACTGCCGACATCGGTACAGGGAGATTCGCGCATGCAGCTGGATATCTCGCACGACCCGGCACGGCTGGACCGCGCCATGATTCTGGATTTCCTCACCACCCGGGCGCATTGGGCCGCCGGTATGGATGCAGCCCTGCTGGAACGGGCAATCCGGCATTCGCTGATCATCGCCGCCTATCACCAGCACCGGCAGATCGGTTTTGCCCGGGTGATTACCGACTACGCCAGCTTTGCCTATCTGTCCGATGTGTTCGTGCTGCCCGACTGGCGTGGCCACGGCGTGGGACAGGCGATGATACGCGCCGCCATCGCCCATCCCCAGTTACAGCAGCTGCGCCGTTTTTTGCTGGTTTCACGCGATGCCCGCGGCTTTTACCGCCAACTGGGCTTCACTCCCTTGCAGCACGGTGAGCGCTATATGGAACTGCAGCGCGATGCTGCCGCTTCTGCTGGGTGGCACTGGCCATTTAGCCGTCGTAGCCGTCCCGCCACCGCACAGACGGTTGCCTGATCAGGGCAGCAGGTCGGCCCGCGCACCGGGATGCTGCTTGAGCACACTCCAGGGCAGCACGCTCCACTCCGGGTATTCGCAGGCCCGCGCCACACGGGCAAAGGACGGCCCCAGCGTCAGCCCCTGCGGCGTGGCATACCAGCTGACAAACTGCCATACCTGCGGATCGCGGTAATCACACTCATCTTCCGTGCCCGGCTTGGTCTGTGCGGGGTATAGGCGGGTCATGGTATGCACCAGCCACGGTGCCAGTATCTGCTCCTCGTATTGGTAGTCTGCCCGCTCGCCACCGGCCTTGCGCGCCAGCTGCGGCTTGCCCTTGCCGACCCACAGCAAGTCTTCCAGTTGCAGTTGCTTGCCGCTGGCCACGTCCAGCGTCAGCGGATTGTCGCCAAAATCCGGGTGGGCCCCACCGCAGTAATAGCTGGTGAAAATGCTCACACTAAACAGCTTGTTGCCCAGCAGATGCGGCGTGACCGTCTGCTCGAAGTCGGCCCCGGCAGTGCGCGTACCACCCAGCTGACAGTCAAAATAACTGGCCACTTCCTGCCACTGGCGCTCCGCCAGCACCTGATTGAGCCGCTGCAGGCTGGCGGCCGGATAGCCATCTTGCACGCGGAACAGGCGGATCTTGCTGACTGGCTCATCCCACCACTGCAGGGTGTGGCCCTGCACCCGCTCGCGCTTGCCGGGCTTGAGCTGCAGATCCATCAGCCGCACGTAGTCGTAAGCAGAGCGCTGGCGCACCGGATTGAGCGCCGTATCACTGCTGGCTGGCCACTGCGCCTGCACATAGGGTGTCAGACTGACCGGCACCGGCTTGCTGGCTTTGGGACCATGCCACTCGCCAGCCCAGCCACTGCCTTGTGACCGCAGGGTGATGTCATTGCGCTGCTCGTCATACTGCAGGTTTTCGCCCAGTTGCAGGCTGCCATCGGCCTGTTGCTTGCCGGAAAGGGCAAGATCACGGTGATGCTTGCGATAGAAATAACGCCCTTCCACCTGGCCATCCTGTGCAATATCCAGCTCCATCACCACCGCCGCAGCCCCCACTCGCCCCTGGAATAGCTGTGGTGCCGCCAGCACACCCTGCGCAAGGGCCAGCAATAGCCAGCCACTAAAGCGGTGCATCATGTCATCTCCTCCCTTCCAACAAAACAGCACCACACCACAATGGTACGGCGCAGCAAGTAGAGCACAAAAAACAGCAGATTGCTTGCCACCTGCCCGCCGCCATGTATATGGGAAAAATCCTGCGGACTCTGGCGGCTGACTTACCGTTCAAGCCCCCTACCGAGGCCGCAAAACATCCACAATCACCACAGCCTAGCAATAGCAGTGCCGCAGGCGGGACGACAGCGTTGCCAAACCAGCCTGCTTACGCTACAGATTAAAGTAAGCCACACTGCGACCACGCCCCCCGAATAGGGGATGGCACACAAGGGAATCAGGACATGAGTCTGCCGGGTAATTATCTGGATGGCCGCAGCCATGCCGGCAAGGCCGTGATGCTGCAGCGCGATGCCCATCATTTGGTATTTACCGATGGCGTACATACCCGCCGCTACCTGGCACACGCAGTAACCTTTCAGGCTGGTGCATCCGGCCTGCCAGACCAGCTGCAGCTTCCGGATGGCGGCGTGATCGAAGTGGCCAGTGCCTATGGCTGCCAGCAACTCACCCAGCGCCTGCCACTAGCGGCCAGGCTGCTGGAGTGGCTGCAACAAGGCTGGCCCTGGCTGCGGCTGCTGTTGATTGTGTTGGTCGCAAGCATGCTGTGGATGGGCTACCGTGATGGTCTGCCCTGGCTGGCTGGCGAAGCCGCCCGCCGTACACCGGCAGCTGTCGAGCAAACCATGGCCACGGCAACCCTGACCTTGCTGGAGAAAACCAGCACGTTGCGCCCGTCTCAGCTGTCCCCGGCCCGCCAGGAAGCCTTGCAGCAACTGCTGCTGCAGGCCGCCCCCGGCACCAGCCGCTACCATTACCAGCTGCGGCTGCTGGATGCGCGCGAACTCGGCCCGGATCTCATTCCGCTACCGGCTGGCTTGGTGGTGATGACCGACCAACTGGTGCGGCAGGCCAAAAGCGATGATGAACTGTTTGCCATGCTGGCCCATGCGGTTGGTCATGTTGAAGCAAGACACGGTCTGCGCGGACTGATCCGGACCGGTGGGCTATCGCTGGCCGTCAGCCTGTTTACCGGTGACACCAGCACCCTGCAGGCCGTGGCTCCCATCATGCTGGCCGACATGAAATACAGTGCCGACTTCGAACACGAGGCCGACATCTACATGCACCGTACTCTCGCCGCACGTGGCCTGTCCCCCTGTGTGTCCGCTGCCTTGCTGGCCAGGCTGGATGGCCCGGAGCACGCTGCGGTCAGCCTGCTTTCCGCCCATCCTGGCGACCCCGATGCCGCCAGGCAATGCCCGCAAGCTGCTGCCGGCTAGTGCAGCTCCTGCCGGTGCTGCCACCAGCGCCAGCGCAGGCGCATGTCGTACCACACCGGGCGCAAGCCCAGACCAAACAGCAACAAGGCCAGCGGCAGGGTGAAAGCATAGCCCAGATGCTTGAATCCCAATGCCCCCACCACACCACCCAGGAAGAAGGCAGACAGGATCATGCAGTACACCCATAGCCGGCTGCGATTGGATTTGATGTCCTTGATCTTGGAGCTGTGCAGATGGTTGTAGTAACTCATCTTGGTCAGCTCGATGCCGATGTCGGTGGCAATCCCGGTCATGTGGGTGGAGCGCAGCAGGCCACCAGACAGCTTGGTGACGATGGTGTTGTGCATGCCCATGATGAAGCACAGCAGCATCACGGTGGGCGGGGTGAACAGGCCCTTGTGGCTGGCTAGCCCGGCACCCAGCAGACCGAACAGCAGCAACAGGACAGCTTCTTCCATCATGGATACGCCATAGCCACCACGCAGGCGCTGTCGCCTGGCCCACAGGATCAGCCAGGTGGAGTGCATGGCACCACCGATGAAACACAGCAACATCACCAGCATGGACAGCGACAGGCGGATTTCCCCCAACGCCAGATCATCAGCCATACCGGACACGATGCCGGATACATGCGAGGTATAACGGTGTACTGCCAGAAAACCGCCAGCATTCAGTGCGCCAGCGATGAAAGCCATGGAGCCGCCCAACTGGCGCAACACGCGGTCATTGAAGGAGCCGCGGTCCAGCAGGCGGGTGATATTGCTTGAGCGTCGGGACATAGCGAACCATGAAAAAACGGCAAGGCGGGACACCCCGCCATTGCCGTTCATCATCCATCCAGCACCGGCTTGCTGACAAGCCTGATTTCCGCCGCTCTTGCGACAGCGCAAGGCCTCAGTGGCAGGCCTGCAGCGCAATGCCCGGGGTCAGGCGCTTTTGCAGCGCTTGCAGACGCCCGGCCTGCTGCGCGTCCAGCGCCTTGAAGCTGAGCACCGTTGCGGCAGATTTCTGCCCCTTCTGCTCGATGGCAACCTTGTCAAAACCCGCAGCTTTCACCCGTGCCAGCATGGCCTTGGCCGCAGTTTCCTGGCCGAACAGGCCAAGCGACACACTACCCTTGAACTCCGCGCTATGCACGATGTAGTTGTCAAAACCCTTGTCTTTCAGCTCGGCGGACAGGGTCTGGGTTTCAGACTGGGTGGCCAGCGGCGGGTGATACACCCAGAACTTGCCATTGCCCTTGACCTCACCCTTGCTGCTTTCCACCATCTGCTCGGCCTTCAGCTTCAGGCTGGGTAAGCCACCCTTCACCCGGGCCAGCAGCTTGGCATCCAGTGTTCCCCAGTCATAGCAGGCCAGCGCCTTGGCCGGCTCGGCTTTGGCGGCTTCCGGTTTGGGCTTGTCAGCGGCTTTCTCTGCAGGTTTGGTTTCTACCGTTTTTTTGATCTCGGACTTGGCCACAGGTACCGAAGCGTCCACCTTGGCAGGTTTGACTGCCGCCGGCTGAGATGCCGTCTTGCCCAGGTCTTCCGGCTTCAACGCCTCGGTTTGGGGCATGGAGGCCACCACCTTCAGCGGCGCACTGGCATCGGCCTGCGGGGCGGAGGCGGGCTGCCAGTCAGGCGGCAGCAGCTTGACCTGCTCAGGGCTGATCTCCTGGGCGTGCACATCGGCAGGCGGGCGTTGCTTGAACGCGCCATAACCGGCCACCGCCAGATTGAGCACCACAATCAGTACCAGAAACCACTTCATGATTCGCACGCCACTCTCAAGAGTCCCATCAGCACGAGATTATCCACGATCGTCGCCGGTACGGCGAGTTGCGTGGCAATGGAGGCCGCATCGCCACCGGTCAGCAGCACGTGGGGCCGGGCGCGACCGGTATGGCAGGCCAATTGCCGGCACATGCGCTCAATCGCACCGCACTGCGCGGCCAGCACGCCGCTGGCCAGTGCATCCTCGGTCCCCTGCGGAAAGGTTTGTACGGTACCGGCCAGGCGGTCCAGCAGGGCGGTACCTTGCGCCAGGCTGCGCAGCATCAGCGCCTGACCGGGCAGGATCAGCCCACCCAGATAATCGCCCTCGGCGGTCAGTGCTTCCACGGTAAGCGCAGTACCGGCGCACGCCACTACCACGTCATCAGCGCAGAGCTGGCGTGCTGCCAGCACGGCCAGCCAGCGGTCTGCCCCCTGCTCGGCAGGATTACGGTAGTGGTTGCGCACATCGGCAAAGCTGGTGGCAGAACGTACCCACTGCACCACTCCGGGGGCGGCCTGACTGATGGCTTCAACCACTACCGGTCCTGCTACCGAAGCCGCGTGAACACTGCAAATGGGCCAGCCGGCCCATTGACTGGCCAGCGTGACAATCTGCTCATGTGTCACAGCGCCCTGAGCCACCCAGCCCTGCCCGTCATGCACGCCCCATTTGAGCCGGCTGTTGCCGGCATCCAGCAGCAGCCTCATGAGCGGCTCCGCAGACTGACTTCACCGGCATGGAAGATGCGCAGGCTGCCATCTGCGGTTTCCACCTGCAAGGCTCCGCTTTCCGCCACACCGCGCGCAATACCATCTACCGGCTCGCCGTGGGAAAAACTCAGTCGTACCGGTGCATTTTCATGGCTGGAGCAACGCATCCAGTCATCGCGGAATGCCGCAAAACCTTCGCGGTTGAAGGTCTCCAGCACCACCGCCAGTTCGCTGAGCAAGGCCGCCAGCAACTGGTTGCGCCCCAGCCGGATCCCCGCCTCGGCCAGCGAGGCCACCGGCTGATCCACTTCGCCCGGGCTGTCCAGATTCAAGCCAATGCCGATGACCACAGCGGCCGGGCCGAGTGCATCGCCGGATAGCTCGATCAGGATGCCTGCCAGCTTGCGGCCATTGAGCAGCACATCATTCGGCCACTTGAGTTGTACCGGCACCGCCAGCTGGTGCAGGGCGCGGGCCAGCGCCAGCCCCACCGCCAGCGACAGACCGGCCAGCTCGGCAAGGCCGCGATCAAAACGCCACAACAGGGAGAAAGTAAGCCCGGCACCCAGACGGGTCTGCCAACGCCGACCCAGCCGGCCACGGCCAGCACTCTGCATTTCCGCAGCCAGCACCAATCCATGCAGGCCACCACTGGCCGCTCTGGCCATCAGTTGGCTGTTGGTGGAGTCAGTGCGTTCAGTCACCGCAAGCGTAAAGGTCTCGGCGGCTGGCGAAGACAGTGCATCGCGCACGCTGGCCACATCCAGCCATTCGAAGGGTTCAGCCAACTTGTAACCTTGGCCGCGCACGCTGAATACGGTAAGGCCGAACTCCTGTTCAATGGCATGCACCGCCTGCCAGATCAGGGTTCGTGAACAGCCCAGTTCGCGCGCGATGTCGGCACCGGAATGAAAGCGGCCATCGCTCAACTGGCGCAGCACGGCAAATGCGTGCTCGCTCACGCTTTGTCCTCGGCGGCACGGATCTTGTTAATGGTTTGCGTGGTTGAAGTGGCAAACAGGAAGGGGATGGAATGCACTTCGCCACCACGGGCCAGGGTTTCAGCACTGCCGACGATCTTGTCCACCGCCCAGTCACCGCCCTTGACCAGCACATCTGGCCTGACCAGGTCGATCAGGTCAGCCGGGGTATCGCTGTCAAACCAGGTCACCAGGCTGACGCTCTCCAGTGCAGCCAGCACTGCAGCACGGTTCAGCTCGTTATTGATGGGGCGATCATCACCCTTGCCCAAGCGCTTGACCGAAGCATCGGTATTCAGGCCCAGCACCAGGCTGGCCCCCAGCGCACGTGCTTGTGCCAGGTAGGTGACATGGCCGCGATGTAGGATGTCGAAACAACCGTTGGTAAACACGATGGGACGCGGCAAGGCGGCCAGCTTTGCGGCCAGCTGCTCCGGCGGGCAGATCTTGTCTTCAAATGCGGGTGTGGGGTAGGACATGGCGGTGCCTGTAGAAAGCATGACTGGCCAGCATTATACGGTAGTCCACCGTTCTGGCTGCAGCCGTCCGCACGCGACAGGGGAAATCGGCCCGTGCCACGTCACCGGCACGGGTCCAGCGGCTATTTCCAGCAGTCCGCCGTGGCATAACTGCCACTGGAGCCCTTGTTGCCAAGGGCGTCCAACGTCAGGGTACCGCACTGGGAATCTGGCGATTGGGCATTGGCCGGCACCGCATTTACCTGGAAACCGGCGGGTGCGGTCCCGCTGGCCACGGTAACGTTGTACAGAATGGAGGTGCCAGTAGCCCCCAGCGGGCTGACCTGAGTGGCACCGATATTGTACTGGTTGTTCATGGTGTAGTAGCGCTCCTGCTCTTGCGCCACCTGCATCATCACGGTTTCGGCCTCGCTACGGTGGCCGCGCATGATGTAATTACGATAAGACGGCAGGGCTATCGCCGCCAGAATGCCGATGATTGCCACCGTGATCATCATCTCGATCAATGTAAAACCCGTATGCTTGTCAGCCATGCTTTAGCTCACCACGATTGAATGATTTCACGCCAGGACAGGCGGCCATAGGCACTTGTATTATCTGGAATGGCCGTGCAGGAAATCACTCCAGACGAGCCAATAGAACACATATAAGTAACATTACTAATCTTAATGATCAAAGGCCTCCCCATGGAAATGCCATTATTCCACATCGCATTGGCAATCAAGTCTGCACTATTCATTGTGCCATTTCCGGACGTATCAAATATAGCACTCGCAGTCCCGGCACCTGTCGCATAGTTCAAGCCAAAATTAACTGTGGCACCACCACTACCACAAATGCTTGTACTGGATGGAAATGCCACCGTAAAGTACACAAGTGTATTTTGATAGATATATGGTGTCGCAACCTCTCTGCCACTAGTAAATCCACTGGTGGATAATGATAAAAACCATCCATTACAACCATATGGCAGGTAATTAACCGCACCAGAACAACTACTAGCAGTATTCGTCGAATCATTGATTATAGAATAATAAGACGAGGTAATTCCATTGCTTGTAGTTGTTGTAACCAGTGAGCCAACCTTCTGGGCTAGCAAGCTTGCTGTTAATGTATTTTTTGCCGACAACAATCCATCATCCCGAATCCCATACAATGTCTGAGTATTAGTTTGATTCAGATCATTACCCGACAAATACTGACCAGTTCCGAACAAAACCATATATCCACGCAAAGGATCCCGGGTTACATAGGTTCCTGTCGTGATTGGCTGAATCGTACTTGCAGTGCACTGTGTCAGGGGCGTCGTCGGACTACTGACTGTATATGAGCTACACGCAGTAAATAGCGGCGCAGTTGGCGCTACCCAACTCGACGGGGTAGTCGATGACAAGTCGAACTTCCACAGATTGCCATTCAGGTCACCGGCATAGGCTACTTTCACTGCACCATTGCTAATAATAATGCCTGGTGCCGACAAACCATTGGGTGAGGTATTCAGCAAGGTCGGGGCAGGCAGATCAATACGGAAATAATTAGTGCCCTGCGTCCAGGCTACACCCGAACGCTTGTCCAGATAGAGCACGAACAAGGAGGCCGTGGTTCCACTACTCTGGTTGTAGCCATTACCGAAAATCACTACCGGCCGGCCATTGCTCAGCTTGGTGATTACCGGACTACCTATGGTGTAGCCCAGCTTGGCATCATCCTTGGACGAGAACTCCCACAACACATTGCTGCTACCCATGCTGTCCACATGAGTGACGTCCAACGCATACACACTGGTGCCACCGGCACCAGTTGTCCCCACCACGACCGAGCGGGCTTCCGGGCTGCTCAATGCCGCGCCGTTGCTGCCATAAAGGAAGCACACATCCTTGTAGACGGGCGAGCCGTCATTGAAGAACTGGTGGGTATAGGTGGTGGAACTCAGATTAGGCAGATTGGCGTAAATGCTGGCCGGTAAAAAGGCCGCCAGTTCGTTACCTACCGTACTGCTTCCGTAGCTGGCATTGAAAATATGCAGAAAGCCATCGTTGGCCGCAACAGCCATGGCCGCCGGACGAGCAAAGATTGTTGCTCGATCGGTAGCCGGGCTGGACAAATTCGCGTCAAAACTACAGCCACTCGGGTCAGAAGTCGGCGTGGGGATGTAGACCGGCGTCGAATGCACTACATCACCCATCCGATAATTGCGTGTCCGGAACTGCGGCGAGGTGGAGCTCCCCTCCTGTGTCTTGTCACCGCGCAGGTAATTCACCCGGTAGGTGCCATAGCCACCGGCATTCAGCCCGGTGTACTGGAAGCTGGTCGTACCGGTGGGCACATCGGTCTTGCTGCTCAAGGCCGAGTACCAGGTGGTATTAAATGCCGCACCTGCCATGGCGGTGTAGTCATAGGTCAACACATTGCGTGCGGTCACGCTGCTGTTGAGCTGGGTTTCCAGCTTCAGCTTGGCCTGCCAAGCAGGGGTATAAACCGGAGAGACAGCACCAGACGCGCTAGTAACGATAGAAACCGTATTGGCAATCAGATCACCACTCCAGTCTGTCGAATTGAACGCCGGTTGAAAAACATAGGTCCCCGGCGTGTATACACGACTTCCACTTGAAGCACCCAGCCCCGCTTGCGAAGCATTCGCAGATCCCGATATTGAACTCAAGGCATTATTCAGCGCAGACACCATCGCCGCTGGATTATTTGCCGGAGCGTAATTAGTGGGCGTACCCGTATAGCCCGTAGCTGGGCTGGGGAATGTAGAAATAGAGGTTGAACCTGTAGTACCAGTCGTAGTACTTGCAGCCGATGCCCACTCCTTGGACAAATCTGGCCAAGCATTTGAATTGCTATCGGTAAAACCACCATATTTTGCCGCCATAAAGAAGGCATTGCATACATTGCTGCTCCAGTACGAAGAACAAGGAGAATCGCCTACCCCCTTGTAATTACCCCCTTCCACGACATCAATCATGAAGGAGCTTACCGTTGCAGTTTTGGTATCACCCGATTTGGTACGAATATTGTTGGTATTTGCCCACCAGGCAAGGCCGGCAATATAGGGGGGTGAATTGGTTGAGCCGGTATTGACCGTCTGATACTGAGTCCCGGTCATGCCTTCATCGCTGCCCAAATTTTTGGTCCAGGTAGCAATATTGAACGCAGTATCATCAGTAGGCACAACGGCGCCAGACCAAGCGGAGCCAGGCAAATCAATATCGTTGTGGGTATTGGTATCCCCGATATAGATAACAAAGTTCTTCTGGCAGGAATTCAGGATGGGATCATCCCAGTCGGTAATAGCGGGAAAACCGCCCTGCCAGCTGGTATTGGAACTCAGAGAGCTGGTAAAGGTGGAGTAATTGCCATAATTGCGAAAATAGCGCAGCGCGGCATAGTAAAGATGGGCGGCAGGGTCATACTGCTTGTATCCGATATTACTGGCAATGGTATCGCCAAACTTGTTCAGGTAATTGACTACACCACTATTGGAGACTGCCGCAGTACTACCATAGGTAGTGCTGGTATCAGTCGAAGAGATTGTATGTGCAACGGCGTCATTCGCATCGGGGTTGACCACGAAGGTACCATCACTTCCCCACTCTGCACCCAAGGTATAAGTGCTACCAGAATTGCCTGTGACTGACTGAGAAATACCCGGATATTTCAAACGTGCCCGCAAAGCACCACCATCTTGCGTGTACTGGGTATTCACCAGATAGCTGGCCGCACCAAAGCGCATCTTGCTGCCATTGGTCTGGATCAACCCTTCCGGCTTGTAATTGCTACCGTACTGTTTGCAGGTATACGGTGTGGTAGTCCCATCTTCTACCATTCCGCTGACACAGACTTTTGCAATGGCATTATCAATTTCATACGGCGAACTGGGCTGCGAATTGCTGCTATTGCGGTAAATAGATACGCTCCACGGGTGGGAGCCACTACCGTAATTGGGGCCGTTGCTGAACCACAAATTGGTATAGCTCGTACCATACGGGGTGATCTTGGCCAGATAATTGACACTACTCACCGTCAGTCCTGATACCGGCTTACCCGTCAGGTTATAGCCCTGATTCTGGCCCGGTACCACAGCAGCGCGGCGCAAATAGGTAAGCGAAGCGCCATCTCCTGCCGAATAGTCACTGACCAGCGTGGCCGCGGTGGTATTTCCGGAGGAAGTAGACCAGCCCCCGGTCCCCAAGGCCCGATTCCCCCCGGTCAACGTCGCGCGGAAAATATCAATCGCCGACATGGTCGCCCAGTTAAGCAGATTGCCACTCCAGGCCGTGCCATCACAGGTGTAAATCTTGTAGACGGTTGAATTGTAAGTCACTGAAGTCAGCGTCGCACTGCTGTAAGGGGTGAAATAGCCTGTTGATCCCGATCCGGTATATTTATAACACTTGGCATAATCAAAATACCCCAGAAACGGGGTATTGCCATTCGTGGCACCGGATACATCAAGATCAGCCACACTGCTAATGGCAGTCTTTGTGGAAAAAGCGGAACCTGCTGTCGGAAACTCTACTGACAGGGCGAACATCACATTCGGTCCATAGGACGATCCGATGCCGGCCAATGGCAGGGAGCCGATGGAGACAGAGGATGCGGCCAAAGCCACAGGCACCCACAACAGCAGGATGATCAAACCGGAAATGGATAATCTGTTTTTCATTGCGCTCTCCACTTACTGCGCCGGACGATAAATGGACTCAGTTACCGTCACGATATTGCTGTTGAAACCGAAGCCCCAGCCGGTAATCCGGTAGATATAGCTTTCCGTACTCGCGTCACTGCCCGCAGCCTGATCCGGAATAGCTTCGATGGCATAACGCGGGGCCTGCAGGCTGTAACTGCCCAGACTGCCGCCATTCCACGCCGTCGCCGGTACGGTTGCCACGGTAGTAGGTGACGTGGCAATCGCCGCCGATGCCAGCAGCACGCTCATGGGGCCGCTGGCGTAGTTGGAGCACAGGCCGGTCGATGCGCTATTGGGGCAACTGTTAAAGCCGAGATTACTGGTGATCACGCCACTGGCAATCTGCCCTTCGGCATAACGCAAGGCCGCCTCGGCAGCCTCGCGGGCAACCAACCCGTCCCGCCCTGCACGCGCCAGACGTTCTTCCTGCTTCGACGAATAGAATGCCGTCAGGCCAATCAGCATCATGGCCACCAGCAGTACCAGCGCAATCACTAGCGCCGCGCCCCGTTGTCTTGGATAGGTGAGCAGATGGCGCATCATGGCATCCTGTTGCGCAAAACAAAGGTGGAGTCATACAGCCGGCGTGCCCAGCACGGATTGCTGACACTGCATGCCACCGTGCCAGACGCCAGCGGCCTCACCCAGGAGTTATCGGTCGAGCCCACGGTTGCCCCGTAATTGGCACCGAACATATTGAAGGTAGTGCCACTGAACGCTTCGGCCCGCATCTGGTTGTACACCGGGTCCTGTCGTGCCAGCAGCACCACGCGCACTGAATACACCTTGTTCATGCTGATGGAGGAACTTGGCGGGGTGTAATAATCCGCCATGCCGTCGCTGGCGCTGTCCACACCCAGCAGCACACCGATACGCTCGATGTTTTCTGCCACCACACCGGAAGAAACCAGGTTGCTGGTCAGCGAACTGGACAGCGCATTACCGTTGATATCACTCCAGGTGACATCGCACCACAGCTGTGGGCGGATTACCTGCGGATTGCTGCCGGTGCCCACTCCCTGCACCTTGATCTTGAAGGTATTGGTCACAATCACATTGCTGGCCGCCGGCGACGGATTGCCCAGGCAGTCTGGCATACCGGTATAGGAGGTGGACTGCGGCCCGGTGATATAGCTGATGGTCAGGGTATCGCTATTCTGTCCCATGGCACTCAGACTGGCGCTGCTGCCATTGCTCAGGGTAAAGCTGGTGGAACCACTGGCAATGGCCACCCCAGCGGATGCCGCCACGCTGATCTGCGAGTAGGCATCCGAGCCGGTACTACCGGATGCAGCCGAATTGTTGATGTGATTGCAGGGAATCACCCAGTTGCCACTGGCATTGGTCGAACTGTAGGAGGCTTCATCGCAATAGCCGGACTGCTTCAGCAAGCGGCCAATCACCGCCAGGCCGATACGGCCGTTATCCGTCATCAGCGCATTGCCCGACTGCGCTGTCAGTGTCTGCTGATTGGCAATGAAGATATTGCTGACGGCCAGCAAAATGAAGAAGGAGATGGTGACCGATACCATCAGCTCCAGCATGGTAAAGCCGGCCTGGAAGCGGTCAGCATGTCTTGCTGCAGGTGCGGGATACTTGATCATGGTTTCACCAATACCGCCATCGAGGCCGTTGTCACCTGGGAAGCCGTGCTGGTTGCCCGCTCCTGCCAACTGACCAGAACCTGATAACCGAACACTACCGAGCCACTGGACACCTTGCTCACCGTCACTGCCGGGTTGCTCAGGCCACTGCTGGCAGCAATAGTCTGGATTTCGCTCAGATCAAATGCCGCCCGATTGACCGAGGTCGTCGACGGGCAATTGGTGGTGGCAGAGTAACAATTGCCGCTATAGCCACCCGATGCCGTAGAGTAATCCGCATTGGGATTGGCACGGATCCGGTCTGCCAGCTGCTCCGCCACCAATGTCGCCTGCTGGCGCCCGCTACTCATGCTGGAGTAACGCAGATTATTCAGTTGCAAGGCAGCCACGCCAAGCAAGCCAATCGCCACGATCACCAACACCACCAACACCTCGATCATGGTCACCCCGGCTTCACGCCGGACACACCCCGCAGCATGTCGTGTCATGGGCAAGTCCCCAAATTCAGTTGCTGCGGGCGACCATTGGATAGAATGTTCACCTGCTGTGCCATGGTGGAACTCTTGCCAGTCACATCACAAATAGCGATTTTGGTTGCCGTGGTGGCCGCCGAACCGCCTGAACCTGTGACTTGTAACTGCATCTGCCCGCCGGGCAAGTACTGCAGCCCAGTCGTTCCACTGGGCGTAACCGTGACATACAGGGATGACGGAATAGAACCATGCATGACCAGCACACCGGATGCAGTCGGGCTGCCGGTACGCTGAAAATCGATAAATGACACCCAGCCAGAACTCCAGCTGCTCCCGTCACAGCTGGGGACGCTGCCACTGGTGGCACCGGTAGACGCACACACCACCACGGGTACACCCATACGCATGGCGTTGCTGCGGGCATTCAGCAAAGTCATGTTGATATCGGTGGCAGCTTGCTTGATCCGGTTTTCTGTCATGAACTGCGACATCGAAGGCACGGCGATTGTCAGCAAAATGGCAAACACCGCCATCACCACGACAACCTCAATCAAGGTAAAGCCGCGCAAGTAACGCATTACGGCCATGGCAAATCTCAGAAATTTTTACTTTTCAATCGTAATTGATCACAAAAAAAGCAAAGATTTTTCTGATAAGCGATAAGTTTTGGCTGATTAGTGGTTGTTGATTTACAGGCAAACAGACAAGCAGTGGCGGGGAATGGCATGGGGTAGCCTACCGCTCGACCAACCAAAACGCACAAAGCCCAGCTCGGTTGAGCTGGGCTTCTGTATGGGGAGTCTGGCGGTGTCCTACTTTCACATGGCGAATGCCACACTATCATCGGCGCTAAGGCGTTTCACGGTCCTGTTCGGGATGGGAAGGCGTGGGACCACCTCG
>NZ_JASLFG010000028.1:0-34828 GCF_030150775.1 Aquitalea sp.
TGTCTGGTGGCCATAGCGAGGTGGTCCCACGCCTTCCCATCCCGAACAGGACCGTGAAACGCCTTAGCGCCGATGATAGTGTGGCATTCGCCATGTGAAAGTAGGACACCGCCAGACTCCCCATACAGAAGCCCAGCTCAACCGAGCTGGGCTTTGATTTACCCGATGTCTTGCTGTCGAGTTTCTCCGGCAAGCTTTGGATTACAGCTTGATGTTTGGTGGCCATAGCGAGGTGGTCCCACGCCTTCCCATCCCGAACAGGACCGTGAAACGCCTTAGCGCCGATGATAGTGTGGCATTCGCCATGTGAAAGTAGGACACAGCCAAACTCTCCATTCGCCAGCCAGTTGGCAGCAAAAAGCCCGGACATCATGTTCCGGGCTTTTTGCATTTGGCTGATGCAAGATCATGTCTTGCGGCCAGCAGTCTCCAGCAAGCTGCTGATTTCTTCCTCATTGAATATCCGGATGTTGTGCTGGCGCAGCAGGCTGCTGCTTACACCTTCGCCAGGCTGTAGCTGACCTGTGAAACTGCCATCATAGATGTGCCGGTTGCCGCAAGACGGGCTATTGGCCTTGAGCAATGCCAGTTGACAGCCATGCTGTTGGGCCAGACCCAGGCTGTGCTCTGCTCCATTGGTAAAGACCGTGGTGAGGTCCTGGCCATCAGCAGTCATGACCTTTGCTTTGCCTTGCCATACGTCGGAGCCATCTCCGCCACTGATTTCTGCAGCCGGGCGTGGTACGGGCAGCCCCCCGGCGCATTCCGGGCAGGTGGGAATCAGCCGGAAACGCTCGGCCAGTGCAGCCAGTTGGTCTGGTGCTTGTCCTTTTGCCTGACCATCGTAGCGGACAGCTTCGCCTAGCAGGCAGGCGCTGATCAGTAATGCGGGTTTGTTGGTGCTCACAATAAGGGCTCTACCAGTTGGGCCAGTCGCAGTGCCGACTGGCGAATATCATTTTCCTCGACCCCGGCATAGCCAAGCACCAGCCCGTTGCGGTGTTCCGCGCCCAGGAAATGGCGCGACAGAGGGCGTAGCCACAGCTGCTCGCTTGCGGCTTGCTGGCTTAGCTGCTGGTCACAGACCGATGGGGGCAGGCTTGCCACCAGATGCATGCCGGCTTGGCCGGAGGACAGGGTGATGGCCTGTCCCACCGCCTGTTGCAGGGTGCTGCGCAGTAATTGCTGGCGTATCCGGTACAGGTCGCGCATGCGGCGGATGTGGCGGGCAAAATGGCCTTGCTCGATGAAATCCGCCAGCGCCGCTTGCTGGGCATAGCAGCCCTCACGATACAGACGGGCGTAGGCTGAACGGAAGGCATCGACCAGCGCGGGTGGGATGACCAGATAAGCCAATCGCATGGCAGGGAACATGACTTTGCTGAAAGTGCCGATGTAGATGACCCTTGCGCTGTTCGCCAGCCCCTGCAGCGAGGCGATGGGCTGAGTATCGTAACGGAATTCGCTGTCGTAGTCGTCTTCGATGATCCAGCTGTCATCGGCCTCAGCGCGTTGCAACAGCTCCAGGCGGCGGGCGAGGGACATGACAACGCCACTGGGATACTGGTGTGATGGCGTAATGTAAACCAGCCGCGGCCGGCTAGCTGGCGGCGCAGCTGCCGGATTCAGCCCTTCATTGTCGACGGGTACCGGGATGATGTGCAAACCGGCGGCCTGCATGGCTGCCTGAGCGCCTGCGTAGCCCGGATCCTCCATCCAGGCCTGGTCTGCCGGGTCGGCAAGTAACCGTGCGGTCAGTTCCAGCGCTTGCTGGGCACCTTGCACTACCAGAATCTGGTCAGGATGGCAGTGAACGGAGCGTGATAATTGCAAATAGGTGCATATGGCCCGGCGCAGGGCTGGCAGTCCGCCTTCTTGCTGGTAATGCCACCAGTGAGACGGCGCTTGCCGGTTGTGCTGATACTGCAGTCGCTGCCAGACAGCATGCGGGAATTGGCGCAACTCCGGCAAGCCGGGAGCAAAGGCTCCAGTCAGGCCGGTGGGGAGCCGGTATTGCTCGGACAGTGCCTGGCCCCGCTGAGACAAGCCGGCATGCCTGCGTGCTGTTGCCGTGGGTTGACCAAGGCTGCTGAAGGCCGGGCTGACAAAAGTCCCGGCGCCTGGCCGACTGTAAAGATAGCCTTCGGCCAGTAATTGATCGTAAGCCGTCAGCACGGTATTGCGACCGATCTGCAAGGCGCGCGCCAACATGCGGCTGGCTGGCAAGGCGGTGTCTGCCACCAACTGCTGCCGGGCAATGGCTTCGCGCAGCAGCTTGTACACCTGCTGTGACAGTGTCGATTGACCCTGTCGTTGCAGCTGGCCTTGCAGATAGTCGATGATCCAGTCGGCATGCATGAATGTAGTGGTTCCTTGGCGGATGCAAAGAGTGGTTCTTTTGAAGGAATCAATTTGCCCGTAATCTGCAGCTATTGCAAATGCATCAGCCAGGATGAAACCGATGACACAGCTGGAGTTCTATCAGGCCAAGCTGGCCTATGAAATTGATGCTGCCGATGTCAAGGCAGCACTGGAAGCCGGTGAGAAACTGATTCTGATCGATACCCGTGCGAGTAGCGCCTTTGAGCGTGAAAGCATTCCCGGTGCATTGTCTTTGCCGCACCGGGCCATGTCGGCAGATACAACCGCTGCATTGCCACGTGATGCCTTGCTGGTTCCATTCTGCGATGGAATTGGCTGCAATGGCTCCACCAATGGAGCCATCAAGCTACTGCAACTGGGCTTTCGGGTGAAGGAGTTGCAAGGTGGGCTGGACTGGTGGAAGCGGGATGGTTTTGCCACTGTTGGCAGCCATGCTACTGCGGGCACGTCCATCAAGTGTGCTTGCTAGGAGAAAATATGTCTGATGATTTCATTGCACAGCGTCTGGCCGTAGGCGAACTCAACGAGTACGGCCAGTTGCATGGCCTGGCCTTGCCAGATTGGCAGGTTTGCCCTGCACCACAGCCGCAGGTGATGAGCGGGCAGTATTGCCGGCTGGAGCCATTGTCGGCAGCACGCCATGCACAGGGGTTGTATGAAGCCATGCAGCAGGATGGCGCGGCGGCAAACTGGACCTATCTGGGCTATGGGCCGTTTGCCAGTCAGGCTGACTACAGTAGCTGGCTGCGCAGCATGGAAGGGCTGGCCGATCCGCAGTTTTATACCATCATTGATGCTGCCAGCGGGCAGCCGGTGGGCCTTGCCAGTTATTTGCGCATTGATGCGGCAAATGGGGTGATCGAGGTCGGGCACCTTAACTATTCGCCCCTGTTGCAGCAGAAACCGGCGGCAACCGAGGCCATGTATCTGATGATGCGCCACGCTTTTGAACTGGGCTATCGCCGTTATGAATGGAAGTGTAATGCGCTGAACCTGCCATCGCGTCGTGCTGCCGAGCGGTTGGGGTTTCTGTTCGAGGGCCTGTTCCGTCAGGCCATGATTACCAAGGGGCGTAATCGTGATACCGCTTGGTATTCCATATTGGATGGCGAATGGCCTGCGGTGCGGCAACGGCTGGAACAATGGCTGGCAGCGGAAAACTTTGATGCAGCAGGGCAGCAGCGGCAGGCATTGTCAGTGCTGATGGCCGACTGGCGTAGCGAAATGGCTGTCGGCGCATAGGCGAATCCGCATTCCGGCGGTTTCGCCGCATGGGAGGGGCGGGTACAATGGGATGTTTTTGCAGATTTTTCTGGTTGATTGATGACACCGCATCCCCGTAATACCCGTATCAAGGGTGAACCGCAGCAGCCTAACCGTTTCATCTTTGGTGATGCCGTGGACGCGTCTGGCCTTGAGGCTACCGAATATCTGGTGCATACCACGGCCCCCGCCTTTGTCTGTCGTCTGATTGGCAATGACTTCACCGAGTTTGCTGGTCGCGATGCTGAAGCATTTGCCAGTGCGCTGCTATTTGATGCCGATGCCAATCGCAGTGTCTACGTGTGTAATCGCGGTCTGCGCCTGTTTGATTTCGTCTTCAGTGGCGATGTTCCCACGGCGACACGCCTGCAGGCAATCTGCGATGAAGCCATGAGCACCTACCAGCGCTTGCACGAGGCGTATGCCGAGCGCGAGGTCGGGCCGCGCCCGCGTGAAATGCGTCAGGGGCCGACCGAGCCGCTGCCACCCGCCGAGCGCAGCTTGGCTATTCGCACCCTGCGTGATGCCGCCCGTGCCGCCGCCCTTGACCCCATGCATCGCGCTGGTTTTGCCGCACAGGTGCAACAGGCCTTGATGGGCGGCGATCAGGCGGTCTTTACCGAAGCCCAGCTTTCCCTGCTGGGTGAACCGTCAGCCCGTGCCTTGCTGGTGAACAGCGCACGCGATGCCATTGCCTTTCCCGAGGTGGTGCGCACGGATGGCTCGGTTGTGTCGTTCGAACTGTGGGCGCTGCCCTTTGCTTTTTCACGGGCTCAAGGTGGGGTGTGGTGGCATTTTCCGCTGTTGGAGCGACTGGAAACGCCGCTGGCGGATGCGCTGGATGTACCAGAGAAGGCCATTCTGTGGATATCTCCCACCCTGTTTACCGTCGATATGCTCAATGAGCGCGCCTGTCAGAACCTGATACACCTGGCCCGCGTGATGGATGCGGGCTGTGATTTTGCCCCGCTTGATCCGGTCTCCTCACGCGCTACTTATGACGCTGCTCGCAAGACACAGGAGCCTCAGTTGGTGATTTCCTGGCTGCCTTTCCTGGTTGAACGCGGCGCGTTGCCTGTCGATCAGGCCAGGCAGCTGTCGCGCAAGGCACTGGACGCAGTGATGCCGCTGGTGCAGCAGGCAATCGGAGCCGAAATGGAATACGGCGAGGCCGAGCTGTTTGCTCCGTTGCCGTGGTGGGAGTCACTGTCTGCGGGTGTAAGGGCGTGGAATCGCAAACGTCTGGGGCTGACGGTAGCCCTGATTGCCAACAAGGTAGGCGGTTTGCAGGATCTGGAAGCCGTGGCTGAGTATCAGCCGGAGATGCAGGGCTATGAGGTTGGCCTCAAGTTGCAGGGTAGTGACGAGTTGCTGGCACGTTCTCCATGGCTGATGGTGCCGGATGTGGCCCCGGACAAGGACGCTACCTGGAAGGACTTGTGTGATTGCCTGCGCGAGGCGGATATTCCCTTGTCGGAAACCATCGTCAAGCTGCATTGAGGCCCGGTGTGGGGAAAATAAAAAAGGCCGCATCTGCGGCCTTTTCTGTTGCTGGTAGCAGGACTTACTTGTCCAGGCCACCCAGCAGAACGTACTTGATTTCCAGGTAGTCTTCAATACCGTACTTGCTGCCTTCGCGGCCGAGGCCGGATTGCTTCACGCCACCGAACGGTGCGGCTTCGTTGGACAGCAGGCCGCTGTTGACGGCAACCATGCCGTATTCCAGGCCTTCGGAGACGCGGAAGATACGACCCACGTCACGGGCATAAAAGTAGCTGGCCAGGCCGAACTCGGTGTCGTTGGCCATCTGGATGGCTTCTTCTTCGGTCTTGAAGCGGAATACCGGAGCCAGCGGGCCGAAGGTTTCTTCCTTGGCCACCTTCATGGCCGGGGTCACCCCGGTGATGACGGTCGGTTCGAAGAAGCTGTGGCCCAGGGCGCTGCGCTTGCCGCCGGTAATCAGCTTGCCACCCTTGGCCAGGGCATCGGCAATGTGCTCTTCCACCTTGGCTACGGCGTTCTGGTCGATCATCGGGCCCTGGGTGATACCGGCTTCCAGACCGTTACCGATTTTCAGCTTGGCCACGGCGGTGGCAAATTTCTCGGCAAAGGCATCGTAAACGCCATCCTGTACCAGAATACGGTTGGCGCAGACGCAGGTCTGGCCGGCATTGCGGTACTTGGAAATCATGGCGCCTTCAACAGCGGCATCCAGATCGGCATCGTCAAACACGATGAACGGTGCGTTGCCGCCCAGTTCCATCGACACTTTCTTGACGGTGTCTGCACATTGGGCAATCAGTTTGCGACCCACTTCGGTGGAACCGGTGAAGGAGAATTTCTTCACGGTGTCGCTGCCGGTCAGTACGGCACCGATTTCGCTGGAGCTGCCGGTCAGCACCGAGAACACGCCAGCCGGAATGCCGGCACGTTCGGCCAGTACGGCAATGGCCAGGGCGGACAGCGGAGTCTGGCTGGCCGGGCGTACCACCATCGGACAACCCGCGGCCAGCGCCGGAGCAGCCTTGCGGGTGATCATGGCATTGGGGAAGTTCCACGGGGTGATGGCGGCGGTTACGCCGATCGGTTCTTTGGTGACCAGAATGCGACGGTCGGCAGCAGGGGCCGGAATGGTGTCGCCATACAGGCGCTTGGCTTCTTCGCCATACCATTCGATGTAGGAAGCGCCGTAGGCGATTTCGCCCTTGGCTTCAGCCAGCGGCTTGCCTTGTTCGCTGGTGAGGATGACAGCCAGGTCGTCCTGATTGGCCATCATCAGTTCAAACCAGCGGCGCAGGATGACGGAACGTTCTTTGGCCGATTTCTTTTTCCAGCTCTTGAAGGCTTCAGCGGCACCGGAGACGGCGCGCTCGGCTTCAGCCTTGCCCATTTTCGGCACGCTGGCGATGACTTCGCCGGTTGCCGGGTTGGTGACCGGAATGGTTTCGCCGTTGTCGGCATCCAGCCATTGACCGTTGATGTAGCACTGCTGCTTGAGCAGGGAAGGGTCTTTCAGATTCAGCATGTGTCTCTCCAGAGTGGGCGGAGGATGGTGTGTGTGCAGACGGCCAACCCCGTTGCCGGGATTGGCCGTCATCATCAGCCAGTGACGGATCAGGCCTTCAGGGCAGCTTCCAGCTTGGTCAGCGCTTCAGCGAAGATTTCGTCTTCGATGGTCAGCGGGAACAGGAAGCGAACCACGTTGGCGTAAACACCGCAAGTCAGCAGGATCAGACCGGATTCCAGTGCCTTGGTCTGTACCTTCTTGGTGAATTCGGCATCCGGCTCGTGGGTGCCCGGCTTGTTGAATTCAACGGCAACCATCGCGCCCAGGCCGCGTACGTCAGCAATCTGCGGGATGTCCTTCTTCAGGCTGTGCAGTTTTTCCTTCAAGAGGTCGCCAAGCTTGTTGGAACGTTCCAGCAGGTTTTCTTCCTGAATCACATCGATCACGGCATTGGCAGCAGCCAGGCCCAGCGGGCTACCAGCATAAGTACCACCCAGGCCGCCCGGTGCCGGTGCGTCCATCAGTTCGGCCTTGCCTACCAGGGCTGCCAGCGGGAAGCCACCAGCCAGCGACTTGGCCATGGTGGTCAGGTCGGCAGCAACGTCGAAGTGTTCCATGGCAAACAGCTTGCCGGTACGGGCAAAGCCGGCTTGTACTTCGTCGGCAATCATCACGATGCCGTTGTCGTCACACAGCTTGCGGATGGCGCGTACCCATTCGGCCGGCGCGGAGTAGAAACCACCTTCGCCTTGTACCGGTTCGAAGATGATGGCGGCTACGCGCTTGGCTTCGATGTCGAACTTGAACAGTTTTTCGATGCTGGCCAGCGAATCTTCAACCGAAACGCCGTGCAGGGCATTCGGGTAGGCGGCGTGGTAGATCTCGCCTACAAACGGACCAAAACCGATTTTGTACGGGGCAACCTTGCCGGTCAGTGCCATGCCCAGCATGGTACGGCCGTGGAAGGCGCCGCCAAATGCGATCACACCCGGGCGACCGGTAGCAGCACGGGCCACCTTGATGGCGTTCTCGACTGCTTCAGCGCCAGTGCTGAAGAAGGCAGCTTTCTTGGCGAAGTTGCCGGGGGTCAGCTGGTTCAGCTTTTCGGCTACGGCAACATAGGATTCGTAAGGCACAACCTGATAGCAGGTGTGGCTGAACTTGTTCAGTTGTTCGGCTACGGCAGCCTGTACCTTGGCATGCAGATGGCCGGTATTCAGTACGCCGATACCACCAGCAAAGTCGATGTAACGATTGCCTTCAACATCCCATACTTCGGCGTTCTTGGCCTTGTCGGCAAAGAAAGTACACATTACGCCCACGCCGCGCGGGGTTGCATCGGCCTTGCGTTGCATCAGATCTTTGTTGCTCATTCCATCTCTCCTAAGATTGGGGTGCCTGGTGGCAATGTCCTGGACATGAATGCTGGTGCACCTAGGGCATTTAGCGCTGCTTTTTTCAGTGTCAACCAGTCGCCGGGGACAGACTTCGGCGTTTTCCAGAGTGGTTTGATTCTAATCAGGTGTTTAGCAAAAAGCTACACCTGCATTGAAAAGTTAAACACTTGTTGCAAGACTTGCACACCATGAAAAAAGGGCTGCTGCGCAAACAGTAGCCCCATTTGATCACAAATGACAAGTTTGTTTAATGCCGGATCGCCGCATTCACCGTTTGCAAGCGGCTTTCATCCAGGGTGCCGGCCACTTGTTCCAGTTGCAGGCAGGCGGTGAGGTAGTCGTACTTGGCGGTGGCCAGACTGGTGATGGCATCGTAGTAAGACTGTTCGGCCTGCAATACGTCCAGATTGGTGCGAATGCCCACTTCCTTGCCCAGCTTGGTGGAGTCCACCTTGCTTTTGGCGGATACCAGCAATTGCTGTTGCGCACGTACCAATGCTGCGCCATTGGTGACGCCCAGCCAGCTCTTGCGGACATCTTCCTGTAGCTGGCGTCGCGCCGATTCCAACTTGTCGCGGGTCGACTCCTCCTTGGCCAGCGCTTCGCGAATCTGTGAATCAATGCCGCCGCCGGCAAATAGTGGCAGGCTGACACTGACCCCGATGCTGCTGCCGCGGGTGACGGGCAGGGCGCCGCTCTGGTTGCTGCGGTTGTCGTTATAACCGGCGCTGAGTGATACCACCGGCAGCTGATTGCCACGCTTTTCGGCTACTGTCTGGCTGGCGTAGTGCAGTGCCTGTTCGGCGGCACGCAGAGCAAGGCTGTTGTGGGTGGCAAGGTCTATCCAGCTGTGCAGATTACCTGCAGGTGGCGGCGGCAACTGTTCGCGTAGCGGCTGGATGCTGCGGCTATCCAGACCTGTCAGTCGCCGCAGATTGTTCTGGCTGATTGCCTGCTGGCTCTCTGCCACGATTTCCTTGGCGCTGGCACCATCGAAGCCGGCCTGGGCTTCGTGGGTGTCGATGATGGTGGCGGTACCCAGGTCAAAGGCTGCCTTTGCTTGCTGCAACTGGGTCTGGTACGCCTTTTTACTGGCCCGGGTGGCCGCCAGGGTATCTTCGGCCAACAGCACATCGAAATAGGCGCGGGCGATGTCGACAATCAGTTGCTGCTCTGCCGCGCTGAAGCTGGTATCTGCCTGCTGGCTGGCGATTTTGCCTTTCTGGTAGGCGCTGTATTTGCTGATGTCAAACAGCGGCTGTGACAGCTGAACACCATAGCCCGAGCTGTCATAGGTGGACTGTCCAGCTGGCTGGGTGGGGTTGGTATGACTGTAGCTGCCCGTCAGCGCCACTTGCGGCAGCAACTGGGCCCGGCCCTGCACGGCAAGTTCGTGACCGGCACCCAGGTCGGCGCGCGAGGCGGCATAGTCGCTGTTGTAACTGCGGGCAGCCTGCCAGGCCTCGCTCAGGTCGAAGGCCGGTGCGCTGCTACTGGCCAGCAGCAGGGCCAGGGCCGGCAGCAAGGGGGTGAAGCGGGCAGGATGTTTCATATTGTTCTCTTTTGCGGGCGAGCCACCTTGAACCACTGGGCGTACAGGGCGGGCAAAAACAGCAGGGTCAGCACCGTGGCGACCAGCAAGCCACCCATGATGGCCACCGCCATCGGTCCCCAGAAGGTGCTGCGGGTGAGCGGAATCATGGCCAGGATGGCGGCCAGTGCAGTCAGCATGATGGGGCGGAAGCGGCGTACTGTTGAACCAATGATGGCCTCGTGGCGGCCTATGCCCTCGCCGATGTCATGTTCGATCTGGTCAACCAGGATAACCGAGTTGCGCATGATCATGCCGGACAGGGCAATCACTCCCAGCATGGCAACAAAGCCGAACGGTGCCTGGAACAGGATAAGGGTGAGGGTGACGCCTATCATGCCCAGCGGTGCGGTCAGCAATACCATCAAGGTGCGCTGGAAGCTTTGCAATTGCAGCATCAGCAGGGTGAGCACCACCACGATCATGAAGGGTGCAACGGCGGCAATGGCGGTTTGTGAATTGCTGCTGGATTCCAGCGAGCCACCGAGTTCGATGTGATAGCCCAGCGGCAGAGTCTGCTCCAGCTGCTGCATTTGCGGCCACAGCGCGGTGGAGACATCATCGCCCTGCACGCCATCGGCCACATCGGCGTTGACGGTGATGGTGGGCAGACGGTTGCGTCGCCAGATGATGGACTCTTCCGGTTGATAGTCGATCTTGCCCAGTTGCGACACCGGCACAAAGCGACCGCTGGCGGTTTGCACCTGCAAATTGCCCAGCGCGGCCACATCGCTCTGCTCCTGCTTGTTCAGGCGCGCCACAATACCGACGGTGCGGTTGCCGTCACGGTAGTCGGTGACGGTGGCACCGGAAATCAGCATCTGCAACTGCTGCGACAGCGACTGGCTGTTGATGCCCAGCAGGCGGATCTTGTCCTGATCCAGCGTGATACGCAGCGCCTTCAGCTGCTCGCCCCAGTTGATGTTGACGTGGCGGGTGGCCGGGTTGGCTCGAACCCGTTTTTCCACTTCTGCGGCAATGGCGCGGATCTTGTCGTGATCTGGCCCCATCACGCGGAACTGCACCGGATAGCCGACCGGCGGGCCGTTTTCCAGCCGGGTGACCCGGCCGCGTACCAGCGGGAAGTCGTGATCGAAAATCTGCTCAATACGGCTTTTCACCAGTTCGCGTACATGCTCGTCGCCGGTCATCACCATCAACTGGGCATAGTTGAGGTGCTGTTGTTGCTGATCCAGTGGTAGATAGAAGCGCGGGCTGCCACTGCCGACATAGCTGGTGACACTGTGCACATTCTTGTCCTGGCGGATCAGTGCTTCCAGTTTTTTCACTTCGCTTTCGGTGGCGGCGTAACTGGCACCTCGTGGCAGCCACAGGTCTACCATCAGCTCTGGCCGGTTGGATGATGGAAAGAATTGCTGTGCTACCAGCAGGCGGAAGGCCAGCAGCGACAGCACAAATATACCCAGCGTGATGGTGATGACTGTTTTGCGGTAGTGCAGGCACCATTCCAGCACGGCGCGGAAGCGGATGTAGAAGGGCTTCTGGTAGACATCATGCTGCTGGTGGTGAATGGCCTGTTCCGGCAGCAGCTTGTAGCCCAGGAATGGCGTGAAAACGACGGCGACAATCCAGGACAGGATAAGCGCCAGCCCCACCACGGCAAACAGGCTGAACACGTATTCGCCGGCATCGGATTTGGCCAGCCCCACGGGTAAAAAGGTGGCTGCGGTGATCAGCGTGCCGGTCAGCATGGGAAAGGCGGTGCTGGTGTAGGCATAGGTTGCCGCCTGGAACTTGTTCCAGCCCTGTTCCAGCTTCAGCGCCATCATTTCCACCGCGATGATGGCATCGTCCACCAGCAGGCCCAGCGCGATGATCAGCGAGCCCAGCGAGATGCGTTGCAGATCCAGCTTGAAGAAATACATGGCGAGGAAGGTCATCGCCAGCACCAACGGAATCGACAGCGCCACCACCACGCCGGTGCGCAGGCCCAGGCTGAAGAAGCTGACGGCCAGCACAATCAGCACGGCCTCGATCAGCGAGCGCATGAATTCGCTTACCGCACCCTTCACTACCTTGGGTTGATCAGAAACGGCATGTATTTCGATGCCCACCGGCAGTTTGGATTGAATCTGCTTGAGGGTGGCGTCCAGGTGCTCGCCCAGTTGCAATACGTCGCCACCGCTTTTCATGGTGATGGCCAGGCCTAGGGCCGGATGGCCATTGAAGCGCATACGGAAGTTGGGTGGGTCGATAAAGCCGCGGTGAATTTGCGCGATATCACCCAGGCGCAGGTTTTTGCCATTGGCGACAATAGGCGTATTGGCAACGGCTTCCACCGTGTTGTAGTTGCCGCTGGGGCGGACCCAGATGCGGTCGCTGGCGGTTTCATAGGTGCCGGCTGGCAGCATGGCATTTTGCTGCTGCAAGGCAGTCCAGATGGTGCTGGTGTCCAGCCCCAGTGAGGCGAGCTTGCTGCTGGACAGGTCGATATAGATGTTCTCGCTCTGCTCGCCCACCAGGCTGACCTTGGCTATATCCGGCACCCGCAGGATTTCTTCCTTGGCCCGGTCCACGTAGCGGCGCAGCTCTTCATCGCTAAAACCATCGCCGGTAAAGGCGTAGATATTGCCGAAGGTATCGCCGAACTCATCGTTGAAGAACGGCCCCTGGGTGGTGGCTGGCAGGCTGCTGCGCACATCGCCCAGTTTTTTGCGCACCTGATACCACAGCGCCTGCACATTCTTGGCGGGTACATCTTCGCGCAGATTGATCAGTAGCAGGGACTCACCCGGCTTGCTGTAGCTCTGCACATACTTGATCTCCGGCATTTCCTGCAGTTTTTCTTCCAGCCGGTCGCTGATCTGCTGTTCGACCTCCACCGCCTTGGCACCCGGCCAGTAGGTTTGCACCAGCATGGCCTTGAAGGTGAACTCGGGGTCTTCCTTCTGCCCCAGCTGGGTATAGGCCCACAGGCCTGACACCATCAGCATCACCATGAAGTACAGCACCAGCGCCTGATGACGCAGCGCCCATTCCGACAGATTGAGCTTTTTCATTTACTGCCCACCTTGCAGCAAGGTGACGCGTTGCTTGTCATGTAGCAGATGTACGCCGGCACTGACCACTTTTTCGCCGGGGTGGACACCACCTTGCAGCGTGACGCTGTTGCTGTCGATGCTGGCCACGCTGACCGGACGACGGATAACGCGCAGATCCTTGTCGTTTACCACCCATACATAGTGCTTGCCCTGCTCATCCAGCAGTGCAGTCAGTGGCAGGCGCAGGGTTTGGAGCGACGGTGTTGCATTTGTGTCTAGCGTGATGGTGGCGGTTTGGCCCAGCGCCAGCGGGATGACATCCGGCAGGCTGATGCGGGCGGCATAGGTGCGGGTGGCGGCATCGGCATCGCCAGCCAGCTCACGCAGCTTGCCCTGGAACTGCTGCTTGCCCGCCCACAGGCTGACGGTGAATTCCTTTTGTTGACGTACTTGCTGCAGGGCGTTTTCCGGCACCTGGATGGCGGCTTCCCGCGGGCCATCGTGCGCCAGTCGTGCCACCGCCTGTCCGGCGGCCACCACTTGGCCCGGCTCGGCTGATATCTGGCTGACAATGCCGTCGGCGTCGGCCAGTAATTGGGTATAGCTGCCCTGATTGCGGCTGGCGGCCAGCTGGGCACGCGCTTCATCGCGCTTGGCGCGGGCGGCGTTAACGCCATTGAGCTGGCTGTCTACCTGGGCCTGGCTGATGAACTGCTTGGCCAGCAATTGCTGATAACGCTGCAGATTGAGCTGCTGCTGGGCCAGGTCCGACTCGGCGGCGGCCAGTTGAGCCTGTTTGGCGTTGATGTCCAGGCTGGTATCGCTGGGGTCAAGCCTGGCCAGTAACTGGCCTTTTTTTACGTGTTCGCCGTTGTTTACCAACTTGGCGATGATCTTGCCGCCAATGCGGAAGGCCAGATCGGTTTCGGTGCGGGCGCGAATCTGGCCGGCAAAGCTGTTGCTCTGCACGCTGCCATTCTGACTGGCAGTTACCACTCGGACCGGGCGGACTTCTTCGACGGTAGCGCTTGGCTGAGAACAGGCAGTAAGCAGCACAGCCAGCAGGGCCGGGCTGGCAAGGCGGAGGGGCGTGGGCATGGGCAGTTTTCCTGTCAGTTCTTTTTCAGTCCGTGCAGCACCAGATCCAGTGCGTCCTTGAGGAAGCCGAGCGGATCCTTGGTGGAGCCGATGCAGCAACCGGGCAACTGGCCGAAGGAGTGGTTGAAAATCATGGTGGTCAGCAAGGGGGCCAGCATGGCCTCAACGGTGTGAACCAGCGGGACTTCGCGAAACTCGCCGCTGGCGATGCCGCGCTCCAGTACCCTGGCCAGCATCTGGTTGCTGGGGATGATCACTTCTTCAAAGTAGAACAGTGCAAGTTCGGGGAAGTTGGCCGCTTCGGCAATCATCAACTTGCACAGGCCGGCCGATGGCGCAGAGCCAACCTCCTGCCACCAGTGCTCTATCATGTGGTGTAGCAGGTCGCTGGTGCTGCCCTGGTATCTGGCGGCAACCTGGGCCAGTTGCTGCAGATTGGCAACAATGGTGCCGCGGGCAATGGCCTTGAAAATCTCTTCCTTGTTCTGGAAGTAAAGATAGGGCGTGCCTTTGGTTACCCCGGCTGCCCGTGCAATGTCTTCCATTTTGGTGGCGCGAAAGCCTTTCTCGACAAACTGGATCAGGGCTGCATCCAGAATTTCGGCCGGGCGTGCTTCCTTTTTTCTGCGCCAGCGAGCGATTGGGCAGTTTTCTGTCATGGATATATCTGAATACTCGTTCATTAATGCATGGCAATGTAGTGCAAAGCGACTGTCATTACAATTAATAAATCAGTGTTCAGTAGTTTGATTGATTAGAATGCAACACATTGTCGCCCCATGGCCGGAGCGCTTCCGGCCCCTACCCAGCAGAAGGAGATCGTTGTGTCTGTAAATGCCGCTGAAAAAGCGTTGGTTCTCGCCGAGGCCCTGCCGTATATCCGCCGTTTTTCCGGCAAGACCATCGTGATCAAGTATGGTGGCAATGCCATGACCGACGATGCGCTCAAAGAAGGCTTTGCCAAGGACATCGTGCTGCTCAAGCTGGTGGGCATCAATCCGGTGGTGGTGCATGGCGGCGGCCCGCAAATCAATGAACTGCTGGAGCGTGTCGGCAAGGAAGGCAAGTTCGTGCAGGGTATGCGCGTGACCGACCAGGAAACCATGGACGTGGTGGAAATGGTGCTGGGTGGCCTGGTGAACAAGGAAATCGTGTCGCTGATCAATACCCACGGCGGCAAGGCTGTTGGCCTTACCGGCAAGGATGGCCACTTCATTCGTGCGGAAAAGATGTTCCTCAGTGATGAGAGCGACGAGAAGATCGATATTGGTCAGGTTGGCGAGATTTCCAGCATCGATCCGTCGCTGGTGTCCTTGCTGGACCGCCAGGACTTCATCCCGGTAGTGGCCCCGATCGGCGTCGGTGCCAATGGTGAAGCCTACAACATCAATGCCGACCTGGTGGCCGGCAAACTGGCCGAAACCCTGAATGCAGAAAAGCTTATCCTGATGACCAACACCCCTGGGGTGCTGGACAAGCAAGGCAAACTGTTGACCGGCTTGTCCGCCCAGCAGGTGGACGCACTATTTGCCGATGGCACTATCCATGGTGGCATGCTGCCCAAAATCAGCTCGGCGCTGGATGCAGCACGCAGCGGCGTGAATACCGTACACATCATCGATGGCCGTGTACCGCACGCGCTATTGCTGGAAATCATGACCGATGATGGTGTCGGCACCATGATTCGCGCCAGCTGAGTCATTTCCAGTCAGTGCAACAGGCCGGGGGCTTTGTGCCCGCCGGCCTTTTTCTTGTCTGCCGTGGGGTATGCCGTCAGCCATTTTGCTGATCAATCTTGTTCTATAGTATTGAAACAGGTTGTTTCAGGTTCTCTTGGCCGACAAGGAGGGTGCAATGCAGACAGTCAGACAGTTGCTGGAACAGAAGTCCGGCCGCGTGCTGATAACGGTAACACCGGAAAGTACCGTGTTTCAGGCGCTGCAGGTAATGGCAGAGCACGATATCGGTGCTGTACTGGTGATGAATGGTGGCGAAGTGGTGGGGATTTTTTCCGAGCGCGATTATGCACGCCGCATTGTGTTGCAAGGGCGTACATCGGCAGGTACCCACATTCGCGACATCATGACCAGCAAAGTGGTGTATGTGACGCCGGAGCAGAATTCCGACCAGTGCATGGCCCTGATGACGGAGAAGCACATCCGCCATTTGCCGGTACTCGAAGGCAAGACTGTGCTGGGCATGCTGTCAATTGGCGATCTGGTGCATGCCACTATTCAGGAGCAAGAGCAGGTGATCAATCAGCTGGTGCACTACATTCAGGGGGCCTGAGTTGCAATACTATGGCCAGAACCGCTTTTGTGAATATCTGGTCATGAAGGCTGGTCAGTGTTGTATGGCCAGCCTGCTTTCCCGCACACCTTCCTGTCCTTCCGGATCATTCACCATATGCAGCTTGTTGCGTGCATACAGAATGCCCATCTTGACCTCCTGCCAGATGTAATACAGCCGACCTGCTTCGGCGTTGAACTCCAGCGTACTGGTGTTTTCCGCTTCAGAGCGGATGGTGTGGTGGCCCGGTGTCAGCTCGGTATAAAAGTAAGTGTGGCTTACGGTCTGTCCCAACGGTTTGCCATCCACACTGACATCCATATGCACACCGGCACCCAGGCTTTCATTGCGGTAGATGTACAGACCGGCCCGGTCGGGCTTGGTGACAAACTGCTTGCGGGTCGCGTCTTGTGCCGGATCGGCCAGCGGGGTGGATGCGCAGCCGCCCAGTTGCAGCACGAGCAGAATGCTCAAGGCAATTGTCTTTTTCATCACGATACTTCCTGAACTTGTTGTCGGTGGCCGGGCATCTCTGATCTACTGCTGGCTGCATAAGCTTAATGATAATGGCATTGATACAAGCGTGTCAGGGCCGGCTGAGTGTTTATGCCACCGGGACGATACGCTGCCGCAAGGCAATCAGTGCGGGTGCCACTTGCTGCTGCATCACCTCGGCGCTAAAGGCAAAGGCCGGGCCACTGGCGTTCAGGCTCATCGGCGGCTGGCCGGGAGTGGGTGAGGGCAGGTGTACGCCCACGGCCATCACGTCCGGCTCGTACTCCCCGAATGATGCCGAGTAGCCACAGCGCTGGTATTCCTCCATCGCCTGTTGCAGCCGTTGCTGCAGTTCCGTCCAGCGTTCGCCATAACGTGTGGCCAGCTCGCCATCCAGTTGCTGACGCACATTCACCGGCAGCCCGGCATAAAAAGCCCGGCCGATGGCGGTGGTGGCAATCGGCACGCGTGAACCCACGGTCAGCTGCACGCTGACCCGCGACTGGCTGCGGTAGGTTTCCAGATAAACCATGTCGGTGCCGTCACGCATGGCCAGACTGATGGAAACATTGTTTTCCAGAGCAAACTCGCGCATCAGCGGCCCGGCCACCTGGCGGATGTCATAGCTGGCCAGCACCACAGAACCCAGCGCCAGCAAGGCTACGCCCAGCCGGTAGAAGCCGCTGTGTTCGTCTTGGGACAGATAGCCCAGCGTGGTCAGGGTGTAGGTCAGCCGCGATACCGTGGACTTGGGCAGCCCGGTGCGCTTGGCAATTTCCAGATTGGACAGTGCCGACTCGCCGGGCCGGAACGCGGCCATCACCTGCAAGCCACGCGCCAGCGCGGTGACGAATAGTCGGTCCTTGTCATCTTCTTCCTGCATTGCATTCCTCGATTCTGTATGGATGGCCCGGATTTTCCTTCCGGCCTGTCTGGCGCGAGCGGCAAGGATAGCCTGCTTGCGACAGGGATAAAAGAAAACGCTTTACAGCCGATTTTGGAGTTGTTAGGCTATTCTGCAATGTAAAACGCAATTCCGCAATGCGGAACAAGTTCACTAAGGAGATACCTCGATGGCCGCATCCAACAGCCGCGCACCCTTTGCCTGGGAAGATCCCTTCCTGCTGGCCGACCAGCTGACCGAAGAAGAGCGCCTGGTCCAGCAGACTGCCGAAGCCTACTGTCAGGACCGCCTGCTGCCGCGCGTGCTGACGGCCAATCGTGAAGAGCGCTTCGACCGCGAAATCATGAGCGAGATGGGCGAACTGGGCCTGCTGGGTTGCACCATCGACGGCTACGGTTGTGCTGGCCTGAGCCACGTTGCTTACGGTCTGGTGGCACGTGAAGTGGAACGTGTCGATTCCGGCTACCGCTCGGCCATGAGCGTGCAGTCCAGCCTGGTGATGCACCCGATCTGGGCCTACGGCTCGGAAGCACAGAAAGACAAATACCTGCCCAAGCTGGCCACCGGCGAATGGGTGGGCTGTTTCGGCCTGACCGAACCGGATGCCGGCTCTGACCCGGCTGGCATGAAAACCCGCGCCCGCAAGGTGGACGGCGGTTATGTCCTGTCTGGCAGCAAGATGTGGATTACCAACAGCCCGGTGGCCGATGTGTTTGTGGTGTGGGCCAAGGATGACGAAGGCGAAATCCGCGGCTTTGTGCTGGAAAAAGGCATGAAGGGCCTGTCAGCCCCCAAGATTCACGGCAAGTTCAGCCTGCGCGCTTCCATCACCGGTGAAATCGTCATGGACGAAGTACTGGTGCCAGAAGATGCCATCCTGCCGGGCGTGAAAGGCTTGAAAGGCCCATTTGGCTGTCTGAACAAGGCCCGTTTCGGTATCGCCTGGGGTGCCATGGGTGCTGCTGAATTCTGCTGGCACGCTGCCCGCCAGTACACGCTGGACCGCAAGCAGTTTGGCCGCCCGCTGGCCGCCACTCAACTGATTCAGCTGAAGCTGGCCAATATGCAGACCGAAATCGCCCTGGGCCTGCAGGCAGCCATCCGCGTCGGCCGCTTGCTGGACGAAGGCAAGGCTGCACCGGAAATGATTTCGCTGATCAAGCGCAACAACTGTGGCAAGTCGCTGGACATCGCCCGTATCGCCCGCGACATGCACGGCGGTAACGGTATTGCCGACGAATTCCACGTCATCCGCCACGTGATGAACCTGGAAGCCGTCAACACTTATGAAGGCACGCACGATGTGCATGCCCTGATTCTGGGCCGCGCCCAGACTGGTATTCAGGCATTTGCCTGATAGCACAGCGGGGGTGTGGCTCCACCTGCCCCCGTTGTTGGTTCCTGTCTGTCCTTGCGAGGCCCGGTGCTTACCGGGCCCTTTTTTTGGTGCACAGCGTCATGTGGCTGCTCACGCGGCGGCATTGCACTGTCCATCCGGCCGCCAGACGGCCACTAACGAATCAATCAGGAGAACACCATGGCGGGCGCACTTGCAGGCATCAAGGTTCTGGATCTTTCCCGGGTACTGGCCGGGCCGTGGGCGGGTCAGTTGCTGGCTGATCTGGGTGCCGAAGTGCTCAAGGTGGAGCGCCCGGGTGCCGGTGATGACACCCGCCAATGGGCCCCGCCCAGCCTGCCGGATGGCACGGCGGCCTACTTCCTATGTGCTAACCGCGGCAAGCGCTCGGTCACGGTGGACATCACCAAGCCGGAAGGGCAGGAAATCGTCCGCGCGCTGGCACGCGATGCCGACGTGGTGATTGAAAACTACAAGGTGGGCGGTCTGAAAAAATACGGGCTGGATTACGACAGCCTCAGCCAGCTCAATCCGCGGCTGGTGTACTGCTCCATCACCGGTTTTGGCCAGGATGGCCCCTATGCCGAGCTGCCGGGTTACGACTACATCGTGCAGGGCATGTCCGGCCTGATGAGCATTACCGGCCCGGCCGATGGCGAGCCGCACAAGGTGGGCGTGGCGGTAACCGACTTGTTCACCGGCATCTATGCCTGCAATGCCATTCTGGCGGCCATCATTGCGCGTAGCAGCAGCGGTAAGGGCCAATACATCGACATGGCCTTGTTTGACTGCGCGCTGGCGTCCTTGGCCAATATCAATATGAACTGGCTGATCGGTCAGCAAGTGCCGCCACGGCTGGGCAATGCCCACGCCAATATCGTGCCCTATCAGGTATTTGCCTGTGCCGATGGCCATTTCATTCTGGCTTGCGGTAACGACAAGCAATTCCGTGCCGTGTGTCAGGTGATCGGCCTGCCGGCACTGGCGGATGACGAACGATTTGCCAGCAACCCGCAGCGGGTGAAGCACCGCGACAGCGTGGTGCCGCTGCTGGCAGAAGCCTTTATGGGTAATACCCGCGAGCAATGGCTGAAACTGCTGGATGAGGCCGGTGTACCCTGTGGCCCGATCAACACGGTGGACGAGGCTTTCCGCGATCCGCAGATTCGCCATCGCGGCATGGAAATACACATGCAGGACAGCGTAGGGCAAAATGTGCCCCTGGTAGGGTGTCCGATCAAACTTTCCGGTACGCCGGTCGAGTACAATCAGGCCCCTCCCAAACTGGGTGAACATACCGACGACGTACTGCGCGCGCTGGGCTACGACGCTGCCAGGATTGCCACACTGCGTGAGCAAGGCACCGTTTAAACGCTTGTTTGATTTTGACGAGCGTGGCTGCTTCATTGCATGATGACTGCCAGCTAATAAGGACAGCCCTCCGGGCGCAAAGGAGATGTGGTGCAACGCGATTATATGGAATACGACGTGGTGATCGTCGGCGGCGGCCCTGCCGGGCTGTCTGCCGCGATTCGCCTGAAGCAAGTGGCCGAACAGAACGGCCAGGAAATCAGTGTCTGTCTGCTGGAAAAAGGCTCGGAAATCGGCGCACATATCCTGTCTGGTGCCGTGATCGAAACCGGGGCGCTCACCGAGCTGATCCCGGACTGGAAAGAAAAAGGTGCACCGCTGAATACCCCGGCGCTGTCCGACCGTTTCCTCTACCTGACGGAAACCGAGTCCATCCAGCTGCCGACCCCGCCGCAGATGCACAATCACGGCAATTACATTGTCAGCCTGGGCAATTTCTGCCGCTGGCTGGGCGAGCAGGCCGAAGCCCTGGGCGTGGAAATCTACCCCGGCTTTGCCGCCGCTGAAGTGCTTTACCATGCCGACGGCTCGGTCAAGGGCGTGGCCACCGGTGCCATGGGCACCGGCAAGAACGGCGACCAGCCGGGCGAGCCCGGTATGGAGCTGTGGGCAAAGCAAACCATCTTTGCCGAAGGCTGTCGCGGTTCGCTCACCAAGATGCTATTCGAGCGCTTTGCCCTGCGTGACGGTGCCGACCCGCAAACCTATGGCATCGGCATCAAGGAGTTGTGGGAAGTCAAACCGGAAAACCACAAGCCCGGCACCATCACCCACACCGTGGGCTGGCCGGTGGACACCGCCACTTACGGCGGCTCCTTCATGTACCACCTGGAAGACAATCAAGTGGTGGTGGGCTATGTGATTGGTCTGGATTACACCAACCCCTACCTGTCGCCGTTCGAGGAATTCCAGCGCTTCAAGACCCACCCGGCCATCAAGGGTGTGTTTGAAGGTGGCCGTCGTCTGAGCTATGGCGCGCGTGCCTTGTCCGAAGGCGGCATCCAGAGTCTGCCCAAGCTGACCTTCCCGGGTGGCTTGCTGGTAGGCGATACCGCCGGCTTCCTCAATGTGCCCAAGATCAAGGGTACGCACACCGCGATGAAGTCCGCCATGCTGGCGGCTGATGCCGTGTTTGCCTTGCTGCAGGCCAATCCGGAAGCGCAGGGCCTGGAAGCGGTGGGCTATTCCGCTAGCTTCAAGCAAAGCTGGTTGCACGAAGAACTGCACCAGGTGCGCAATATCCGCCCGTCCTTCCGCTGGGGCCTGTGGCCGGCGATGATCTACTCGGCCATCGACACCTTTCTGTTCCGTGGCAAGGCACCGTGGACGCTGCGTCACAAGCATGCAGACCACGAAACCCTGCGCCCGGCCAGCGAATGCAGCCGCATCGACTATCCCAAGCCGGACGGGGTGCTGACCTTCGACCGGCTGTCCTCGGTGTTCATTTCCAACACCAATCACAGCGAAGACCAGCCGCCGCACCTGAAGCTGAAGGATGCTGGCGTGCCGATCAGCTTCAATCTGGCCAGATACGATGCGCCCGAGCAGCGCTACTGCCCTGCTGGTGTTTACGAGATTGTTGGTCAGGAAGAAGGTAGCCCGCGTCTGCAAATCAATGCGCAGAACTGCGTGCATTGTAAAACCTGTGATATCAAGGACCCCAGCCAGAACATCAACTGGTGCACACCGGAAGGTGGTGGCGGTCCCAACTATCCAAATATGTAATAGTTCAGCGGCAGATGATGCCTGCTGTTGCAAAAACCCGGCCTATGCCGGGTTTTTTTGTGCAATGCAATGATTTCGCGGTTTCAGCCTTGACAGTGCACTGCCCTTATTGGCAGGATGGTCGACATGAATACTTTCTCCGCAGTCTTTAGCACCTATTTTTATTGGTACCGCATACCACGGCGGCTCCAAGGGGTGTTTCTGGACTAGGAAAAAGTACAAGAAAACACAGAATCCCGAACAATGCCGCCGCGGTCAATCCGGCGGCATTTGTTATTTCCAGACAAATCAGGCGCCGGACCCACCCAGGCAACCAGACTGGAGATCCAGGTCATGAACGAAGTCAGTGATGCAAGGCAGATCGCCCGAGAAAGCGCCAATCTGGTGCTGGACGGTGCCGTATGGTCCGTAACCCTGTTGACCGATGGTGAGGCGCTAGCCAACACCGTTGCGCCTCAGACGGGCAGCCTGTATCGCTATCTGCAACAGCATGACCAGGCGGCCGCCACCCCGGTGCTGGAATCCCTGCTCCCTGATATCCGGGCCTTTGCCATGCTACTGGCCTCATTGCGCAGCAAGGCAGCTTGCTCTCCCAGCCGTTTTGCCGATGAAACCGACTGGCTGGCCGCCCGCATCGCCGTGCTTGAACTCAGCCATGTTGCGGTGACCTTGCCGGAGCTGAGCCTGCTGGACGAAGCTAACCGCCGGCTGAAAGTGTTGTCCGAGCAATTGCAGCTGACACTGCCTTGTGCTGCGCCGGTGTTATTGACGGCACCGCAGCGCAGCTCTGGGATATTGCAGGGCTGGAGCCGCCAGCGCATGAGCGGCATGATTGGTGTTGCGCATGGCATGCAGTCCTTGTTCATGGCGTCGCGCCTGGCGGCCCAACAGTGCCGCGACCGTTTGCAGCCCCTGTGGAAAAAAGTGCAGGCCCCGGCCAGTAACTGAAAGGAAGGCATGGATATATTGACCCGTGACGATGAGCGCCGGCTGAACAACCTCACCCTGCTGGTGTATATCCTGCAAGGCATCAGCCTGTTTACCGGCCTGCCCATGGTGGTAGCGGTGATCATCAATTATCTCAAGCGCGACGAGTGTCGAGGTACCTTGTACGAAAGCCATTTCCACTGGCAGATTCGTACCTTCTGGTTCTGCCTGCTCGGAACCGTGCTGGGCTATGCCTTGGTATGGATACTGGTCGGCTTTGCCATTCTGGGGCTGACCTGGCTGTGGTGTCTGTACCGGGTGTTGCGCGGTATTCTGGCCTTGAATGACGGCAAGCCACTACCTGTCTAGCTGGCAAAAAAGAAGGGCAACCAGAGCCGGCTGCCCAAAGAGGCCCTGAGCGCGAAGGCAGACCAAAGCCTGCATCCATGAGCACCGTGTGCTGACACGGTGTGTGCGCCAAAGAACCTACGTCGCTATCACTGAACTGACTTCGCATTGCGGCTTGGTCTGTGTGGACCGGAAGCCCGTGACGAATGGCCATCATGCTAGCCTGTCCTCCCTTGTTTCTGACAGAAAAATGACAACGGCACTTGTCGCAGGTCAAATCAGGAAGTTGCACAATAAAAGTCCGACAAAACAAGGCTGTGGCGTAAAATGGCTGCCTTTGGCACAATGCGCCTCCTTCAGTCCGGTCTGAAAGCATGCAACAAGAAGATCTGCAGCGTCTGGTTACCACCGCAATGCCCTTTGGCAAACACCAGGGTGTACTGATTTGTGATTTACCCGGCAATTACCTCAACTGGTTTGCCCGTGAGGGTTTTCCCAAGAGTGAAATTGGACGTCTGCTGCAATTGATGCAGGAAATCGACCACAATGGACTGAGTTATTTACTGGACCCGTTAAGAAAGCGTTAAAGCATGGCAATTCAATGGTTTCCCGGCCACATGAACAAGGCGCGCAAAGATGTGATGGAGCGCCTGAAAGAAATCGATGTGGTCATCGAAATGCTGGATGCACGCTTGCCGGCGTCCAGCGCCAATCCGATGCTGGCGCGCATGGCCAAGGGCAAGCCACGCCTGATGATCCTCAACAAGCAAGACCTGGCCGACCCCGCCATCACCAGCCAGTGGCTGGAGTGGTATCGCGCCAAAAAGCAGACACAGGCCATTGGCCTGGATGCCGGCGAGCGCGCGCCGTCGCAAAAGCTGGTGGCAGCCTGTCGCGAGCTGGCGCCCAACCGTGGCGGGCTGGACAAGCCGCTGCGTGTGCTGATTTGCGGTATTCCCAATGTCGGCAAGTCCACGCTGATCAACAGCATGAGCAGTCGCAAGATTGCCAAGACCGGCAATATGCCGGGTGTGACCAAGAACGAGCAGCGCATCATCCTGGCTGATGATGTCGAACTGTACGACACCCCCGGCATGCTGTGGCCCAAGATCGAAGTGGAGGAGGGTGGCTACAATCTGGCCGCCAGCGGTGCAGTTGGCCGCAATGCCATGGACGAGGAAGAAGTGTCGCTGGAGCTGCTCAAATACCTGCTGCAACACTATGTCCCCGAACTGACCGCCCGCTACAAGCTGGATGATGTGGATGGCCTGCAGGACTGGCAGGTGCTGGAAATGATTGGCCGCAAGCGTGGTGCCATGTTGGGTGGTGGCCGCGTCAATATCCAGAAAGCTGCCGAAATCGTGCTGACCGACTTTAGGGATGGCAATACCGGCCGCATCACCCTGGAACGCCCGCAAGAATGGGTGGTGTGGGAAAAACGCGCCAAAGAGCTGGCAGCCCAGAAAGCCGCCGCGCGCGAAGCCATGATGAGCGAAAAGGAAAAGCGCAAGCACGCCTCGCGCAACGGTTGATGTTGTATCCGGCCCCATGCCATCAGGTGTGGGGCCGTGGCTGTCTCAGGGTGGCCTGATCTCCTGTTCTTGCTGCCGGTGTCTGCCGGCGCTGCCATCACCAGTCCCCTGTTTTTCAGTAAGCGATCATTTCCCCGGTTTTTGTTTCCTATCATGGGCTTGTCTGCCGTGATGTCGGTGTTTCCATATCAGCGACATGGCTGTCGGCTGCGGCATCGGTCGATAGGTCAGTAGCATACCGCTCCTCCCCTCTCTACCTTGCAGGGCTGTTTCGTCCGATTTCACGTCCCGGCAGTTTGCCGGTCAGGATCGGTAGTCCAATCAGCTGGCAGGAGGTGGTAAGGTGAAACGTGCGCATAAACCGGTTTCCCGCAAGCGGCAAATCATTGCCGCCGTTATCGGCAATACCCTGGAGTGGTACGACTTCATCGTGTATGGCTTCATGACCGGCATCATTTCCAAGCTGTTTTTTCCGGCAGACGGGAATGAGTTCATCTCTCTGCTGATGGCGACGGCCACATTTGGCGTGGGTTTCTTCATGCGGCCGGTTGGTGGCGTCCTGCTGGGCATTTACGCGGATCGCAAGGGGCGCAAGGCCGCCATGCAACTGATCATGGCCATCATGGCACTGGTGTCGCTGCTGATTGCCTGCGCACCGCCCTATGCAGCCATCGGTATTGCTGCACCATTGCTGATCGTGACGGCCAGATTGCTGCAGGGTTTTGCGACAGGCGGGGAATACGCCAGCGCAACTGCCTTTCTGGTGGAAACGGCACCAGCCAATCAACGTGGATTGTATGGTTCCTGGCAACTGGTGGGCCAGATGCTGGCCATTCTGGGTGGTGCCGGCATGGGTGCGCTGATCACGCATAACCTGGATCAGGGGCAGCTTGAAGCCTGGGGCTGGCGGCTGCCGTTTCTGGTCGGCCTGCTGATTGCGCCGGTTGGTTTGTGGATCCGGCGCTATATGGATGAAACCGAAGCCTTTGTCGAGGCTACCCCCACTGCGGCGGACCCGGTCGGGCTGAGTGGACAGTTGCAGCAGAATCACCGCCATATCCTGCTGACTATAGGACTGACCATTCCAGGGACTGCTGCATTTTACGTATTGCTGGTGAACATGCCGGCCTATGTACATCGTCAGTTCGGCTTACCACTGGATCAGGCTTTTGCCATCCAGATGCTGGCCGTGGCGTGGATGACCTTGCTGATTCCGCTATCCGGGGCCTGGTCCGACCGTATTGGCCGCCGCCCCTTGCTACTGTGGCCCTATTTTGGCCTGTTGCTGCTGGTGTATCCCGGATTTTCCTGGTTGGCAGCTGCACCCAGCGTCGAGCGCCTGCTGCTGGTTCAGCTGCTGTTCTGCACCTTGCTGGGGCTGAGCTTTGGACCGGCACCGACTGCCGTGTCCGAGCTGTTTCCGGTCAAGGTGCGCTCAACCGGTGTTTCCATCGGTTACAACCTGGCGGTGATGTTGTTCGGTGGTTTTGCACCCTTTATCGTTACTTGGTTGGCTGGTAGCACCGGCTCGCCGATTGCGCCGGTCTACTACTTGCTAGTGTCTACCGCTTTGGGGGTGCTGGCCTGCTATTTCCTGCCTCGCGGGCGCGCTGTCACCGGGGACGAGCTGACGGCGATCCCGCTTAGCCAGCCTCCCCACTGACCGCGTGGCCAAGTGTCATCCCGTTATTCCCAGTTTGTTCAATCAACCGATCAGGCCATGTGATGTCGGCATGTGGCCGCTGACGGTGATGACTTGCCGCCATATTCACTTTTCTCGGGAGTCAATATGCTAGCCAGAAGTACTATGCTTCACCCCATTGTCACCCTGGGGGCGCTTGAGTTATCGCAGGCCATCCATCAGCGTGATTATTCCTGTGTGGAAGTGATGCGCGCCTATCTTGATCACATCGACCAGTTGAACCCCAGCGTCAATGCGTTGGTGTCATTGCAGCCGGCTGAAATGTTGTTGGAGCAGGCGGCCAGTTGCGATAAGGAGCTGGCGCAGGGTCAGTCGCGTGGCTGGCTGCATGGCATCCCGCAAGCGATCAAGGATCTGTCCGCAACGCAGGGCATCGCCACGACCATGGGCTCTCCCCTGTATCGTCATCAAATTGCCGATCATGATGGAATCATGGTGGAGCGCATGCGCCGTGCCGGAGCCATCATCATCGGGAAGAGCAATACGCCGGAGTTCGGTGCCGGCTCGCATACCTACAATGGCGTGTTCGGCGCTACCGGTAATGCCTATGCCCCGGATCGCAGTGCCGGTGGCAGCAGCGGTGGTGCTGCGGTAGCACTGGCATTGCGACTGCTACCGGTTGCTGATGGCAGTGACATGATGGGCTCGCTACGCAATCCGGCCGCTTTCAACAATGTATTCGGCTTTCGCCCGAGCTGGGGAGGTATTCCTTTGGGACCAACGCCAGAGCTTTTCTTGCAGCAGCTGGCCACTGAAGGGCCTATGGGGCGAAACATTCCGGACATCCTGGCACTGCTGAAAACACAGGCTGGCCCAGACCTGCGGGTTCCGCTGGCCAGTGGCCTCTGCGGTCTGGATCAGGTGCTGGAGCAGGATTTCAGTGCCTGTCGCGTCGCCTGGCTGGGCGACTGGAACGGCTACCTGCCCATGGAAGACGGCATACTGGAGCAGTGTGAGCTGGCATTGCAGGATATCAGGGCGCTAGGTTGCCAGCTTGAAGCCGCCAGCATCGGTTTTGATCCATCTCTGCTATGGGAAAGCTGGGAGGTGCATCGCCACTGGCTGATGGCCGGTAGCCTGAATGCCGATTACCAGGATGCGTCACGCCGTAGCCAGCTAAAGCCTGAATTATTGTGGGAAATCGAGGGTGGTCTGCAGCTGAGTGCACTGGATGTTTATCGTGCATCCCGCATCCGCAGTGATTGGTACCGTGCGGTTTTACGCATGTTCGAGGAGTACGACTTCCTGATATTGCCCAGTGCCCAGGTTTATCCCTTTGCGCTGGAACAACACTGGCCGCACATGGTTGCAGGTCGGGTGATGAGCAGCTATCACCGCTGGATGGAAGTGGTGATCGGGCCAACCATGGCTGGTCTGCCGGTAATGAATATTCCGGCTGGTTTTGGCCGTAATGGCCTGCCGATGGGCATGCAACTGGTGGGACGTCCCCGGGCAGATATGGCGGTACTGCAGTTGGCGCACGCGTATGACCAGCAACGGCAGTGGGTAAAAAACATTCTGCCGCCCATATTGCAAGCCCGAGCTGCCTGATGTGGCCTGTCATGCGGCCTCATGGACAAGCCGCATGCAGATAACTGCGTGCGGCTTGTTCCATGTCATCGCGGGGTAGCTTACTTCAGAGCGTGAATCGCCGGCAGATTGCGCCAGGCACCACGTACGTCCATGCCATAACCGAATACGTAACGGTCTGGTACGTCCAGGCCAACGAAGTCGGCAGCAATCGGCTTTTCCTTGGGGATCAGCTTGTTGGCAAACACGCCACTGTAGAATTCCTTGGCACCCATGCCCATTACCTTGTCGCGAATGGCTGCCATAGTGTGGCCTTCATCCAGGATGTCATCCAGAACCAGTACCACGCGGTCTTGTACATCTTCTTTCGGGGCTTGCTTCCATACCAGTTCGCCGCCGTGTGTCTTGTCGCCATAGCGGGAAACATGCACGTAGTCGAAGTCCAGCGGGAAGTTCAGGCGTGGCAACAACTGGCCGGTAAACACCACGGCACCACCCATGACGGACAGTACCAGCGGATAGGTTTCACCCAGTTTTTCGGTGATTTCCACGGCCATGCGGTCGACGGCAGCGCTTACCTGTTCTGCAGTGAACAGAATGTCCGAGCTATTGATCAGTCCGCGAGCTTCGGCAATGTTGGGCATGTTGACTCCTCAGGAAAATGCAAACGCCGCTCCGTCGCTGGAGCGGCGTGATGGAAAATATCGGGTTCAGTCCTGCAATTGCTGCAGGTAGGCTGAAAATTCTTTGGCTACTTCGTGGTGCTTCAGGCCGTAGCTGACTGTTGCCTTCAGATAGCCCAGCTTGGAGCCGCAGTCGTAGCGCGTTCCTTTGAAGGGCAGGGCCAGGACGGCCTCTTCCTTGAGCAAGGCGGCAATGCCGTCGGTCAGCTGGATTTCGCCACCCGCACCCGGGGTGGTGTTCAGCAGCTTGTCGAAGATGCGCGGTGTCAGGATATAGCGGCCAACGACAGCCAGATTGGACGGAGCTACATCTGGGTGTGGTTTTTCCACGATGCTGACTACGCGTTGCTGGCCATGGGTATCGCTGCTGACTTCAACAATGCCGTAGGAGCCGGTTTCTTCCCGTGCCACTGTTTCCACCCCCAGAATGGAGCTGTGGGTCGTATCGAACAGGCTGACCATCTGCTCCATCGCACCCGGTTCACCATCAATCAGGTCATCGGCCAAAATCACGGCAAAGGGCTCATCTCCGACGACGGGGCGCGCGCACAGTACCGCATGCCCCAGTCCCAGTGCTTCGGTCTGACGGATGTAGATGCAACTGACTGATGGCGGGATGATGCCGCGTACGGTATCCAGCAGCTTCTGCTTGTTTTTGTTTTCCAGCTCGGTTTCCAGCTCATAGGCCTTGTCGAAATGGTCTTCGATCGAGCGCTTGTTACGGCCGGTGATGAAAATCAGTTCGGTGATACCAGCTGCAATGGCTTCTTCCACCGCATACTGGATCAGTGGTTTGTCCACAACAGGCAGCATTTCTTTCGGGCTGGCCTTGGTGGCCGGCAAAAAACGGGTGCCAAGCCCGGCAACGGGGAATACTGCCTTGCTGATTTTTTTCATCGTCGTAAAAAGTCTTCAATTGAAAATATTTCTGACTGGCGCGCATTCTATCCTGACTTGCGTGCCGCTCCAAACAACAACTTAATCCCGTGGCAATTGCCGCAGCGTTTTTGCCACGCTGACGATCAAGGGCGACCAGTCGCCGGGCATGGCCTGTCGCCAGATGTGCATGCTGGCATACCAGGGGGAGCTTTCACCCTGTGCCATGAAAAAGGGGGCGCTTTCCGCACGCATCATCACCCATACCGGTTTGCCCAGGGCTCCAGCGAGATGCACGACCGAGGTATCGACGCTGATGATCAGATCCAGTTGATCAATAATGGCTGCGGTATCGGCAAAATCGCTGATATGCGGGGCAAATACCCTGTCTTGCAGTTCTGCAGGTAGTGTCCCGAGCTGCAACGAGACAAAATCCGCTTGCTGATTGTCCAGCAAGGGCAGGAAAGTTGCGAGCGGGATGGATTTGTTCTGGCGGCCATGGTCGGCGATGCCCACTCCCCAGCTACCAGTTTCCCAGACAATCCCCACCCGCAGACGGCCTGGTTGGCGTTCTGGCAATTGCTGATCCCAGCGGCTTGCCAGGCTGGCATCTGCATGCAGATAAGGCTGATCGGACAAGGTTTCCAGTGTGACATCCAGCCGCAGTGGCAATGACATCAATGGAATCTGCCAGTCGTGGGCTGGCGGTGCATCTTCCAGCGGCACCAAGCTAATGCCTTCCAGCTGCCCGAACAGGCGCAGGCAGGCCATCTGGCAGGCCAGAGTAATGCGGGCGGCCGGGTGCTGCTGACGCAAAACGGGCAGGAAGCGTGCCATTTGCAAGGTATCGCCCAGGCCTTGTTCTGCCCATACCAGCAGATGCTGACGGCCCAGATCCTGGCCTTGCCAGGCGTGTTCGCGATAACGGGGCTGCATGATGGTGCGCCAGCGCTGTTCGTAAAGTGGCCATGCTTCCCGATAGCGGCCTTGCAGCAACAGGGCGACAGAAAGATTGAATGCCAGATAGGCATCGCCCGGCTGCAAGTCCAGCCCCTGGCGATAGGCGCTGACGGCTTCGTCCAGCCGCAGTGCGCAAGTCAGGGCATTGCCCAGATTATTAAGTCGTCCGCCACTGTTACCCGCCAGTTGCAGGGCATTCTGGTGGCAGACCACGGCATCGTCATAGCGCAGCGCGTATTGCAGCACCACACCCAGATTGCTCCAGGCCTCGGCATGCTGCGGCTCTGTCTGCAACACCTCCAGCAACAGGTTTTCGGCTAGCGCCAGCTCTCCCAGCTCTTTCAACAACACAGCCAGATTGCATTTAATATTGCTGGAGGCGGGATTAAGTGCGGCGGCGGCCAGGTAGTCTTCCAGTGCCTGCGGGTATTGCTTCAGACGCATCTGGGCGGTACCCCGGTTGAACAATGCCTGCCAGTCTTGAGGATTGTGCTGCAGACATTCGCTGAAGGCGGCAATAGCCTGTTCTTGCTGATTGGCTGCGGTCAGGCGGTTGCCGCGTTCGAATGCAGTTTCGGTCATGGCTTTCCTTGCCTTTCTTTCAGCCTGCCGTTTGCTGCAACATGGCTTGCAGGGCCGCTTCGTCCAGAATGGCAATCCCCAACTCTTCTGCCTTGGCCAGCTTGCTTCCGGCTTCGGCACCGGCAAGGACGAAGTGGGTTTTTTTGGAGACGCTGCCGGAAACCTTGCCACCGGCGGCTTCGATCATGGCCTTGGCCTGATCACGCGACAGGGTGGGCAAGGTGCCGGTGAGGACGAAGGTTTTGCCATCAAACAGCGGGTGCGCACTTGCAGTTTCCTGCGGAAGGCTGGCCAGTATCTCTTCGCGCAGGCTGGCCAGCTGTTGTAAGGCGCTGCGCTGTGCCGGCTGATCCAGCCAGTCGGCCAGGGCGTTTACCACTTCGGCGGGTAGCTGCAGCAGCATCAGCTGGCGACGCTCCATGCGAGCAAGTTGCTCCAGGCCACTGATTTGTGTTGCCAGTTGCTGGCTGCGCACCTCGGTCAGGCGCGGAATATTCAGTCGTGCCAGCAATACGGCGGCATCAAGGCGTTCGGCCAGTTTGGCTGAAGGCGGGTGTTCATCCACCGGCTGGACGTGTTGCAGCAGGGCATCCAGAGCGGCTTCATTGTTTTCTTCGGCGAAAAAGTCGGCCAGTGACTGGGCAACCACGGCACCGATATCCGGCAGGGCGGCAAACAGGGCTGCCGGCGTATGGCGGATCAGCGCCAGCGAGCCCAGCCAGTCAGCCAGTGTCTTGGCGGTGGACTCGCCAACATGGCGAATACCCAGTGCAAACAGTAGGCGTGCCAGTGGCGGAGTACGGCTGGCGGCAATGCCTTCCAGCAGGTTCTCCGCCCACTTGCTGGCTATCTTGCCGGTCTTGACGGTTTCGGGTGTCACGCCATCGTCTTCATCGGCGCGGCGTTTCATGTCCAGCAGATTATCCAGGGACAGGCAGTACAGGTCGGCCACGCTGCGTACGTAGCCATATTCCACCAGCTTGTCGATGTAGCGCTCGCCAAGCCCGTCGATGTCCATCATGCGGCGGCCGGCAAAGTGTTGAATAGCCTGGCTGCGCTGGGCGCGACAGGACAAACCGCCGGAACAGCGGGCAATGGCTTCGCCTTCTTCACGCACCACATGGCTGCCGCAAACCGGGCACTGCGTGGGCAGGCGATAGGCCGGGTATTGCGGCTCTTCGCCCTGGCTGAACAGGTCGCCTCCTGTAGCTGGCTGCATGGGGCGGCGCTCTAGTACCACGGATACCACTTCCGGAATCACATCGCCGGCGCGGCGCACGATGACGGTATCGCCGATACGCACATCCTTGCGACGGACTTCATCCTCATTATGCAAGGTGGCATTGGTTACGGTGACGCCGCCAACAAACACTGGCTGCAGGCGTGCCACCGGGGTGATGGCACCGGTACGTCCAACCTGTTCCTCAATGGCTTCAACCAGAGTCAGCGCTTCTTCGGCCGGAAACTTGTGGGCAATGGCCCAGCGCGGGGCGCGCGAGACAAAGCCCAGTTCGTCCTGCAGTGCTCGGTTGTTTACCTTGTAGACCACACCATCGATTTCAAACGGCAGCTCAGCCCGTTGTTGCAGTACGGTTTCATAATAGGCGGCCAGGCCGGTAGCACCTTCCACTACAGGGCGCAGTGCCGGTTCTACTACCGGGAAGCCCAGTCGTTGCAGCCATTCCATTTCCCCCGCATGTGTGGTTGGCCAGGCGGCGCCCTCAACTTGGGCGATGGCATAGGCGAAGAACGACAGGCGGCGCTGTGCGGTAATGCGTGAATCCAATTGGCGAAGACTGCCTGCCGCGGCATTGCGCGGGTTGGCGAAGCTTTTGTCGCCACGCGCCAGTTGCTCGGTATTGAGGCGCTCGAAGTCGCGCTTGAGCATCAGCACTTCGCCGCGTACTTCCAGCAGAGCAGGAGGATTTTCCAGCTCCAGGCTGAGGGGGATGGCGTGGATGGTACGGATATTTTCCGTCACGTTCTCGCCGGTAATGCCATCGCCACGGGTGGCGGCTTGCTCCAGCACTCCGTTGCGGTAGAGCAGGCTGATGGCGAGGCCATCGAACTTGGGCTCGGTGGCGTAGGCAATGGTGGTTTCGCCCAGCTCGCGGCGGATGCGTTCGTCAAACTGGATCAGCTCGGCGTGGCGCTGGCTGAACTCGGCCTGTTGCATGTCGGAGAAGGCATTGCCCAGCGACAGCATAGGTACGCTATGGGTAAGCTGGCTGAATTCCGGCAGCGGCTTGCCGCCTATTCGTAGTGTGGGTGAGTCCGGGGTTTTCAGTTCCGGGTTATGCTCTTCCAGTAGCTGCAATTCTCGGAATAGCCGGTCGTATTCGGCATCTGGCACGCTGGGGGCATCCAGCACGTAGTATTCATGTCCGTAGCGGCTCAGCAGCTGGCGCAGCCTGCTGGCATGGGAAGCAAGGTCGTTGGTGCTCATTGCATGATCTCAAACAGAAAAAGGCCGGCATATGCCGGCCTGTGTGCAGCGGGTGTCAGGCAAACAGCCTGAGTGCAGCAACACTGCCGGGTGCAATGCCCCGGTCGTCCATGCTGCTGTAAATATGAACCAGCTGGTCGCGGATACGCGACAGCCCTACATCTGACAGTACGCGGCGGTTGTCATCCACCAGTTGTGCATCGAATTCCACCGCCAGTTGCTTGGCAAACAGTACCGCGCGATCGAAAACCTCTACCCCGCCTGCTACACGCGGAACATCAAACAGCAGGGTCAGGGCCGGGAAGGACTTGTCCAGCAAGGTGTGGAAGGTGAAGGGCATCTGGTCTGCGGCCATTAGCGAATACAAGGTGTTGCCGGAATCCGCCAGGTAATGGAAGGCACCATCCGGCTCCAGCTGCAGGCCACCGGCTTCCACGAAGCTGCGCAGCCGTGTGCCTTCCACCGCCTGGCGGGGAACCACATTGATGCCGATCAGCACGTCTACATCGGCACAAAACCGGTCCAGCTCGCGTGCGGCTACCAGCTTTTGCTGACGTTGCGGAAAGCTGACGGCGGCATCGTGTTCTTCGGCAAAGTGTGAAACCTGCTGGCAGAAGCCAGCCAGTTCCTGCTCGGTTACCGAGCCGCTGCGGTCCACCATCTGCATGCCGATGTTGATCTGCTTGTAGCGGGTGCCGGGCAGGGCTTCGGCCGGTTTCCACAGACCCTTTTCGGTACGGCCAATGATATGGGTGCGCTTGCCTACATTGAAGCGCGGCATGGCTGCCAGTTCGTGCGGTTCGTGGAACACCACCTCGGCAATGAAATCAAGCGAGGGGTCTAGCAGGGCGGCAACCAGCGCCTGGTGATCGGCGGATTCGAACTGGTTGTTGTCTTCGTCCTCGCGCGGCGACAGCGGCATGGGTTCGGGAATGGGGGCCGGGCGTTCAACCGGTGGCGGCATGATCAATGAGGTGTCTTCCGGAATTTCCGGTTCGAACGGCTCATCGTCATAGCCGGCAGGGACGTGGATGCTGTCTGCCAGCACCGGCTCCATCCGGTCGTGGCGCGCGCCATCCCGCACATTGTTTTTGGGTACGTTCAGCAGTACGTCGTCATGAGGGCGCGCGAAGGCCTGACTGGTTTTCTTGCGAAAACGCCACTCTTGAAAAACATTGAATCCGAACACCAGGGCGATCACTGCCACGCCCAATATCAGTACACCGATCTGCAATTCGCTCATTAGGCCGTCCGCGTTAAGGCGAATAATTTGCCAATAGTATAACGAAAGCGGGCTGTTGCAGGCTATTGCTGGCGCAAAGTCGCAGCATTTGAGCGCATTAGCCGCCAGTCATCGACAT
>NZ_JASLFG010000040.1:0-20322 GCF_030150775.1 Aquitalea sp.
TTTTTATGCGTTATTGCAGCAAGAGGCTTACAGCATGACTACCCCGTTCATTATCGGCGTTGCCGGCGGCAGCGGCAGCGGCAAGACCACCGTCACCGCCAAGGTGCTGGAAACCATCGGTCCCGACATGGCGGCTGTCATTGTGCAGGACTACTACTACCGCGATCAGGCCCATCTGACCTTCGAGCAGCGGCTGGCCACCAATTACGATCACCCGCATGCCTTTGATTGGCCGCTGCTGATTGAGCACATAGAAGACCTGCTGGCCGGACGGGCCATCCAGATGCCGGTCTACGACTTCACCAACCACACCAGGGCCACCGAAACCATCACGGTGAAGCCGGCCCCGGTCATCGTCATCGAAGGACTGTTCCCACTATACGATGCCGCCCTGCGCGACATGATGTCGCTGAAGATCTTCGTGGATACCGACCCGGACGTGCGTTTCATCCGCCGTCTGCAACGCGACATTCGCGAACGTGGCCGCACCGTGGACCATGTGATCGAACACTATCTGGCCACCGTGCGCCCCATGCACAACCAGTTTATCGAACCCACCAAGCGCTTTGCCGATGTCATCCTGCCCCATGGTGCCAACGACCCCGCAGTAGACATCATCACCACCAAGGTTGCCAGCCTGATCAACAGCTGATGCAGCTGGCAATATCCCACCGGCTATCGCATCCACATGCGATAGCCCACCCTTCACAGCAACAGCAGTCCGTAATGCATTTCGCGATGCGTCATTTACGCCTCAACCAGCCTGCACCCGCCATCCGGATTTCACCAGCCATCTCATAGCCACAGCCCACCGCCATCTGATCCGCGCTGGGAAAATCCCGTCTTTTCAATGACTCATGCCCCCGGCAATAGCAGCTGAACAGGTGAACCGCAGTTTCACCTGTCGGGAAGAGCTAGAAGGTACATCCTTTTGGCCAGATGTCAGCCCACCTTCCTTGCTGGAAAGTCTGCCCTCCTGCCGTGCGCAATCATGCAGCACCCGGTACAGACCCACAGCGAGCCGCATGCTGGCCAGCCGCGCCAGTATTACCCCGAGCGTAGCCTCACTCGCTGTGTTTTTTTAAAGCAATGGCGAGGAAAACACACTCATGGCAGAGCATCCACTCCGGGAAACACAACTGAATACGGTCACCAAGGGCTTGGGCGAAAGTCCCGCCTCCTGCTCCCTGCACGATGTTGCCAGCCTGGGCTGGAACATCCTGCGCGAAGAGGTCAGCCTGCCTGCAGCCGTACTGCGCCAGAGCCGCATCCAGCACAATCTGCACTGGATGCAGGACTTCATGCAGCGCTACGGTGTAAAGCTGGCACCGCATGGAAAAACCACCATGAGCCCGGCGCTGTTTCACCTGCAGCTGGAACATGGTGCCTGGGGCATTACCCTGGCTACCGCTCCACAAGTGAATGCCGCCTATCAATATGGCATCCGCCGCATGCTGATGGCCAACCAGCTGGTGGGCAAGGCCAATATGGCCATTATTTCCCGCCTGCTGCAGGACACCGGTTTCAGCTTCTGCTGCATTGTCGATTCAGCTGCCAATGTCGATGCACTCGGCCAGTATTTTGCGGCAGCGGGCCAACACCTGCGCATCCTGCTGGAGTACGGCGTGGAGGGAGGTCGCACCGGCATCCGCTCTCCGCAACAGGAAGAAGCCGTACTGGCCGCCATTGCCCGCTGGCCGCAATCACTCCGCCTGATTGGCGTGGAAGTCTATGAAGGGGTACTGCAGCAGGAAGCCGATATCCGCGCCTTCCTGCAATCCGTGCTGGCCAGAACCCGCGCACATGCAGCCGCCGGCCTGTTTGCCGAAGAAGACATTATCCTCACAGGGGCCGGCTCAGCCTGGTACGACGTGGTGGCCGATGAATTTACCGGCTTCAATCCGGGACAGCCGGTCAATATCCTGCTCCGTCCCGGCTGCTACCTCACCCACGATGTCGGCATCTATCGCCATGCCGAACAACGCATCCACAGCCAGAACCCCATCGCCCGCGAAATGGGCAGCAGTCTGCTGCCGGCATTGCAACTGTGGGCTTATGTCCAGTCCCTGCCCGAAGAAGGCCGCGCCATCATTGCCCTTGGCAAGCGCGATGCCGCATTTGACGCCGGACTGCCACAGGCATCCCTGCACTTCCGTCCTGGCCGTGACCAGCAGCCCACCGCCGCACCCGCCGACTGGATTGTCAGCACCATGATGGACCAGCACGCCTTCATGCGCATTCCAGCCGATGCAGACCTGCAAGTGGGCGACATGATCGCCTTCGAAATATCCCACCCCTGCCTGACCTTCGACAAATGGCGCCAGCTACTGCTGGTGGATGACGCACTGAATGTCACCGGTGCGGTGGAAACCCTGTTCTGACCCCGATAAAGACCGCCCCCTACAGACCGGGAGGCGGCATTGCCCCTGCACTACTAAGGAGAAGTACATGACGCCAGTTCTGGGCAGCCAGTTGCTGCTGTATGCCGCCATCGCCATCATCGCGCTGGTGGTACTGATCGCCAGATACCGCATCAACCCATTCATTGTGCTGACCGTGGTTTCCATCGGTCTGGCCCTGGCTGCACAAATGCCGGCCAAAGACATCATGGCCGCCTATGAAACCGGGGTGGGCAAGACACTGGGCCATATCGCGCTGGTGGTGGCCCTTGGCACCATGCTGGGCAAGATGATGGCCGAATCCGGCGGTGCCGAGCGCATCGCCCTGACGCTGATCGACAAATTCGGTGAAAAGAACGCCCACTGGGCCATGGTGTGCATCGCCTTTGTCTGTGGCCTGCCGCTGTTCTTCGAAGTGGGCTTCGTGTTGCTGATTCCGATTGCCTTTACCGTGGCCAAGCGTGCCGGTGTGTCCATGCTGCTGGTCGGCCTGCCCATGGTAGCCGGCCTGTCGGTGGTGCATGGTCTGGTGCCGCCGCATCCGGCGGCCATGCTGGCCGTGAGCGAATATGGCGCCCAGGTGGGCAAGACTGTGTTCTACGCCATTATTGTCGGCGTACCCACCGCCATCATCGCCGGGCCAGTATTTGCCAAATTTATCGCACCGCGCATTGATCTGCCGGCAGAAAACCCGATTGCCAGCCAGTTTACCGAGCGTGAAACCGGTAAGCGCGAACTGCCAAGCTTTGGCGTCACCATCGCCACCATTTTGCTGCCGGTATTCCTGATGTTGCTCGGTGGCTGGGCCAATGTGCTGACAGATAAAGGTAGCGCCATGAACGGCCTGCTGCTGTTTATCGGCAACTCGGTGGTCGCCTTGCTGATCGCCACCCTGGTCAGCTTCTGGACGTTGGGCCTTGCCCGTGGTTTCAGCCGCGACAACATCCTCAAGTTCACCAATGAGTGTCTGGCCCCCACCGCCGCCATTACCTTGCTGGTAGGCGCTGGTGGCGGTCTTAACCGCATCCTGATTGAAACCGGCGTCACCAAGGAAATCATTGCGCTGTCAGCCGAATTCCAGCTATCGCCCTTACTGCTGGGCTGGTTGCTGGCGGTGTTGATGCGGGTGGCCACCGGCTCGGCCACCGTGGCCATGACCACCGCCGCCGGGATTGTCGCGCCCATCGCCATGGCCAGCGGCTATCCGCATCCGGAACTGCTGGTGCTGGCCACAGGTGCAGGCTCGCTGATTCTGTCCCACGTCAACGATGGCGGTTTCTGGCTGGTGAAAGAGTATTTCAACATGACCGTGGTGCAGACCCTGAAAACCTGGACCGTGCTGGAAACACTGATTTCTGTAGTGGCCTTTGCCCTGACGCTGGGACTGGCCCAGCTGCTCTGAGCCAGACTCACCACCCTGTTCTCCCGGCCTGGCAGCAAGCCCTTGCCTGCCGTGCCGCCGGGAGCCTTCCGGAGAATCCTCATGCACCATCTGGATACCCTGATTCGCCAGGTCAATCTGGTCGATGGCAGTGGCGCAGCCGCGTTTGTGGCCGATGTCGGCATTTGCCAACAGCGCATCGCCTTGATCGGGCAGGCCGGTCAGGTTGAAGCCGACCATGAAATTGACGGTCGCGGCCTGACCTTGGCCCCGGGCTTCATCGACGTCCACACCCATGACGACACCATGGTGATACGCCAGCCACAGATGCAGCCCAAACTCAGCCAGGGCGTGACCACCGTGATTGTCGGTAATTGTGGCATCAGTGCAGCGCCCGTCAGTCTGAAAGGCGAACCGCCAGACCCCATGAACCTGCTGGGCCCGCGCGACGCTTTTTGCTACCCGCGCTTTGCTGACTACCGTGCAGCGGTGGGGCGCGCCGAACCCGCCGTCAATGTGGCGGCGCTGGTTGGCCACACCGCCTTGCGCAGCAATCATCTGGATAGGCTGGACCGCTGCGCCAACGCAGAAGAAATCAACGCCATGCGCTCCCAGCTGGCCGACAGCCTGCAACACGGGGCACTGGGGCTGAGCAGCGGCCTTGCCTATGCATCGGCCTTCAGTGCCGACAGCAGCGAAGTGGAGCAACTGGCCGCCGAACTGGCCAGCTTCGGCGGCATCTACACCACCCATCTGCGCAGCGAATTCGAACCGGTGCTGGAAGCCATGGACGAAGCCTGGCGCGTGGGCCGCCATGCCAACAGCCCGGTCATCGTGTCGCACATGAAATGCGCCGGCAAAGGTAACTGGGGGCGCAGCCCGCAACTGCTGGCCTCACTGGAACAAGCTGCCCGCCAGCAGCTGGTAGGCTGCGACTGCTACCCTTACTCGGCCAGTTCCTCCACGCTGGACCTGAAACAGGTCACCAGCGATTTCGAGATTTTCATCACCTGGTCCACCCCGCACCCGGACATGGCCGGCCAAACCCTGCAGGCGATTGCCGAACAATGGCAGCTCCCCTTGCTGGATGCCGCCCGCAAGCTGCAACCGGCCGGCGCGGTGTATCACGGCATGGACCCGGCCGATGTCGAGCGCATTCTCAGCCACCCGCTCACCATGGTGGGCTCGGACGGACTGCCGGAAGACCCGCTGCCCCACCCCAGGCTATGGGGCGCGTTTCCGCGTGTGCTGGGCCACTACTGCCGCGAACGCAAGCTGTTCAGCCTGGAAACCGCCATTCACAAAATGACCGGCTTGTCTGCCAGCCGCTTTGCGCTGGACGAGCGCGGCCTGATACGCCCCGGATACTGGGCAGACCTGGTGTTGTTTGATGCAGCCACCATCCATGACACAGCCAGCTTCCACTCACCGGTACAGGCTGCACAAGGCATTGTTGCAGTCTGGGTGAATGGCACGCTCAGCTGGCAACACACGGCCGCCACCGGCGCCCGTGCCGGACGCTTTTTGCCGCGCACCCGCGATATCCGCACCACCTTCCCCGTTACTCCCTCACTGTAAACATGCAAGGAAACCTATCATGAGCGATCTGAAACGCTATGGCATTGCCGGTGGCACCGGTGGCCAGACCATGCCCTTTGCCCGCGCGGTACAAGCCGCTGACGGCTGGCTGTATGTCTCCGGTCAGACCCCCATGATCAATGGCGAAGTGATTGAAGGTGGCATCGTCACCCAGTCGCACCAATGTATCCAGAACGTCTTGGCCATACTCCGGGAAGCCGGTTACAGCCCGGAACATGTGGTGCGCTGTGGCGTGTGGCTGGATGATACCCGCGACTTTGCCTCGTTCAACCGGGTATTCCTGCAGTATTTTGGCGAACATCCGCCCGCCCGCGCCTGCGTGCAGTCCAGCATGGTGATCGACTGCAAGGTCGAGGTGGACTGCATCGCCTACAAAAAGCCCTGACTACCACAGCGCTGCCCGCACAAGGGCAGCGCCCTGCCCTGCACAACAAGGAAGGACAGCAACATGCATATTGCCTGCCTGGGTGAAGGCATGATCGAACTGAGCGGTCAACCGCTACAACGCCGTTTTGGTGGCGACACCCTGAACACCGCCATCTATCTGGCCCGAGTTCTGGCCGACAGCCCGCACCATGTTCGCTATCTGACGGGCATGGGACAGGACAACCTCAGCCGCCAGCTATTGGCTGACTGGCAAGCCGAAGGCGTGGATGTCAGCCACATTGTCATCCTGCCGGGCAAGCTGCCCGGCCTGTACATGGTGGAAACCGATGCCCGTGGCGAGCGCAGCTTCCTGTACTGGCGCAATGACAGTGCGGCACGCCATTACTTTGCCTCCGGCATCGACTTTGCCAGCGTGCTGCACACCGCGCATCTGCAAGCCATTTACCTGTCCGGCATTTCACTGGCCCTATTCAACGAGCACGAACGACAACGCCTGCTGGATGCCCTGCGCGACTTTGCCCGCGATGGCGGCAAAATCTGGTTCGACAACAACTTCCGCCCTTCGCTGTGGACATCCACCCAGGCACGTGCAGGACATGAAGCCGTGCTGGCGCTGGCCGATGTCGGCCTGCTGACACTGGACGATGAACAAGCGCTATACGGAGCCGAAACTGCCGAGGCTGTCGCCGAACGCACGTTGGCACTGGGCTGCAAAGAAGTGGTGATCAAACGCGGCGGCGAACCCTGCCTGCTGGCCAGCGCCGGACTGCGTGCAGAAGTACTGGCCACTGCCGTGCCACAAGTGGTGGACACCACCGCCGCCGGCGACTCCTTTGCCGCAGGCTATCTGGCCAGCCGGGTATTGGGCTACCCACCCGCCCAGGCCGCAGCCTTCGCCCACCGCCTGTCTGCTGCCGTGATTGCCCACAGCGGAGCCATCATCCCGCGCGAAGCCATGCCGCAGCGCTGATTGAATCACATCCAACACCGGCAACTTGCCGGTGTTTTGCTTTTGATAGATCACGCATGAAATGAAGCAGGAGGCTGTCGATGGACGTGTATAGCTTGCGTAATGATCATTACTTTATGAGAGCACTGCGCGAGCAGGCCCGGCATGCTCTGCATGGTGATACTTACCGTTTCACCGATCAGGAACTGTTTGACCTGCTGAAGGTGGAAGAACATTTCAGGGAATGGCAGCGCAGGCAAGCCAGCTTATTGTTCGATGGTGAAACCCTGTTTTGGCAAGAAGCCGGCCAGGAAAGAAAATGGACCGCCTATTCTGGTCGTGAAGACTATTGGTCGCCGAAGTTTCAAAGCCTAAGGGATAAAGGGCCGATACCTGAAGGCTCCTATCTGCTTAAACAGAGTGAGTTTTATACCTGGGAAGGAACAGACTCGTTTAGTCGCCTGATCTGTTTTACTGGTTGGCTTCAGTTGAAACTGGGAAAATGGCCTGGATGTAGGACAGCATGGGGTGAACAACGAATAACATTGATTCCTCAGACACATACTAATGTTCATGGCCGTCATGGCTTCACCATTCATGGAGGCAAATCTCCGGGGTCAGCGGGGTGTGTGGATTTAACCAATAGCATGGACAGTTTTGCAGAATCTTTCCTGCACTATGGGAAGGATATGTTGCTGGAGGTGCGTTACAAGCACCTACCCGATGGACAAGGCTACCACCGCAGCCGGCTAGAACGGAATTAGGCCATGATCAAAAATAGATATAGCATTAAAGCTAGCCTGCTGCATGGATTAAAACTGTTGCTCAGCTTTTATCTATTTCTTATCATCACAGTGGGCGGTCTGTATAACATACTATCACCATTTGACAAAACACCAGACTACCATAGAGTCTTTCTACTCTTCGAGCAATTTTCCTATCCACCTCAATATTATCACTACAAAAAATACCTGGAGATAGTTATTTATTATGGCTGGGCGATATTTGACATCATCGCAGCAGGACTAGCTCTATTAATGCTATGGCGACCCATTCAAATAAAAAACAAGTGGCTGTTATGGCTGCCATTCATTGCCAATACATCAATATTTTTTTACTTTTGCCTGATCATGTATCGCGTACTGTAATGGCAACTACACTAATTGACCGAGTCATATTCAGAACTTAATAGAATACATGCAAGCATGTATAGCATCATAATTATACAAGTTCGCAATGCGCGCCTGCATGATAGCGAAGACCACCACAGCAATCATATCACATGCAAATAGACTCGGCACTCACAGGGAGAAATCATGAAAGCGTGGGTGGCATTGAGCGTAAAACTAATTGCAAGCATTCTTTTACTGTTGTTCTTACTGTCAATGATGAATGACTTGCTACTTCCATACGATCAAGTGAATGAGCAATATAGAATTTACCTCTGGGAAATCCAGGGACATAGCAAAAGCATTTTCTACCTGTTAACCATTACAAATATTGCCGTAACGCTTGTTGCATTAATTCCCCTATAGCTACCTATCACTTCTTTTAAAAAATTCATATTAACATTACCTTTACTAGCATTATTTACCTTGCAGCTGGCATGCACATGGTGTGTCAGTGGCTGTTGGGACGGCTTTTAACAAGAGCTGCCAACAATGCTTCTCGTCAACGCGCTATAAAATCCAATAACTAGCCAGCATCAACCGCGTGCAATGCCTATCTTGCCGCTCTCGCTATTTAGAACCGCTCCCAGTGGATCGCCTCTTCGGGGCATCCACCCTACGAAAGCATACCCATCGGTAGGGCGGAAGCGCGAGGATTTACCAGCGTGTTCCACCACGAAACAAGTACATATATCCGGTGTACGCGCCACCCACCCAGGCAGCTTCGTTCGTCCTCCGTCTTTCCGCAGCCGTCATCACTCATGCAAGGGGCATCATCCTAGGTGAAGCCATGCCACGGCGTTGATTGGATCACATCCAACACCGGCAACTTGCCGGTGTTTTGCTTGTTTCCGCCCGCACCATACCACCACTCTGCTGCAGACCACGCGTGCAACGAACAGACCCCATCCCTACTGCTACGCGAGCAAGGTTTCCCAATTATTGCCCCAAGGCTTGCCTCAGACACTAAGCCGACAGTACGGCAATTTTCAACCGATTTGTTGCTGCCACCAAAACAAGAAATACTCTCATCAGAACAGACCACCACCTCAGATGCTCGATGATGGGCACATCGAGCACATCACCAAAAGGGAATTATCTATATATATTCTTAAGAATTATCTTATTTACATAACCATTAACGCTGACTATAAATATAGAATTTTCAGTAAAGTTGCTTCTGTCAATTCACACAGCGCACACAATGCGATGAACAACACGCCATCATCAATATAAAATTACTATTGAATTCACCAAAATCTATCCTAAGATAAAATAATCTGATCAATACACTGCCTTAAATAAAAAGTCGCCATATTCCAAAACACCCTCCAGCCGAAGCAGGAAGCCAAACATGACACAGCGCACACACAAGCAATGCATAATAAGGATTATCAATGCAATATTAACCGTTCTGCTCTACACCACCATCAGCATCAATATAGCTCATGCTGACGCTTCCACCAATCCCAACTGCTCCAACAGTGCCGCCAGCAATATCTATTTCAACCTACCAGCCAGCATCAATATTGCAACCATACCGGCCAATGCACCAACCATTACACCAGTAACCAACTGGTTCACCCAAAGCGCATTATCATTTACCGGCTGCAAAACCACACCAGACACCCATATATATTACGCCTTTTACGATCATGGCAGTACTAGTCCTCCCCAACCCTATATCGAAGATGGATTGACATATTTTATCTACCCCCTTGGCAATGGAATTGGGATAGTCACGTCCGTGCAAAACCTAGAAATGGGTACCGGCCCAACTTCTTTACAATCCTATGGTGTAGGCTTATCTACCACCCTCAACAAACTACCGATCATACAAAGTGGCAACTTTAGCACCATATTTCGTTACCGCCTTGTCCGGTACAGCAACAGCACAAATAGCGGTACATTCTCAATCCCTCAAAAACTTTTTATTCAGCAATCCGATTGGCAATATGTCCTATCACAAGGCAAAAACTGGCATACTCAAAATGTTACATTATCCGCAATGACAATCAATATACAAACCAAAAGTTGCAGTGTAAATACCAGCAATATTGCCGTTCAACTCCCGACCATTTTACCAACATCACTCCCAAGCATTGGCTCAACAACTGGCACAACACCATTTAACATAGCAATCAATTGCCCCAGCCCCGTTAATGTATACATGACCATCACGGATAACAGCGCACCGAACTCCACATCAGATACTCTTTCTGCCACAAGCAATTCTTCTACCCAAGGCATCGGCATTCAAATCCGCAAAAATGGCACCCCTATTTTCCTGGGGCCTGACAACAGTATGGCAGGCACTACAAATCAGTTTCTTGTTGGAAATAACACATCTGGCAATCTGATTATTCCTTTTACTGCCAATTACATTCGCACATCAGCCATTAATGTTGGCAAAATCAATGCCGTTGCCACTTTCACATTTTCCTACCAATAGTGGTGACAGCCGATATTCTACTGCCGGTGGCATGCTATAGCAGAATGCAGCAGGGGCCTGTATAGGCCCCTGCTTGCGAATAACTATCGGATTACATCAGACTTGTTCAGCGCCGCTTCCACCACCAACTGGTATCCGGTTTGGCATTGCCAGACGGTAATTCGGCATTGGCAATCAGCGTGGTTTGCCAGCAATTGGCCACCACCATTTTATTGGTGCTCAGCCCGCTGAATAGCCCATTTTTTGCTCATTCGAAAATGGATTTCGGCTATATCAGCGTATTTCTCAACGGGCTTTTGGATATATGGTTGGCACAGAAGCAAGCACCTGCTTTTGATGGGCATTGAATAAATACATCAATATCGTATTAATAATTAGGAAATTTCTTATATACGAAACCAAAATTTTCACTATGCTTGGCTTGCGAAACTGTACAAATTTGACAGGACAAACCCTATTCAATGAAAGCTAGCATATGGGAAATTACTTTACTCTCCATACCATTTTAAATATTTTCATCATAAAAATCTCATTAATCAACCATAAAAAATATCCCGAACATGAAAATGGCAAGCCAAAAATACACTTGTACATTTCAAATAAATATTTATTAATCATTCTATTTTCACTTGCCTCACAGGCAAGTCATGCAATCTGCACTGTATCCACCACAAATGGATTAAGCTATTACACATTCAATGTTGCAGGCATAAATCCACCATCATTCAATCCAACGGACTATACCGTAGGGCAGAGTATCTACCAAGCGACCGGGACTGTAAGCATTAGCAACTACAAGGGAAGCGGTCAACCAACCATCAGTTGCACAGAATCTACCTGGAGTTGGGATGTGGCCCCGCAGCTCCCGGTAGTCAATGGCATATTTCCAACATCAGTGGCCGGATTAGGCTTGAAAATATCCTCCTCATCTGGAGTGTGGCCGCTGCTATCGCTAAGCAAAACCAGTACTTTTGCAAGCAACTACAATATTACTGTTGAGTTGATAAAAACTGGGGAAATCACTGCCAATGGCACATTGAGCAATGTATTAGGTGAATACCGTATTCAGCCAAGCAAGCAATTGGTTGCACAGATGTTATGGGCTAGCCCGGTATTGATTCAAGCCAAGGTACCTACTTGTGCAGTCAACACTTCTAACATCACCGTGTCCTTATTGAATCCATCAACCTCAACCTTCAGGGGTATTGGCTCCACCTTTGGCAATCGACCTTTCCAGATCGGCCTGACATGTACTGGAGGCAGCCTCAACACCAGCACTAACGCGTATATTACCCTCAGTGATATCAATCAACCCGGAAATACCTCCACTACGCTATCTCTGGCAACTGGTACAGGTACGGCAAGTGGCCTGGGCTTACAGATTCTTAATAACGGTACGCCAATTGGCTATGGCCCTGATTCCAGCGCCACTGGAAATACCAATCAATGGAAAGTAGCCAATATTGCCCAAGGCGTTAGCAGCTATGTCATCCCGCTGAGCGTGCGTTACATCCAGACCGCGCCCAGCGTTACCGCTGGCATAGTAACCGGACGTGCCACCTTCACCATGAGCTATCAGTAAGCGGCGTGATTTCCTGCCCGTTGCAAAACAGTTGCAATACCGTTCCGTACACAATGTCAAAGAGGCTCTCACGGGCCTCTCTTTAGTGGATAACTAGCAGACTGCATCAAACCTGTTCAGCGCCGCTTCCACCACCAGCTGGTATCCGGTTTTACATTACCGGGCGGTAATTCGGTATTGGCTATCTGTGTGGTTTGCCAGCCATTGTCGGCCAGCAGCCGGATGGCATCGGCATGGTGGCGCAGGAACAGCGCCTTGAAGCTGCCATCCCGCTCGGCCATTTTCAGACCTTGCAGCACGCGCTTGGCCAGGGGCGTATTTTCCTTACTGACCCAGAAATACACCGGGAAGGGAAAATAGATGGCCTTGGTTTTTTCCAGGGTCAGACCAGGAAAACGCGGCAACTGCTCCTTCATTTCACTGCCCACCTCGTTCAACCCGCGCGGGAAGGCATCGAAACGCCCGGCGGCCAGCATCTCGAACAGGCTTTCGTAGCCGATGGATGCCAGCACTTCGTAACCGTTGTTTTTCATGATGGGGTAATCAGCCCACTGGCTGTTGAGGCCCAGTCGGACTCCAGCTCGGAATTGCTGTGGGGTCATGCCCTTGAAGATGGGCAGATCGTCCTTGCGCACAAAAAACACCCGGTAGCCGATGATGCCCTTGAGGATGTCCATGCGCACCGGCTGCAGCAGCCGCTCGCGCTGTGCATTCGGGGCAAAGGCCACCACATCCACCTTGCCTGAGCTCAACAGCTGTTCGGCACGCCATTGCGTGACCTTTTCGTTCAGCGGCACCAGTTCGTAGTGACGATGATCCAGCTTTTCCACATGATCCAGCGCCAATTGGAGCAAGGCCCAGCGATAAGCGTATATGCTGCCGCCAGGGTAATAACGGATTACCTGATCTGCCGCCTGCGCATGTGCCAGCCCAGGCAGACAGAGCAGCGCCAACAGCCGGACGCGCCACGGGTGCCGGCAAGAGAAGGGCTTGAAAATACTGGATGATGGCATGAGTCCCGTCCTGTGCTGCCTTAGCTTACGCAGACAGTATGAAAGTTCATCGATGTCTGCATCCACGGCAATCTCTCGCCCAGCATACTGCAGCTCGCGGGAATGACAAGTTTTGTTACTTGGCGGGCATGCTGGGGCAAAAGCACGGAGGGGAAGAGTGGCCGGGCAGGACAAGACCGGGATGCGCAGTCAGCTTGCTGCGCATCCCGCTTGTCAATGCTGTTCCACCGGCGATGTCAGCGCCTGGACAGCCCGCCGTGCCGCCGGGCGCAAGTCTTGCGCCTCGCCCTGTTGCACAGCCAGGGCCAGCCGCTGGCGCATGGCCGGGGCCCAGAAGCGTTGCAGATGGCTGGCGATTTCCGCCGCTGCGTCTTCCTCGCTGCAATCGGCGCTGAAAAAGTCGCTGATCTGATTGGCCATCTTCACCAGCTGTGACGGGTTCATTGCACCTCCTCCCCACGGCCTTGCCGCAGCAGTTCCTGTTGCTGACGGCTGAAATGGCGGTAGCGTTGCTGCCATTCCGACGGCTGGTTGACCTTGATGATTTCCACCGCTGTCACCTTGTATTCCGGGCAGTTGGTGGCCCAGTCTGAATTATCCGTGGTGATGACATTGGCACCGGATTCCGGGAAGTGGAAGGTGGTGTACACCACCCCGGCCGCCACTCGTTCGCTTACCTTGGCGCGCAGCACGGTCTGGCCGGCGCGGCTGGCCACGCCCACCCAGTCGCCATCGACGATGCCACGGTTCTCGGCATCGGCAGGGTGGATTTCCAGCCGGTCTTCCTCGTGCCAGGCCACGTTGTCGGTGCGGCGGGTTTGCGCGCCGACATTGTACTGGCTGAGGATGCGCCCGGTGGTGAGCAGCAGCGGGAAGCGGCTGTTGACGCGCTCTTCGGTCGGCACATAGCGGGTGATCATGAAGCGGCCCTTGCCGCGCACGAATTCGCCGATATGCATGGTGACGGTGCCATCCGGTGCCGCCGCATTGCATGGCCATTGCAGGCTGCCGTGGCGCTCCAGCGCGGCATAGCTGACGCTGTTGAAAGTGGGCGTCAGGCGGGCGATTTCATCCATGATTTGCGACGGATGGCTGTAATCCATGGCATAACCCAAGGCCTGGGCCAGTGCTACGGTGACTTCCCAGTCGGCCTTGCCGCCCAGCGGGTCCATCACCTTGCGCACGCGCGAGATGCGGCGCTCGGCATTGGTGAAGGTGCCGTCCTTTTCCAGGAAGGAGCTGCCCGGCAAGAATACATGGGCGAACTTGGCGGTTTCGTTGAGGAAGATATCCTGCACCACCACGCACTCCATGGCCGACAGCGCGGCGGTGACATGCTGGGTGTTGGGGTCGCTCTGCGCAATGTCCTCGCCCTGGCAGTACAGCGCCTTGAAGCTGCCATCCAGCGCGGCTTCGAACATATTGGGAATGCGCAGGCCGGGTTCGTTATGCAGCGACACGCCCCAGGCCTGTTCGAATTCGGCGCGCACCACGTCGTCCGACACATGGCGGTAGCCGGGGAATTCGTGCGGGAAGCTGCCCATGTCGCAGGAGCCTTGCACATTGTTCTGGCCGCGCAGCGGGTTCACCCCCACGCCTTCGCGGCCGATATTGCCGGTGGCCATGGCCAGGTTGGCAATCGCCATTACCGAAGTGCTGCCCTGGCTGTGTTCGGTCACCCCCAAGCCGTAATAGATGGCGGCATTGCCAGCGCTGGCATACAGCCGGGCGGCGGCGCGGATGTCGTCGGCCGCCACGCCGCATACTTCGGCCATGGCCTCCGGCGCGTGTTCCGGCTGGGCGACAAAGTGCCGCCAGTGGCCAAAGGCTTCGCTATCGCAACGGGCGGCGACAAAGTCCTCGTCCAGCAGCCCTTCGGTGACGATGACATGGGCCAAGGCATTGAGCATGGCCACATTGGTGCCGGGGCGCAGCGCCAGATGATGGGCAGCGCGGGCGTGGATGGCGTCCACCAGGTCGATACGGCGCGGGTCGATGACAATCAGCTGCGCACCCTGGCGCAGGCGACGTTTCAATTGCGAGGCAAACACCGGGTGGGCATCGCTGGGGTTGGCCCCGATCACCAGCACCACATCAGCCTGCATCACCGAGTCGAAGCTCTGGGTACCGGCGGATTCGCCCAGTGTCTGTTTCAGGCCATAGCCGGTGGGCGAATGGCAGACGCGGGCGCAGGTATCGACGTTGTTATTGCCAAAGGCGGCACGCACCAGCTTTTGCACCAGATAGGTTTCTTCATTGGTGCAGCGGCTGGAGGTGATGCCGCCCACCGCGTCACGTCCATATTTTTGCTGGATGCGGCGGAATTCGCTGGCGGCATGGTTCAGCGCCTCTTCCCAGCTGACTTCCTGCCACGGCTCGTCGATGCTGCTGCGAATCATCGGCTTGGTGATGCGGTCCGGGTGGGTGGCATAGCCCCAGGCAAAGCGACCCTTGACGCAGGAGTGGCCATGGTTGGCCTGGCCATTCTTGTCCGGCACCATGCGCACCAGCTGGTTCCCCTTGAGTTCGGCACGGAAGGAGCAGCCCACGCCGCAATAGGCGCAGGTGGTGATGACGCTGCGCTCCGGCTGGCCCCACTGGATGACGCTCTTTTCCATCAGCGTGGCGGTGGGGCAGGCCTGCACGCAGGCCCCGCAGGACACACATTCCGAACCGAGAAAATCCGCGCCGCCCGCCGGGCTGACGCGGGAATCGAAACCGCGTCCGGCAATGGTCAGCGCAAAAGTACCCTGGGTTTCTTCACAGGCGCGCACGCAACGGTTGCACACGATGCACTTGGACGGGTCGTAATCGAAATACGGGTTGGAAACGTCTTTCTTGTCCTGCAGATGGTTGGCACCGTCCATGCCATAGCGCACTTCGCGCAGGCCCACCTGCCCGGCCACGGTTTGCAGCTCGCAATTGCCATTGGCACTGCAGGTAAGGCAATCGAGCGGATGGTCGGAGATATACAGCTCCATCACGCCACGGCGCAGTCTGGCCAGCTTGTCGCTCTGGGTGCGCACCACCATGCCGGGCGAGACTGGCGTGGTACAGGAGGCCGGATAGCCGCGATGACCGTCGATTTCCACCATGCACATTCGGCAGGAGCCAAACGGCTCCAGGCTGTCGGTGGCGCACAGCTTGGGAATGGCGGTGTCCAGCAGCGCCGCCGCGTGCATGACAGAAGTACCCGGCGGCACGCTGATGTTCTGGCCGTCGATGGTGAGGGTGATGCTAGCCTCGCCGGGGCGGGCCGGCGTGCCCATGTCCTTGTTGCAGGATGCACCTGCTCCGCATTGGCAGCTCATCGTGCTTGCTCCTGAGTGTCCAGCCCGAAATCGGCCGGGAAATGACGCATGGCACTTTGCACGGGGAAGGGGGTCATGCCGCCCAGCGCGCACAAGGAACCGTATTGCATGGTGTCGCACAGATCATCCAGCAGCGCGCGCTGGCGTTCCCGCTCGGCGCTATCCGGTGCCGCCAGCAGCCGCTCGATGACTTCCACCCCGCGGGTGGAGCCGATACGACAGGGCGTGCATTTGCCGCAGGATTCCTCGGCGCAGAACTGCATGGCAAAGCGTGCCATCTGCCCCAGGTGCAGGCTGTCATCGCACAACACCGCACCACCGTGGCCCAGCATGGCGCCAATGGCGGCCAGCGCTTCGTAATCCAGCGGGGTATCAAACTGCGACGGTGGAATCCACGCGCCCAACGGGCCGCCCAGCTGCACCGCTTTTACCGGTTTGCCGCTGGCAGTACCGCCGCCGTAATCGAACACCAGTTCGCGCAAGGTCAGACCGAACGCCCGCTCCACCAGCCCGCCACGCCGTACATTGCCCGCCAGCTGGAAAGCCATGGTGCCCAGCGAGCGGCCCATGCCGAAATTGCGATACCAGCTGGCCCCGCGCGACAGAATCAGCGGCACCGAGGCCAGCGACAACACGTTGTGCACCAGGGTGGGCTGGCCGAACAGGCCGTGCAAGGCGGGCAGTGGCGGCTTGGCGCGTACCGTGCCGCGGCGGCCTTCCACCGACTCCAGCAGCGAGGTTTCCTCGCCGCAGATATAGGCCCCGGCACCTTCACGCACTTCGATATCAAATTCATGGCCGCCATGGGCCACATCCTCGCCCAGATAGCTATGGGCGCGGGCAATGTCTATCGCCTGACGCAGCACGGCAATGGCCGGAGCGTATTCGGAGCGCACATAGATATAGCCACGGCTGGCACCTACCGCCAGCCCGGCAATGGTCATGCCTTCAATCAGCAGGAAGGGGTCGCCCTCCATCAGCATGCGGTCGGCAAAGCTGCCTGAATCGCCCTCATCGGCATTGCACACCACGTATTTCTGTTCGGCCTGGGCCTGACGCACGGTGCGCCATTTGATACCAGCCGGGAAGGCTGCACCCCCACGGCCACGCAAGCCGGATTCCAGCACCTCGGCCACGATTTCGTCGTGGCTCAGCCGCGCCGCGTGTTCCAGCCCCTGATAGCCACCGTGAGCCAGGTAATGTTCCAGCGACAGCGGGCTGGTAATGCCGGCGCGGGCAAACAGCAGGCGCTGCTGGGTTTTCAGATAGGGCAGCTGTTCCACCAGCCCCACCGACAACAAATGATCGCCATTGGCGGCCAGGTCCACATCCAGCAGGCTGGCCACGTCATCCGGGCTGACTTCACGGTAACCGGCACGGCCTTGCGGGGTGTCCACCTCCACCAGCGGCTCCAGCCAGAACAGGCCGCGCGAGCTGGTGCGCACGATATCGATGTCCAGATTGCGGCGTGCCGCTTCGGCAGCGAAGGCTGCCGCCACGGCATCCGCACCCACGGCGCAGGCTACCGAATCCATCGGGATATACAGGGTCAGCATTTTGCCTCCTTGCTACAGGATGCCAGCAGGGCACTGAGTTTTTCCGGAGTGACACGGGCGTGCAGCTGGCCATCCAGTTGCAAGGCCGGGGCACAGGCACAGGCCCCCAGGCAGTACACCGGGCGCAATTCCAGCTGGCCGTCCGCCGTGTGGCCGTGATCCTCCACCCCCAGTTGCGTGCGCAGCTGGGCGGCCAGCGCCTCGGAGCCCATGCTCTGGCAGGCTTCGGCGCGGCACAGGCGCAGGCTGTGCGCGGCAGGCGGGGAGGTACGGAAATCGTGATAAAAGCCGATGACGCCATGCACCTCGGCCTGGCTCTGGTTCATGGCACGGGCAATGGCCTGGATGGCATCCGCCGGAATATGGCCCAGTGCATCCTGTACGGCATGCAGCAGCGGCAGCAGGCCGCCGGGCAGGTCCCGGTATTGCTGCAGCAGTTGCTGGAGTGTCTCTTGTTGTTGTGTGTTCATGCTTGCGGTCCTGCGCGTGAGCCTTGCTTGAAAACATGCTGTTTGACTGCCAGACGGCAAGATTGCGCCGTCTGGCAGCGCACTGCAATGCCCAATTGGCGTTAGCTGCCAGTCGGGCATGTACTACTTGATGGTGAGCTCAGTATCAGGCTGCGCTGAGCAATTGCAGATGCGGGTCGATAACGAATTTCTTCGGTGCTCCGCCATCGAAAGCCGCATAGCCCTGCGGGGCCTGATCCAGCGTGATCAGCTCCACGCCCACCACTTCAGCAATATTGATGCGGTCCCACAAAATGGCCTGCATCAGTGCACGGTTGTACTTCATCACCGGGGTCTGGCCGGTAAAGAAGGTATGTGACTTGGCCCAGCCCAGCCCCAGTCGCACCGACAGGCTGCCACGGCGGGCGGCTTCGTCCTTGGCACCCGGATCATCGGTGACGTACAGGCCGGGAATGCCGATGCGGCCGGCTTCGCGGGTGACTTCCATCAGCGAATTGAGCACGGTGGCCGGGGCCTCATGCTGCGAACCGTCATGGCCGTGGCCACGCGCCTCGAAGCCAACAGCATCGATGGCGCAGTCCACTTCCGGCACGCCCAGAATGGCGGCAATCTGCTCGGCCAGGGTAGCGTCCTGCGACAGATCAGCGGTTTCAAAGCCCACCGCCCGCGCATGCACCAGCCGCGCCGGGTTCACATCCCCCACAATCACCACCGCCGCGCCCAGCAAGCGGGCGGAAGCCGCCGCCGCCAGACCCACCGGCCCGGCACCGGCCACATACACCGTGCTGCCGGGGCCAACCCCGGCGGAAACGGCACCGTGATAACCGGTGGGCAGGATGTCGGACAGGCAGGTGAGATCGCGTATCTTGGCCATGGCCTGATCGCGGTCGGGGAATTTCAGCAGGTTGAAGTCGGCATAAGGCACCATCACGTATTCCGCCTGCCCGCCCACCCAGCCGCCCATGTCGACATAGCCATAAGCGCCACCGGCGCGGGAGGGGTTTACCGACAGGCACACGCCGGTATGTTGTTCCTTGCAGCAGCGGCAACGGCCGCACGCCACATTGAACGGCACCGACACGATGTCGCCCTTTTTCAGGGTTTCCACATCGCTGCCCAGCTCGATCACCTCGCCGGTGATTTCATGCCCCAGCACCAGGCCGGAAGGCGCGGTGGTGCGGCCACGCACCATGTGCTGGTCCGAGCCACAGATATTGGTGCTGAGTACTTTCAGGATGACCCCATGGCCCAGCTTGCGGCCCTGGGGGGATACCAGTTCGGGAAAGGGAATGGACTGTACTTCTACCTTGCCTGGCCCTACATAAACTACTCCGCGGTTACCCGTCATTGTTGTCTCCTCACTGCAACTGCATCGGAGCGCGCCCCGCTCCGGGGGGAGCCTGCGCCAGCCATGGCTGGCGGCCCACCCCAAGATAAGGGAGCGGCGGGTGGGCAACTTGAACAAATGCGACAGCTTTGCGGTGGATAACGTCTGTGGGCTATTCGCCCGGTGGATAAAAAAACCTGTGTAATCATGGGGTTTTATGTACAGAAGTCCGAGTCCGAGTCCGACAGCAGCTTAGTAGTAAAGACAGCTATGCATCCGCTCACGCGGATGATCTTTTCCACGCCGCTTCCGCGCGGCGGACGGGAAAGAGGGCTTGCCTGGCCAAGCCCTCCTTCACCTCCAAGGCCACCCCACAAGCATGGCCTGCGGCTACCCGACAGGTCCCGCCCGGTGCGAGGCGCGCCTGAACTCGCGATTTGCTAACGTCAAATCGCTCAGACATTGCAGGCGCTTAAAACCTCGCCCCGGCCACCCGTCGGCATGCTTGACGGGGCCATGGGCGCGTTGGTGCGGTGGTTTTCTGATTAACAACTCCTGTCGGAGCTGGCCCAGTCCCGTCAGCGCGAGCCGACACGGGCGTGCCGCCCAAGGTCTTAAGCGGCTGCATGTTTGAGCACCGTGACGGTAGCACGGTGCGAGTTCAGCCGCGCCTTGGGTGGTGCGGCTGGGGCGGGAATTCGACGCGCTGCGGGTCGCCTTTTCTTTG
>NZ_JASLFG010000046.1:0-14490 GCF_030150775.1 Aquitalea sp.
GGTCAAGCAGATGACCACCGACGCCGACGGCAACACCAACCTGGCCGCCAACGCCATGGCCCACGCCGCGCTGGGCGCACTACTGGCCGCCGCCAAAGGCCAGAACACCACTGCGGGCGCAGTGGGAGGCGGCATCGCTCCGATTACCGCAGACTTGGTGATGAACCAGCTCTACCCCGGCAAGACGGTAGCCGAACTGAGCGAAGAACAAAAACAAACCGTGGCCGCCCTCACCACCCTCACCGGCACGCTGGCGGGAGGCTTGACCACTGGAAATTCGGCTGGGGCGGTGACGGGGGGGCAGGTGGCGAATAATGAGGTGTGGAACAACTCACTTTCCGTATCAGATAGAAAGAAACTAAGCGCGGCAGCAGATCAATGTATTAAAAATCCAACGAGTAATCAGTGTGGCGTGGCAAAAGAATTACTCAAAAAGAACTATGACGACAGTCTGGAAAATGCAAGAAAAAATGGCACACCACTGCCTGTTGATTTAAAAATCATGACTGCGCAGTATTTTTCCTCAGAAAAGCATCATTAAGCTATAGCTTTTTAGATGAAAACCAAAGTTATACCGCTTCACTTCAGGCTGCCTATGGAATGGGAGGACAGGTTGTATGGGATAGTAAAGGTGGGTGGTCAGTATCCCCTGTTGTTGGTCAAGGTATAAGTGGTTTTTGGGGGGTAACCACAAATCACTATGGTTCTCCAAGTGGAATTCAGTCTCAAGTGTCTGCAAATGGTGGGGCTCTTGTCTCATTCGGATCGACAACAGGCGTAAGTGAAAGCGGTCCATTTCTCCAGTCACAATTTGGAATTGGGTTTGGTGAATTCGTGGGCTCAAAGATACAAGGTGGGTTTTCAATTCCAATCAAAAATGGAGAAAATAAATGATTTTTATTTTATTAATTTTGATAATTATATTTGGAGCACTTTTTCAAAAGAGACTGTGTGAGATTACTGGCGAAGATTTTCATTGGCTTTGGGCGCCAGATCATACAACATCATCAAAACTACATATCGCATTATTTTTTAAATATTTAAAATACAGGGATGAAAAGCTCAATTTTTATGGCGTAATTGTTCAGTTATTGATGTTGTTATTGGTTGTTTTTGCATTGATGGATATAGTGCATTAATTAATGGGACTCATTATAAGAGTCTCGCAGCGCGATATGACATGAATATTGCGTTTAATCGTGCACAAGACTTGGCCAGCGGTCGCGCCAACTACAACACCGGGGCCAGCTCTGCCTTCACGGTACAAGGTATTGCACCGGGACAATCCTATGCCACCTATGAACAGCAAAACCAGAAAAATTTCTTGGTATTGGCCGGTACGGCAGCCCTGCCTGCCGGGGGCTATGGCCTCGTTGGTCCGGCAGTGGGTGATGCCATGCTGATTTCAGGGGGGGGCGGTGGTTTTGATGCAGTAGGTCAATATGCGCAAAATTGCGCACAAGGTAATTGCAAAGTAAGTTCAATCAATCCGGTCCAATCATTGTTTGCGGTTAATACAGCGATGGTGGCGGGACCGATAGTGGGGCCTGTGGGAAGTCAGATTTCTTCAATTTTTAGAATGTCTAATTCAGCAGGAGCGACCATGTCGAGTGGTTTTTTTGGTGCTGGGGTTGGTTATGTGAATACCAGCTTTAATAATGTGTATGGCGAAAGGAATGATAATGCATGGGCCTCTGCCGGGTATGGTGTTGTTTTTGGAGGGGCGGGGCCAGCTATTGGGGCCGGGATGCTTCGTTGGGATGGTTCGCCTTTGAATGCTAGTTATTTAAATAACATAATTTCCAATTTTCCATCATTTTTACCTGTATCGTCAGATTTAAGTGGAGTTGATAGTAAAGGTGGTGTGAAATGAAGGAAATATTAATTAGAGCGATTCGAATAATCGTATTTTTTACGTTTTGGCCAATTGCTTGGTATGTGTCGAGAGCTATTGATCCTAAGCGGTTGCATCATCTTTTTATAGGCTTGTGCTGGCCCGTTTTCGGTTATCAGGCCATTGGGCATGGGTATGAATGGTTGAACTATATATGTGCAGAAACAGGATTGATGTGTGATGGATCTTCGCAGCCAAGACCCGAACTAACTGCATGGCGCTATATGTACGGAACCCCAATATGTATCATACTTTCCCTGTTTATGCTGAATAAATTCAGAATGCGTATGATGACAGTGCGACGCAGGCTGAAACAGCATCGGCAGAACTACGGCCAAGTTGCCACGGCTTCCCGCCGTTGCTTTTGGTGGGTGTGACATCGCTCTTTGATGTTTTGATTGCCAGCATAGTATTAAATTTATAGGGGAATATAGCATGCCTTTTGCACCGGTTTGGCGACGGCTTGTTGCATTTTTTATTGACTGTATTCTACTAGGCCTGCTCTTGATGGTCATCGGTCTTGCTTTTACAGACTGGCTTGCTGTGATCGGTAATTGGGGGCGCCTGATAACATTGTCTTTAGTATTGGTTTACTTTGGCGTTCTTGATAGCTCTGATGGTGGAGGGCGGACATTTGGAAAAAAATTACTCAAGATTGAAGTTCGTGCAACTGATTGCAGTTTGCCTAGCCTTCGGATAAGCATGATACGCAGCCTGCCGATTGCAGTGATGATCTCTGCGAATGGCATGATTACCAATATTCTATGGATAAATCAGGTTTTTACGTTTGCTTTGTCAGGCTTTGCTTTGTTACTGCTGTATATGGCGGTTTTATATCGCAAGCAGGGTCGCTTGCCGCAAGACCTGCTTGCAGGGACTGTGGTTGTTATGGAAACAGTTCGGTATTTTGATGTTGCCGAGCATAAGCGTTGGCTGAATGTTGGCATGATAGTATGCGTGCTTATTGCTTTGGTGGCTGGTATTTATCAAATGCGTGATGATGGATCTGAAAGTGCCCGCATTGCATGGCGGGATGTGCAAGAAAAGTTAGATCTAAAAGGCTCCATCTTCAATATTCAAAAAACCACTATAAATGACAAGTCGCACTTGACAGTCAGTATCATAGTTAATAATAAAAAATTACTTAATGAGGTGGCTGCTGCTCGTATTGCCAATGCCATATTTTTGGGTGGATTTAGTGGTATTCCGACCGGAGAGAAACTGACCGTTAATCTGGGGTATGGGTTCAATCTTGGATTGGTGCAAAGTGTAAGTTGGATGCCATTTCATCACACACAAGCAGAGTGGGCTGCACTAATACAGTGAATTTGAAATGGCTTGATTTGTGAGTGAAACAATTCGTACATGTCATTTTCTCCACTTCAGAGCGACGCCGCAAACATGCAAACCCAACACTCTCTTGTTTTGCTATCGCTGCTTTCCGCACTACTCACCGCCTGTCAGTCCGTCGGCGTGCAGTATCGCTTCCCTACCGCGATGGAACCATCTGCCGAATTGCAAGGCAAGGAAGGTGGCATGATCGATACCTTTGATGCTGAAGGGTGTTACGTAGGCCGTACCAGTGTGACCGATAAGGTACGTCTACGGGCGGGTGATCCTGTGGTGCTGGCGTATGAAGTGGTGCTGAATGCATCGACGTACAACACCATCTATAACGTTCCGCCGATCACATGTACTCGGCTGTTCAGCTTTATCCCACAGGCGAATGCCCGCTACGTATTGCGTGGTGACATTCGCTATGTGAATGGCAAGAACTTGTTTGGTAAAACCATTGCCATTCCTAGTTGTGAGGCTGGTTTGAAGCAGCGCCTGCAAGATGGCGCATTCATAGATGTACCCGTCACTTATCTGGGCTTACAGCGCAAACGCTGGAACTGTCTGCAAGCCTCTCCACTATTAGATAACCCCCCCTAAACCAACAGCCCGGCTATCCATTTGGCTGCCGGGCTGTTGTTCATGGCAGGCTTAAGCCAGCAATTGCTGTTGTTGCTGCTGCAAATGCTGCAAGCCCTGCATCAAGTGCCTGCGGTAGGCATCAGACGGGTGCAAGGCAAGCAAGGCCAATACTGCCTCCAGCGTCTGGGCCTGCTCCCGCAATGCGGATTCCAGTTGGGCAAAACCACGTGCCAACTCCTGCACCGGGCTGCGCAGCGCGGCAAAGCGGTCTTGTTGCAGCATGGCTTGCAGCAACACGATGTGTTGGCGCATCAGGGCCAAGACGGGTGTGGTGGCTTGGTGTGTCATGAGCTGCGCCCTCCCGTTGGTTGGCATAGGGCAGAGGCGGCAAGCAAGTAAACAGGGAAAATCATGAATGGTCTCCTGGAATGTTTACCTGCCGCCCGACGCCAATCGGGGGTGGCAGGCACATGGCAGGATTGGCGTACCGTTCCAGGAGCGGTGCCTCGTGAGAGGCTCCCACCATGGCCCGCCATAGAAGACGTGCGATGGTTACGGACGCGACAAAGCTTGGCCTTGTGCAAAGTCCGTCTGGAACGGGACGCCAATCCCGGTGCCGCTATTGAACGGCACGGAGGGGATTATCTAGTGCTGCGGGTGTGAAGGCAAGAAACACGGGCGCAAAGGTGGGCTGCCAGCTATGGCCTGTCCGGTGCTGTGGCAGGGGCCATTGCCAGCCTGGGCTGCTGTTTTAAGCGCTGAAGGGGGGCAGCATCTGTGACCTGTATTGGCCATGGTCAAAAAAACAGCCCGGCAAGCAAGGCTTGTCGGGCTGTTTGCCGGCTGATGCGCAGGGTTAGCGCTTGTCGGCCTGAATGGCAGTCAGGGCGATGGTGTAGACAATGTCGTCCACCAGTGCGCCGCGCGACAGGTCGTTTACCGGCTTGCGCAGGCCTTGCAGCATGGGGCCGACGCTGACTACGCCTGCCGAGCGCTGTACTGCCTTGTAGGTGGTGTTGCCGGTGTTGAGGTCCGGGAACACAAACACGGTGGCGCGACCGGCCACGGTGCTGTCCGGGGCCTTTTGGCGGCCTACGGACTCCACGCTGGCAGCGTCGTATTGCATCGGGCCATCGATTTCCAGATCCGGGCGCTTTTCCTTGGCGATGCGGGTGGCTTCGCGCACTTTTTCCACGTCCGAGCCACTGCCGGAGCTGCCGGTGGAGTAGGAAATCATCGCGACGCGCGGCGGAATGCCAAAGGCGGCGGCGGAGTCGGCAGACTGGATGGCGATGTCGGCCAGGTCTTCGGCGGTCGGGTCCGGGTTGACAGCACAGTCACCATAAACCAGCACCTGTTCCGGCATCAGCATGAAGAACACGCTGGAAACCAGCTTGGCTTCCGGGGCGGTCTTGATCAGCTGCAGGGCAGGGCGGATGGTGTTGGCGGTGGTGTGTACCGCACCGGAAACCAGCCCGTCCACTTCGCCCAGTGCCAGCATCATGGTGCCCAGTACCACATTGTCTTCCAGCTGTTGCTCGGCCATCGGTGCGTTCAGGCCCTTGCCCTTGCGCAGTTCCACCATGGGCTGGATGTAGTTGCCGCGTACTTCGTTGGGATCGAGGATTTCGATCGAAGCGGGCAGGGTGACGCCCTGGGCTTCGGCAATCTGTTCGATCTCAACGCGGTTACCAATCAGCACGCAGTGGGCAATACCTTTTTGCTGGCAGATGGCAGCTGCCTTGACGGTGCGCGGTTCGTTGCCTTCCGGCAGCACGATGCGTTTGCCGGCGCGGCGGGCTTTTTCCATCAACTGGTAGCGGAAGGCCGGTGGTGGCATGCGGTGTTCGCGCGGTGCGCCCACATTGCGCTTGAGCTTGTCGGCATCCAGATGCTCGGCGACAAAGTCGATCACCCGCTCCATGCGTTCCAGGTCGTCCGCTGGCACCTGGCGGCTCATATTGCTGAGGAAGCTGGCAGTTTCGAAGGTGTTGTGGGTGGTGGACATTACCGGCAGGCCGCTGGTGAAGGCCTGGTGGCAAAGTTGCTGGATGCGCGGATCGGGCAGCGAGTCGCAGGTTAGCAGCAGGCCGGCCAGCGGCACGCCATTCATGGCGGCCATGGAAGTGCCCAGCACGATGTCTTCGCGATCGCCTGCGGTGACAATCAGCGCGCCGGGCTTGAGCAGATGAACCACATTGGGCACGGTGCGTGCGGTCACCGCCATGCTGCGTACGCGGCGACGGCTGATTTGCCCGGCGTGCAGCACGCGTGCCTGCATGTAGTGGGCTACGTCCAGCGTGCGCGGGGCCAGCAGCTCCGGCTCATTGGGGATGGCACCAATCATCGGCAGGCGGTTTTTCTGCAGCAGATGGCCGGCTTCCTGAATCTCCATCGCCAGTTGCTGGGCGTTTTGCTCCTTGGGCAGACGGTTCAGGATGTAACCCGCCACGTGGCCGGGCTGGGCACCAAAGGCTTGTACGCTCAGCTCCAGCTGTTCGGCAATTTCATGGCTGGCAAGCTTGTCGGCAGCAGTCACCAGAATGGTCTGCGCCTGCAGGTTGCGGGCAATCTTGGTGTTGAGGAAGGTGGAGAACACCTGTTTCTGGTCCGGTACCAGGCCTTCCACAATCATCAGGTCCACATTGTGCGAGGCTTGCTGGTAAAGCGAGACCACCTCTTCCATCAGCTGGTCGATTTCACCTTGCGACAGCAGGTGCTCCACCCGTTCCATGGCCAGTGGTTCTGGCGGGTTGAGGTGGCAGATGGCGCGGGCGAAGTGGGTGGAGCGCTCCGGCGAGCTGTCCGCCCCCTGGGCGATGGGTTTGACAAAACCCACGCGCAGGCCGGATTGCTCCAGCGCGCGGATCATGCCCAGAGCTACCGAGGTGAGTCCGGCATCAAAGCCGGTCGGTGCCAGGAAAAAAGTATGCATGCTTCTGACTCTTTCTTGCGCTGCCTCAGACGGACAAGCCCGCCAACTGGGCGGTGTCCAGGGCAATCATCAGTTCTTCATCGGTGTTGATCACCAGGGCAGGCACGGAGTCGGCGGTGGTGATGCGGCCAGCCTTGCCGCGAATGCACTCTTCATTGGCTGCCTCATCCAGCTGCAGGCCCAAAAAGCCCAGCTGTTTGATTACGCGGGCGCGCAAATAGGACGAATTTTCGCCAATGCCGCCGGTAAACAGCACGCCGTCCAGTCGGCCCAGTGCCACAGTGAGGGCGGCAATGTGCTTGGCCAGGCGGTAGCTGAAGATATCCAGTGCCAGAATGGCTTCTGGCTGGCCGGCCAGGGCGGCGTCTTCCAGTTCGCGGCAGTCGCTGGACAGCTCGGACAGGCCCAGCAAGCCGGACTTCTTGTTCAGCAGATCGGTGACGCCATTGACGTCCAGGCCCAGCTCGGAAGCCAGGTAGCCGAAGATGCCCGGATCGATGTCACCGGAGCGGGTGCCCATCACCAGGCCTTCCAGCGGGGTCAGGCCCATGGTGGTGTCCACGCTCTTGCCGCCCTTGATGGCGGCGGCGGAGGCGCCATTGCCCAGGTGGGCGCAGACAAAGGCGGTGTCTTGCAACGGCTGGTCCAGCAGACGGGCGGCCTCGCCGGTGACATAGCGGTAGCTGGTGCCATGGAAGCCATAGCGGCGCACGCCGTGTTCGCGGTATAGCTGCATCGGCACGGCATACAGGTAGGCTTGTTCGGGCATGGTCTGATGGAAGGCAGTGTCGAATACGGCCACCTGTGTCAGTCCGGGGAATTGCTGCATGGCGGTGCGAATGCCCAGCAGGTGGGCCGGGTTATGCAGCGGGGCCAGTTTTGCGCATTTCTCGATTTCGGCGATGACGGTGTCGTCGATGACTGCGGAGGCCTTGAAGTGTTCGCCACCATGCACCACGCGATGGCCGACGGCCTTGACGCTATCCAGCAAATCCAGCTCGCGCAGACGCGCAATGATGGCGTGCATGGCAGCGGCGTGATTGGCTTCGCTCAGCGCCTGGCTGTCTTTCTGGCCCACATGCTTGAAGCTGATCTGGCCTTGGTCCAGGCCCAGTTTTTCAGCCAGACCGGTCAGGATGGCTTGGTGAGAGGCGGTGTCGATCAGGGCAAATTTCAGCGAGGAACTGCCGCAGTTGATAACGAGAATGCTTGATTTCATAGGCACTGGGGGTCGTAAATGACGAAAAAGGGGTCCGTTGGGAAAATCACTGCAGCAATCCGGTGGATTGGCCATATTAGGGTTATGACTGTGTCGGCCTGATGACCGGCTGTGCAGTAGACGGGCTCCTCTTGATTTTCCTTTGATCGGCTTGGGCCGGGCAGCGATTATCCGGCGCACCCTGCAAGGCGGCAATACGGGTTTTACCTTGCCGCTGCATGGCTTTGTCCGCGGGCGTTCGGGCCAGTTTCAACTGGGGTGGCTGCCTGCTGGAACAGGTGGTGGATAAAGGTGCTGTCACGTTTCAGCCAGCACCTGGCAATCCGACCGGTTCAACCGTGCCGCGAGTATAACATAGCCGTTATGAAGCGCTGATGTTGCTGCGCACAATTTGCGCTAACGCAATGATTTTTAAGGGTGGGGGTAGGGATGATGTGTCAAATTCCGCAAAAACGCACTTTGTAGCAGTATAGTTTCATTCTGCGAATGCTTGCCATCACCAAAAATAGCTTGCCCCCCCTTCCGGGGCGGGGCATAATCCCGCCCTCGAAAAGCAGGGGCTTGGCCTTTGTTTTCATTATCGTTTTGATGGTTCCGTAAACTCGTTTAGCGAGATTCGGCTGGTCTTATATCTTCTTCCACGGAGGTGTGGGAATAATGTCTGATCTGGCTTCTTCGCAGATGCTGCAAGCATCTGCTGCTCAGCTGCCTATCTATACCTATTTTGACCCGGCTCATTACGAGCTGGAGCAAAAACAACTGTTTGCCACTGCTCCGCAGTACTACGGCCATGCGCTGATGGTGCCCAATGAGGGCGACTATCACACGCTGGAATGGCTGGGCCACGGCAAGATGCTCAAAAATGTGGGCGGTGAAATCAAGCTGATTTCCAACGTCTGTCGCCATCGTCAGGCGCTGATTTATCAGGGCCGCGGCAATGGCAACCACATGGTGTGCAATCTGCATGGCTGGACTTACGACGCCGAAGGCAAGCTGCTGGGCGCGCCGCATTTCCCGCAAACGCCTTGCCTGAACCTGAATCAGACGCAACTGACCAACTGGAACGGTTTGCTGTTTGATGCCGGTCGCGACATCGCGGCCGATCTGGCGCAGCTTGGTGTGGCCAAACACCTGGATTTCTCCGAGTTTGCCTTCCATTCGACGCATACCACCGAGTATGACTTCAACTGGAAGACTTTCATCGAAGTCTATTCCGAGGACTACCACGTCGATCCTTTCCATCCGGGCCTGGGCAATTTTGTCGATTGCGCCGAACTCAAGTGGGAGTGGGGTGCGCAGTATCACGTGCAGACGGTGGGGGTGAAAAACCAGCTGGCCCGTTCCGGTTCACGCGTGTATGGCAAGTGGCACGAAGAAGTACGCCGCCGTTTTGCCGACCGCCAGCCCGAATTCGGTGCCATCTGGCTCACCTACTACCCCAACATCATGGTGGAGTGGTATCCGCATGTGCTGGTGGTCAGCGTGGTGATTCCGCGTGGCCCGGAGAAATGCACCGTCATCACCGAGTTCTACTACCCGGAAGATGTGGTGTACTTCGAGCCGGAATTCGTCGAGGCAGAGCAGGCCGCCTACTTCGAAACCGCCAAGGAAGACGACGAAATCTGCTATCGCATGCACCTGGGCCGTCGTGCGCTGTGGCTGCGTGGCGAGAGCGAAGTGGGGCCGTATCAATTCCCCACCGAGGAAGGCATGCAACACTTCCACGAGTTCTATCGTCGCTTGATGGGCGATGCCATGGCTGGCTAAGCCGGACGTTTCAGTGCAGAATGGCAAAGGCGCGGGTTTCCGCGCCTTTTTCTTTGTCTTGATGACAATGCACTGGCAAAAACATTTACTTATTTTCGCCCTTGGCCTGCTGGCCGGGCCCGTGCTGGCCGCCAGTTTTACCGATCCGGCCAGCAAGATCAGCTTTACCTTGCCCCCAGGCTGGAAGGTCCGCAGCGTGGTGCAGGAAGGTGTGCGCGTGATCAAGGTGGTGCCGCCAAAGGCGGACCAGCGTGAACGTGCGGCCATTGAGGTGACCCTGCAGGAGTACAAGGCCGGGCGTGGTGATACGCCGGAGCGGCTGCAGCGCCGCTATCGACAGGCCGACGGTGACCGCGAGCCCGCACTCTACACACGACTTAACCCGCATAGCGGGCGGCTGGTTACGGAATATCGTGAGGGACGTTTTGTTTCCGGCCGTTTGTGGATTGTGCGGCTCAATCTGCATGTCTTCCTGCCAACGCCGGGCAAGCGAATGCTGGAGGCGCGCTGCGCGGCGAATGCTTCGGAGTTCAAAACCTACCGTCACCAGATGGAAGCCATCTGCCTGTCGGCCACCAGTTTGCGCAAGCCATGATGTACTCTGCAGTGCAATTGCTTCGCCTGGAGTGCCGTCGGCATGCCTGAGTCCTTGATTGCCCGGCTGTGCCGAGGCCAGTTGGGGGCTGGCTGGATGGTAGTGGCTGCCGCTTTTTTTGCGCTGATGGGTGTGTTTGTCAAAGCAGGTGCGCAGCATTTCAATTCGGTAGAGCTGCTGTTCTGGCGCACACTGATCGGCACGATCATTCTGGGTGTCGGTATCCGCTGGCGTGGCCTGTCACTGTCCACGCCGCACTGGCAAGGTCATATCAAACGCAGCTTTGTTGGCTACCTGTCCATGTCGGCACTGTTTTATGCGCTGACCCATTTGCCGCTGTCTACGGCGGTGACACTTAACTACACCTCCTCGCTGTTCTTTTCGCTGATCTGCATTGTCAAGCTCAAGGACCGGTTGTCGCGCCCGGCGGCGTTGGCGCTGGGGCTGGGCTTTTTTGGCATTGTTCTGCTGCTGCGGCCAACCTTTAGCTCGGATCAGTGGCTGGCCGGCGTAGTAGGACTGCTGTCGGGGGTAAGTGCCGGTTTCGCCGTGTTTCAGGTGCGCGAACTGGGGCAGATGGGCGAGCCGTCATGGCGGGTGGTGTTTTGGTTCTTCGCCATCGCCAGTGTGTTTGGTGCCGTCTGGCTGTTGCTGGGGCCAGGCTTCTCCCCGGTGCATGCCGGCAATGTCACGGCCTTGCTGGGCGTGGGTGTCTGCGGCATGCTTGGGCAACTGGCCATGACCATGGCCTACAAGGTGGGGCGCAAATATCTGGTAGCCAGCTTTGCCTATCTCACCGTGGTGTTTTCAGCCCTGCTGGGGATGTTGCTGTGGGGTGATGCGCTGGGGCCGGATGCCTTGCTGGGTATGGCGCTGATTGTCGGCGCAGGTTTGTTGGCGGCATTGCGCTGAAGCATGCCAAAAACATGTGATAGCTTGATGGTTGTCAGCAGAATCCCTGCTGACAGGAGCTAGAATGCAATCATGGTCGTGCGGCAATGGTTGGCGCGGCGTAACAATAACAAGCAAGACTCACACTTTAGGAGATACAGCATGATTTCTATCCGCGAACAGGATTATGGTCTGGATGTGGCGCTGTTCAATGAATTCTCGCTGGCAGATTTCAAGCTGTTTGAAGACGCGCTGGTCAAGCGTGTTACCGAACAAGGCAAGCCGGACGTATTGCTGGATCTGTCCGAACTGGTGGACTTCACTTTGGACATGGCGTTGGAAGAGGTCAAGTTTGTGCGTGCGCACGAGCAGGACTTTGGCCGTATCGCGCTGGTGGTGAGTGATGTGTGGATCAAGCTGGCAGCTCACATTGCCGGCCTGCTGTCGCATAACCATCTTGAATACTTTGATACGGTCGAGGAAGCTCAGGCGTGGCTGGCCGGGCCGGTTGCCGCTTGATTTTGGGGTGAATGACGGTACAGTAGCGGTTTTTGTTCAGCACGAAAGAATAAGAACCGATGTTGAAAAGCATTGCCAGCCGTCTTGCTACTGAACTAGCCGTCCGCGAAAACCAGGTGGCGGCCACTATCGAACTGATCGACGGTGGTGCCACCGTCCCCTTTATTGCCCGTTACCGCAAGGAAGTCACCGGCGGGCTGGATGATACCCAGCTGCGTACACTGGCCGAGCGCTTGGTCTATCTGCGCGAGCTGGACGATCGCCGTGACAGCATCCTCGCCAGCATCCGCGAGCAGGACAAGCTCACCCCCGAGCTGACCGCCGCGCTCTATGCAGCCGACAACAAGACGGCACTGGAAGACCTTTACCTCCCTTACAAGCCCAAGCGCCGCACCAAGGCGCAAATCGCGCGTGAAGCCGGCCTGCAGTCGCTGGCTGACAGCTTGCTGGCGGACCCTGCGCAGCAGCCTGAAGCCCTGGCGCAAGGCTATATCAATGCCGAAGCCGGCGTGGCCGATACCAAGGCGGCACTGGACGGTGCACGTGCCATTCTGATCGAACAGTTTGCCGAAGATGCCGAGCTGCTGGGTCGTCTGCGCGAAAAGCTGTGGAACGAAGGCGAACTGGCTGCCAGCGTAGTGGCAGGCAAGGAGCAGGAAGGTGCCAAGTTTGCCGATTACTTTGACCATCGCGAAGCCATTCGCGCTACTCCTTCGCACCGTGCGCTGGCTTTGCTGCGCGGTCGCAATGAAGGTGTGCTCAGCGTTGCGCTCAAATACCAGCCGGATGAAACCCCGATTACCGAGCGTTCGGCTTACGAATTACTGATCGGTCAGCGCTTTGGCGTCCAGGATAAGGGCCGTCCGGCTGATAAATGGCTGCTGGATGGAGTACGACTGTGCTGGCGCGCCAAGATATTCCTGTCGCTGGAGCTGGAGCTGATGGGCAAGCTGAAAGAGGCGGCAGATGGCGAGGCCATCAAGGTGTTTGCCGATAATCTGCACGACTTGCTGCTGGCAGCACCGGCGGGGCAGCGCGCCACCCTGGGCCTGGACCCGGGTTTGCGTACCGGCGTGAAAGTAGCCGTGGTGGATGGTACCGGCAAGGTGCTGGACACCACCGCCATCTACCCGCACGAGCCACGCCGCGAGTGGGACAAGTCCATCGCCATTCTGGGCGCACTGTGTACCCGTCACAATGTTGACCTGATTTCCATTGGTAATGGCACGGCCAGTCGCGAAACCGACAGGCTGGCACAGGACCTGATCAAGGCTTACCCGCAATTGGGCATGACCAAGATCGTGGTGTCCGAGGCGGGTGCCTCGGTGTATTCGGCTTCCGAGCTGGCAGCCAAGGAATTCCCCGATATGGACGTCAGTTTGCGCGGTGCAGTCTCCATTGCCCGCCGCTTGCAGGACCCTTTGGCCGAGCTGGTGAAGATCGACCCGAAATCCATCGGCGTGGGTCAGTATCAGCACGACGTCAACCAAAGCCAGTTGGCGCGGGCGCTGGATGCGGTGGTAGAGGATTGCGTCAATGCAGTCGGGGTGGATGTAAATACTGCCTCCGTACCATTACTGACACGCATCTCCGGCCTGAACGCCACGCTGGCCGCCAATATCGTGAGCTACCGCGACCAGAATGGTGCTTTCAAAAACCGCAAGCAGCTGCTGAAAGTACCGCGCCTGGGTGACAAAACCTTCGAGCAGGCAGCGGGCTTTCTGCGCATCAGCGGTGGCGACAATCCGCTGGATGCCTCATCGGTGCATCCGGAAGCCTATCCGGTAGTGGAGAAAATCGTTGCCCGCCTGGGGCGTGAGGTCAAATCATTGCTGGGGGACTCTGTCGCGCTAAAAGCAGTCAAGGCAACGGACTATACCGATGAGCGCTTCGGCCTGCCCACGGTGATGGATATCCTTAAGGAGCTGGACAAGCCTGGCCGCGATCCGCGGCCGGAGTTCAAGACCGCCACCTTCCAGGATGGCATCGAGGACATCAAGCATCTGCAGCCCGGCATGGTGTTAGAGGGTGTAGTCACCAATGTGGCCAACTTTGGTGCCTTTGTTGATATCGGCGTGCATCAGGATGGCCTGGTCCATATTTCCGCACTGTCCAGCAAATTCATCGACGACCCGCGCAAGGTGGTCAAGGCTGGTGATGTGGTCAAGGTGAAAGTGCTGGAAGTGGATGTGGCGCGCAAGCGCATTGCCCTGACCATGCGCATGAGTGATGAAGTGGGAGCAAGCAGCCGTACTGGCCGTTCCGACAATGCCCGCCCTGCAGGAGAGCAGCGCAACCGCCCGTCACAAGGTCGTACGCAGCAGCCTGCCGGCGAGTCGGCGATGGCTGCCGCGTTTGCCAAGCTGAAGCAGCGCTGAATACGCGCTTGCATATATATGGAAGTCACCAAGCCCGGCCCCGCCGGGCTTTTTGCTGCCGGTGGCAGTGCGCTGACCAGCTTTTTGCGCCAGTTTTCCCCGTTGATCGGTAGCGGGCTGGACTGCGGTGCACCGCTGCCTGTGCACCCGCAGCAAAATAGTCATGAAACCCGAATTTCATAAAGCATTACCGTTCAGTGACTTAGCGGTCTGTGCGACGGAATTTTGGCAAAACCTGCAGATTTCTTCGCACAAAGTGTTGACGAGGGTAGGGCGTGGCGGTATAGTTCGCCTCCTCAGCAGACAACGCAGCGACGGAAACGAAACGCAGCGACCTGCACCGCTCTTTAAAAAACAGAATAACCGATAGGTGTG
>NZ_JASLFG010000047.1:0-78077 GCF_030150775.1 Aquitalea sp.
GGAATCGAACCCCGGCTACCGCCGTGAAAGGGCGGTGTTCTAACCGCTAAACTATAGGGACTTTGGTGCACCCGGAGCGATTCGAACGCCCGACCCTTTGGTTCGTAGCCAAATACTCTATCCAACTGAGCTACGGGTGCAAAGCTGGCGTCCCCACGGGGAATCGAACCCCGGCTACCGCCGTGAAAGGGCGGTGTTCTAACCGCTAAACTATAGGGACGCTGTAGTGGTGCACCCGGAGCGATTCGAACGCCCGACCCTTTGGTTCGTAGCCAAATACTCTATCCAACTGAGCTACGGGTGCACTGTCTCAAAAAACGTTTTGTCTTTCGAGAGGGCGAACTATACAGATACGGATTTTTGGTGTCAACACTTTTGCACTATTTTTTTCGGCAGCCTAGTATACCTGCTGGGGGCTACTGTTGCAGGCGGCACAGCAATACCGGAATGGCTGCATCGGCAAAGCTGGTGGCACGGTGTAAGATGCGCGTTTGCCTGCCATGGCGCAGCTTGTCTTCCGGGCTGGCCGACCTTTGATGAATTTTCCGACGAGATTGCATGCTGTTTGATATTCCCTGGGCCATTGTCGACCTGGAAACCACCGGCGGCCATATCGGCCGCGATCGCATTACCGAAATCGGTCTCATCCTGCTGGATGGCGAGCAACTGCAGCGCTACCAGACACTGGTCAATCCCTTGCAGCCGATTCCGCCCTTCATCGAGAACATGACCGGCATCAGCAACGCTATGGTGCAGGATGCCGACCCGTTCTCCGTCATCGCCGCACAACTGCTGCCCATGCTGCAGGGGCGTTTGCTGCTGGCGCATAACGTCCGTTTTGACTATGGCTTTTTGCGCAATGAATTCCGCCGCGTCGGCTTGCGTTTGCAAAACGCTACGCTGTGTACGGTCAAGTTGTCGCGGCGTCTTTACCCCCAACACTTCAAGCACAATCTGGATAGCATCATCCAGCGCCATGGCTTGCAGTTGGCCGAGCGGCACCGGGCGATGGCCGATGCCGAAGCCTTGCAGCTATTCTTGCAGTCGGCCTGTGTCGAGCTGGGGGAAGAAGTAGTGCAGGAGGCTATCCGTCATGTGATGGCTCAACCCGAACTGCCGCCAGGAGTGGATGCCGCGCTGGTGGACGACCTGCCCGATCTACCCGGGGTGTACACCATTTGGGGTGAAGACGAACAGGCCCTGTATGTGGGCCGGGCCAGCAATGTACGTGGCAAGGTGGTGTCGCAACTGGCGCAGGATGGAAAGTATGGCAAGGAACCGGCCATCCAGCGCCCGGTCCGGCGTATCAGCTGCCAGGAAACCATTGGCGAGCTAGGGGCTGCGCTGCTGGAGCAGCAGTTGCTGCGTCAACTGAAGCCTTTTTACAATCATCGCAGCCGTCTGCTCAGCGAAGTCTGTTCCATTCAGCTGGATCACAGCCAGGGTGAGTTTGTGCTACCGGTCATCGTGCATGCCGATCAGCTGGATTTCAGCCGTACGGCAGACTTGTACGGCTTGTTCCGTAGCCCGAAGGAAGCGCGCAAGGTACTGGCCGAGATTGCCAGTGGCAACAGTTTGTGTCAGTCCGTACTGGGGGTGGAAGCAGTAACCAGTCGCAAGGGTGCGGGATGCATGGCGCTAAAGGGTGGACGTTGCCGCGGTGCTTGCGTGGGGCGGGAGCCGGCTCCTTCGCACAATATGCGGCTGATGCAGGCGCTGGCGCGTATCCGGGTGAAGGCGTGGGAATATCCCGGCCCGCTAGCAGTGGTGGAAAGTGATGAGGTGACTGGTGCGGCCATCGAGCATGTGTTTGACCGCTGGTGCTATCTGGGCTCGCGCAAGGTGGGCGAGGCTGGCTTGCAAGGCAGGCCCAGCTTTGATATCGATACCTACAAACTGTTGGATGCCTACCTGAAAAAACCGGCAGCAGGCAGCAGCCTGCGTTTGTTGCCGCCGGAAGATTTACCGTTCTGACGCTTACTCGTGCATCGCCTGGAAGCTGCGCAAGCGGCTTTCAATGATGCGCGGGTTCTCACCGTTGGCAATCGCCACCAGGCCTTCCACCACCATTTCCTTGAGGGCGATTTCAACCGCCACCAGATGCTTGAGCTTGTTGGCCACCGGCAGGAAAAACAGGTTGGCCGAGCCTACGCCATACACGGTGGCCACGAATGCCACGGCAATGCCGGCACCCAGCTTGGAGGGGTCGGACAGGTTTTCCATCACGTGAATCAGGCCCAGTACCGCACCCAGAATACCCATGGTGGGGGCATAGCCACCGGCGGATTCCCACACCCGTGCAGCTTGTTTGCGCGCATGCTCGAACATGCCGATTTCCACTTCCATCACGCCGCGCAGCACATCGGGTTCGGCACCATCCACCACCATTTGCAGGGCCTTTTTAGTGAACGGATCCTTTTGCTGGGTGACATAGCCTTCCAGTGACAGCAAGCCGCCGCGCCGCGCGGTCTGGCTCCAGTTCACCACTTCGCGGATCAGCCGTTCATTGTCCTGTGGCGGCGGCTGGAAAATCCACTTGATCATGCGCATGCCGGCAACAAACTGCTTGGGTGTGCTTTGCAGCATGACGGCGCTCATGGTGCCGCCAATCACAATCATGAAGGCAGTCAGTTGCAGCAGGGAGCCGATATTGCCCCCTTCGATGGCCTGGCCTGCAATGATGGCTGTCAGACCCATGACAATGGCGATGATGCTGATCTTGTCCACGCTTGATTCCGTTATCGTTATCCGGGCAGGCCGGTGGCTTTACAGCCATTCCTTCATCTTGGCCCTGATGCGGGCAATGGCCTGGGTGTGTAGCTGGCAAACGCGGGATTCCGACACTTCCAGTACGGCACCGATTTCCTTCAGGTTCAGTTCCTGCTCGTAATACAGCGCCATTACCAGTTGGTCGCGTTCCGGCAGGGTCTTGATGGCATCCACCAGTGCCTGGCGGAAATCGCCATCGGCCAGCACTTGTAGCGGATTGGGCGCATTGCTGTCTTCGATATTGGCAATGGCGTCGTTCAGGGTTTCGCCTTCGCCATCGGAAAAGTCTTCAAAGTGCACCAGGCTCAGGCCTTTGCAGTCGCCCAGCATGCTTTGATAGTCATCCAGTTCCACGCCCAGAGTGGCGGCGATTTCCGACTCTAGCGGCGCGCGGCCCAGCTGTTGTTCCAGCTTGTTGATGCTGTCTTCGATCTGGCGGGCCTGGCGGCGTGCTTGGCGCGGCAGCCAGTCTTCACGGCGCAGCTCGTCCAGCATGGCTCCACGTATGCGCTGGCTGGCAAAGGTTTCAAACTGCACTCCCTGCAGGGGATCGAACTGGCGGGCGGCATCGATCAGGCCGATGATGCCTACCTGGACCAGATCATCCATTTCCACCGAGGCGGGCAGACGGGCCATCAGCATGCCGGCCAGTTTTTTCACCAGCGGCAGGTGTTTCTGTACGTCGATTTCCGGTTGCGAGACTGCACCGGCATAGCCTTTGCGGCGTAGGGACGGTAATGTCATCGTCGTTTTGCTCCATCAGCCTCGGCCCAGTCGCGCGAGGTGGCGATCAGCATGTCCATGAAGCCAGTATCGTTACGTTCGGTTTCCGGGCTGTCCCATTGGGGTAGTACCGCAGCCAACTGGGCAAAGGCTGCCGCGGCTTCACTGTCGGGAAAGGCCTCCATCAGCGGGCGGCGCAGGGCCTGGCTGCGGCGCACTGCATTGTCGGCAGGAACGAAGCCGACCCAGCGCAGCGAGACACTGAGAAACTCGCTGGTGACTGCAGCCAGTCGGTTGAACAAATCGCGTGCTTCTTCCAGATGGCGCACCCGGTTGACCAGAACATTGAAGCGCTGCCGGCCAAAGCCACTGGACAGGCGCTTGATGTTGGCATAGGCAGTGGTCATGGAGTCAGCCGCCGGGCTGATCACCAGTATCAGATTGTCCGCCACGCTGGCCGGGACAGGATCGGTGGCGGTAACAGGCACGTCTATCATCAGCACGCTGCTGTCCCGTTCCAAGGCGGCAAATTCGCTGCCCAGACGCAGCCAGAGCTGGGCGGAAAACAGTGCGCGTTCTTCTGGCCGGGCATACAGGTTGATCAGCTGAATACCCTGGCGCGAGGTGGTCATCATTTCGTCCAGTCCGCCTACGCTGACCATCTGGCTTTCCAGCGTGGCGGTGGTAGGGGTGCCCAGCCTGCGTGCCTGCACCTGACCCAGGCTGCAGTCCACCACCAGCGGGCGATGGCCGGCATAAGCCAGTCCCAGCGACAGCTCGGTCACCAGGGTGCTGGCACCAGCTTTGTCCGAGCCGATGAAGGCAAAGCTGGGCGCCCTGCCGGCCTTGGCTGTCAGCCGGCGCAGACTGGCGGCCTGATCCTGTAGGGCGCTGTTCATTGCCAGCTGGCCTGTGCGGAGTTCAGGATGGACAGCTCATCACCCTGCAGGCTGAACGGCGAGCCTGGCTGTGGTGCGCGCAAGGCCCGGTCAACCAGGAAGGCTGCATTGGCTGAATGCAGGTCTTCAGGTACGCGCTGGCCATTGGTGATGTAAAACAGCTTGAGGCGGTTGCGGATGATGACATCCATGCTGGGCCCCATGCTGACGGCTTCGTCGATCTTGGACAGGATGCAGCCGGCCAGGCCATTGCCACGGTAGTGGCGCACCACGTCTTCCAGTGTGTGGCCGTCGGCATTGGCAGCCAGCAGCAGCAGGCGTTCCACCTGACGGCCAGCACCGCGGAACATTTCGATCTGGCCGGTGACGCGTGCGTCGCGCTGGCTCATGCCGACGGTGTCGATAAACACCAGATGGCGATTGGACAGGTCGGCCAGGGTCAGTTGCAGATCGCCTTCGTTCTGGATGGAGAACACCGGGATACCCAGAATCTTGCCGTAGATGCGTAACTGGTCCTGCGCACCAATCCGGTAGCTGTCGGTGGTGATCAGCGCCACATGCTGTGCACCAAAGCGCATGGTGGCATGGGCGGCCAACTTGGCCACCGTGGTGGTCTTGCCCACGCCGGTGGGGCCGACCAGCGCATACACACCACCCTTGTCCATGATGTCATGGTTGGCGTCGGCACATTTCAGGTTGTGCATCAACGCCGAACGTGCCCATTTGATGGCGATGTCGCCTTCGTACTGGGCTGGCATTTTTTCAATCAGCTGGCGGATCAGGTTGGCAGAGAAACCCATGGCCAGCAGATGCTTGAACAGCTCGATGCGGTTGGGGGTCTTGCCTTCCATGTCCGACCAGGCAAAGCTGGCCAGCTGGCTTTGCAGCAGGCTGCGCAGCAGCTTGATTTCATCACCGATCTGCTTGAGTTCCTGCGCCATGACTTCCGGCTCTTCTTCAGTCGGAGCCGGTTTGTTGCGTGGCGGCGTTGCATGGCCGTTGCTGGCTGGACCGGCTGCCACGGTCTGCATCTTGACCAGTGACTCCGGCACCATGCTGGCCGGAGCAGGGGCAGGACGTGAGGGTGGTGTCTGCGGGCTGACGTTGAAGCTGACTGGCGTACCATCTGCCAGTGATGGCTCGATGCGCTGCTGCGGGCGTGGCGGGGGGCTGTCGATGCGCGGTGGGGCCGGGCTCTCCAGCGGCTCCACCGGCATGGCATAGGTACGGGCAATGGCGCGGTTGGTCGCGCCCGCAGCCGGCGTCGGTGGCGCAACCGGACGGCTCACCGCCGGCGCATTGCGGGCCGGGTGCTTGCTGCCTGGGGTGGACAGATTGGTGGCCAGGTTGGCGACATCTGCATCCGCCACGGCCATGATCTCTACACCGCCCCCCATTGTCGGGCGATTGGACAAGATGAGGGCGTCGGCACCCAGTTCCTCGCGGACCTGTCTGAGTGCATCACGTGTGGTTTTTCCGAAGAATTTTTTTACCACCATTTGCTATCAGCCCTTGCTTCCCCCAATTACCGCAATTATACGAATGGATTTATTGTCAGGTACTTCATTATGCGAGATCACACGCAGTTGTGGGAGTGCTCTTCTCAAGAATCGTGCCAGAAGCGGCCTTAAACCCGGTGGTGTCAGCAATACCGGATTGTAACCCTGAATTTCCACCTGCTCGGCCTGTTGTGCTGCGCTCGATAGCAGGTTTTCTGCCAGACCGGGTTCCAGGCCGCCGCCAGTTTTGGAGTTGACCGCCTGCGACAGCACGTTTTCCAGTGCCGGGTCCAGCGTCATCAGCGGCAGTTCGGTTTCTCCGGGGAACAGCTGCTGCACGATCACCCGTGCCAGTGCGGTACGCACCGAGGAGGTCAGGTCGTCCACATCCTGGGTGGTGCTGATATGATCGGCCAGGGTTTCCAGGATGGTGCGGAAATCGCGGATGTGAATGCCGTCGGTCAGCAGCTGCTGCAGTACTTTTTGCAGAATGCCGATAGGCACCACCTTGGGGACCAGGTCTTCCACCAGCTTGGGTGATTCCTTGGCCTGGTGGTCTATCAGTGCCTGCACTTCTTCGCGGCCCAGTAGTTCGGCGGCGTGGGTTTGCAGCAGATTGGAAATATGGGTGGCCACCACGGTGCTGGAGTCCACCACGGTATAGCCCATCTGCTGGGCTTCTTCGCGCCGGGCAGCATCTATCCATACCGCGGGCAGGCCAAAGGCCGGATCGGTGGTGGGCGTACCCGGCATGGTGCCGTTTACCCGACCGGGGTTGATGGCCAGATACTGGCCGATATAGGCCTCGCCCTGACCGATTTCCACACCTTTGAGCAGGATGCGGTAGGCATTGGGCTTGATTTCCAGATTGTCGCGAATGTGTACGGCGGGTACCAGAAAGCCCAGTTCCTGGGCAATCTTTTTGCGAATGCCGCGAATGCGACGCAGCAGTTCGCCGTCCTGGGTGCGGTCCACCAGCGGAATCAGCCGGTAACCCACTTCCAGGCCCAGTGCGTCCACATGCTGCACGTCGTTCCAGCTGACCTCGGCCATGGGCTGGTCGGGCGGCGCGGCGGCCTGCGCCTGCTGCTGGCTGGCTTGCTCGGCTGCGGCTTTTTCCTTCTTGTCCATGGTCCAGCCCAGAAAACCCAACAGGCTGGCAATCAGCAGGAAAGAAAGGTGTGGCATGTTGGGAATCAGGCCGATCATGCCGATGACGGCTGAGGTGATATACAGCACTTGCGGTTTGGCAAACAGCTGGCCGAAAAACTGCTCCGACATGTCCTTGTCGGTACCCACGCGCGACACCACGATACCGGCCGCGGTGGAGATGATCAGCGCAGGGATTTGTGCGACCAGGCCGTCACCGATGGTAAGCAGGGTGTAGGTCTTGGCGGCGGTGCCGGCATCCAGATCGTGCTGGACCACACCCACGATCAGGCCACCGACGATATTGATCACGATGATCATGATGCCGGCCATGGCATCGCCACGCACGAATTTGGAGGCACCGTCCATGGAACCGAAGAAGTTGGCTTCCTCGGCAATGGTGGCGCGGCGCTTGCGGGCGTCATCCTCGCCGATCAGGCCGGCGTTGAGGTCGGCGTCGATTGCCATCTGCTTGCCGGGCATGGCATCCAGGGTGAAACGTGCGGACACTTCGGCAATCCGGCCGGCACCCTTGGTAATCACCACGAAGTTGATGATGGTGATGATGACGAAGACCACGATACCGATGGCAACGTTGTCGCCGATCAGGAAGTGGGCAAAGGATTCAATTACCTTGCCGGCGGCATCCGGGCCGCTATGGCCTTCCAGCAGGATCACCCGGCTGGAGGCCACGTTCAGCGATAGCCGCAGCAGGGTGGTAACCAGTAGCACAGACGGAAAGGATGAAAAATCCAGCGGCTTGCGCACATTGATGCCCACTAGCAGCACAATCACCGACACCGCAATGTTGAAGGTAAAGAACATGTCCAGCAGCACCGGCGGCAACGGCAATACCATCATCGACAGAATGAGGATGATGAGTATCGGGCCGGCCAGCTTGGTGACGTTGAACTGCTTCAACTGGGTGAGGAAATTATCCATCCGGAATTATGGTCTCGCTTTCGGGGCCGCATCTTGCTGGCGTTTGCTTTCCGGGTCAAGGTCGGCGGGGACTTCCAACTGGTCAGGGTAGACCGGTGCCAGGCCGCCATTGTACTCGTAGGCGCGCAACTGGTAGACGTAGGCCAGGATCTGCGCTGCGGCAGTATACAGCCTGGCGGGGATTTCCCGGCCCAATTCGCCATGGAAATACAGCGCCCGGGCAAAACTGGGCGAGCGCATCACAGTGACCTTGTGTTCCTTGCCGGTGGCGATGATCTTTTCCGCCAGCTTCAGTGTGCCCATGGCCACGATTTCCGGTGCCTGCATGCCTTCTTCGTACTTCAGTGCCACTGCATAGTGGGTAGGGTTGGTCACGATGACGTTGGCCTTGGGAATTTCCTGCATCATGCGCTTGCGGGCCGCCTCGCGCTGCAGCTGGCGGATACGGCCCTTGACCTCGGGCGAACCTTCCATTTCCTTGTATTCCTGCTTGATCTCTTCCTTGGTCATGCGCAGCTGCTTATGGTAGTTCCACAGCTGGAAGGGCACGTCGATCACCACCAGCATCAGCATGGCAGCGGTGACAATGAAAAAGGTGGTGATCAGCATGTCGGTCATCTTCAGGATGCCGGCTTCCAGTGGCATGGATAGCAGGCCAAGGATGTCGGTGCGCTCGCGCCAGATGATCCACACGGCCACGCCGCCAATCAGCATGCTTTTGAGAATGGCTTTCAGGCCTTCGGTAGCGGCGTTGAGAGAGAAGATGCGCTTGATGCCGCTGGCCGGGTTCAGCTTGGTCAGCTTGGGTTCCAGCGGGGCCAGGGTGAAGTTCCAGCCGCCGATCAGGATGGGCGTGGCCACGGCAACGATGGCAAGCCCCCCGAAAATGGGCAGCAACTGCCACAGCATGCCGAACATTGCTTCCTTGAAGCGGATGATGGCCGGTTCGGCTTGCTGCACGGTGTGCTGATCGAATATCAGCAGCTGTTTCATCATCACCATCATGGACGTGCCAAGCTTGCCCCCCTGTGCCATTAGCAGGGCAACTCCGGTCATGGTGACGGCGAAGGTGGACAATTCCCGCGAGCGCGGAATATTGCCATCATCCCGCGCGGTTTGCAGCCGTTTGGCTGACGCGGGTTCGGTCCGTTCGAGATCGGAATCTTCTGCCATTTAGCCCCTGTTTTCTGACGTTGTATTTTAAAGCGGATGGTAGCGTATGCCGGGGGCGGCAGGCCAGCCTCTTTTAGCTTGTGGTTATTGGTGTTGCCGGTAGGAAGGGCTGTGCTGTAGGGCAGGCTAAGGTACAATCTGCCGATTAATCTTGATGGATGGCAGCATGCAACAGTACCTCGATCTGATGCGCCATGTGCTGGAACATGGCCATGACAAGTCCGACCGCACCGGCACCGGCACCCGCTCGGTGTTCGGCTATCAGATGCGCTTTGATCTGCAGCAGGGTTTTCCGCTGATCACCACCAAGAAATGTCATCTGCGCTCCATCATTCACGAGTTGCTGTGGTTTCTCACTGGTGACACCAATATCCGTTATCTGAAGGAAAACGGGGTGTCGATCTGGGATGAATGGGCAGATGAGAACGGTGATCTGGGCCCGGTGTATGGCTATCAGTGGCGTAGCTGGCCGGCACCTGATGGCCGCCATATCGACCAGATCAGCAATGTGGTGGAGATGATCAAGCGCAATCCCGATTCGCGCCGTTTGATTGTGTCGGCCTGGAACCCGGCGCTGGTGGACGAAATGGCGCTGCCGCCTTGCCACAGTCTGTTCCAGTTCTATGTGGCGGACGGCAAGTTGTCCTGCCAGCTGTATCAGCGCTCGGCAGATATTTTCCTGGGCGTGCCGTTCAATATTGCCTCCTATGCCCTGCTCACCATGATGGTGGCACAAGTGTGCGGCCTCAAGCCTGGTGATTTCGTGCATACGCTGGGTGATGCCCACCTGTACAGCAATCACCTGGAGCAGACCCGTCTGCAACTGAGCCGCGAACCGCGCCCGCTGCCGCAGATGAAGATCAACCCGGCTGTGACCGACCTGTTTGCCTTCACCTTTGATGATTTCACACTGGAAGCTTACGACCCGCATCCGCACATCAAGGGAGCGGTGGCCGTATGAGCAAGCCTGTACTGACGCTGGTGGCGGCCAAGGCCCGCAATGGCGTGATCGGCATCAACAACACCTTGCCCTGGCATTTGCCGGAAGACCTCAAGCACTTCAAGGCGGTCACCTTGGGCAAACCGGTGCTGATGGGCCGTAAAACCTACGATTCGATCGGCCGTCCCTTGCCGGGGCGGCGCAATATCGTCATCACCCGCCAGTCAGACTGGCAGGCCGAAGGCGTGGAAGTGGCCCATTCGCTGGAGCAGGCGCTGGCCATGGCCGAGGGCGTGGCGGAAGTCTGCCTGATTGGTGGTGCCGATTTGTACCGTCAGGCGATGGCGGTAGCGGATTGTTTGCGCCTGACCGAGATTGACGCAGCCTTTGATGGCGACGCTTATTTCCCGGAGGTCAGTGCTGCCGACTGGCAGGAAGTGGCGCGTAGCAGTTTCACCAGCGACAAGGGGCTGCAGTATGCCTTTGTCGACTATCAGCGCATCGTGGGCTGAGTCTGCTTGCACATGTCCTTGCTCAGGGCGTGAGGTAAAAAAAGGCCGCAATCATTGCGGCCTTTTTTATAGGGAGTAGCAGGCTAGTGGCTGTTACCGGCCAAGGCTGCTGCCGATTGTTGTGCCAGCTTGCTGTAGTCCTGACCGAATTCCGCCACCATGATGCGCAGGCGGGTGGTGTCACGGGCAATGATGGTCTTGAGCAAGTCATTCAGGAATTGCTGGGTGCGATCCATCTGCGAGCGACCGGCGCGCAGGATGGCATACAGGCAGCGCTGGGTGAGTGGCAGCAGATCCTGCAGCGCCGCACTCATGTAGCGATTGCTGGAAAAATCGTACAGTGCCCGCAGAAATTCCACGCCGCAGTCGAAATAGGCGGGCATGTCATCCTTGCGATGGCATTCGTCCAGCGTGGACATCAGTTCGAAAAAACGGGCCAGATCGTCGTTTTTCCAGTTGCTGGCCAGATTGCACACCACCCGGTCCAGCAGCATGAACCACAGTTCGAAAAAGTCGCGCACGTCGGTGCTGGAAATGCTGGATACCATGGCACCACGCCGCGGGTAGATTTCCACCAGATGGCGGCGTTGCAGAATCAGCAGGGCTTCTCGTACCGAGCCACGGCTGACTTCCAGTTCGGCGGCAATGCGCAACTCCTGAATCCGTTCACCCGGTGCCATTTCACCCTGGATGATCTTTTTACCGAGGTATTGGGCGATTTGCTCGGTGAGCGAATCGTTGGCCTTGAACGTCATCAGTGTCTCCATTATCGAATATTATTATTTTCATATATATTGGCTGACTCGGCAATTGGAATGTGGAATTGTCTGGCAGTCAGTCTGTTGCGCATAGTGGGAGTGTAAGGAATTTACTGTTGCATTTTGTTGATGGATCTGACGGACTTCAGGGAAATTCCTTGTAATGATTTCTGATTTGGTTTTATTATTCGAACGCTTGTTTGAAAATCACTGACACGAGGAATGGGGCTTTCAAACTCGCACTGAGGCCAGCAGTGCTGCGTGTGTGTGGCAGTGTGTGTTCTCACAATCTAGCGGGTTGTTTACCGGTCCTGGACCGGGGGATGATTGGGGGCCTTCGCTGTGGCGAAGGCCTTTTTTTATTTGTGCGGCTGCTGGAAAAAGAAAACCCCTGGCCGGCATCAAGCAGGACAGGGGCAGGCTGAGGGTGGCCGTGCTTACAGGACTGCGCGGCGCGTCGCCATCAGGTAGTTGACCTGAGTGTCATCCCCCAGTGCATAAATCCGGGTGAGCGGGTTGTAGCTCATGCCGCTGACGTTGCTGATTTCCAGCCCGGCATTGCGTGCCATGCGTGACAGCTCGGACGGCTTGAGGAAGCGGGCATATTCGTGGGTGCCGCGCGGCAGCATGTTCAGCACGTACTCTGCACCGACTACCGCGAGCAGGTAGGCCTTGGCATTGCGGTTGAGGGTGGAGAAAAACACCCAGCCACCCGGCTTTACCAGACGGGCGCAGCTGCGCACCACGCTTTCCGGATCCGGCACGTGCTCCAGCATCTCCATGCAGGTCACCACATCAAAGCTGCCAGCGGCTTCCTCGGCCAGGTCTTCCACCGCAATGCAGCGGTACTCGACGTTGACACCGGATTCCAGACTGTGCAGCTGGGCCACTTTCAAGGATTTCTTGGCCAGGTCGATGCCGGTCACCTGCGCGCCGCGCTGTGCCATGCTCTCGGCCAGAATGCCGCCGCCACAGCCCACGTCCAGGACTTTCAGGTCCTTGATGCCGGCAAAGTCATCAATGTAATCCAGGCGTAGCGGGTTGATTTCATGCAGCGGCTTGAATTCGCTGTCCTTGTCCCACCACTTGTGCGCTAGCTGGCTGAATTTGTCGATTTCCAGATCGTCTACATTGCTCATTGCTTACCTCGCCAGAATACGGTTGCGCCACTCTTCGCCGCGCGTCTTGAGTGCGGTTTCATCCAAGGTGGTCAGTTGACGCTGTGTGAGCAGGGCGCGGCCCTTGACCCATACATGGCTGACCTGTTCTCGGCCCGCCGCATACACCACATGGGATACCGGATCGAATGCCGGAGCGGTTTCCAGTGCCGACAGATCGATGGCGATCAGGTCTGCCTGCTTGCCTACCTTGACCGAACCCACCTTGTCGGCAATGCCCAGTGCCTTGGCACCATTGAGCGTGGCCATGCGGATGGCGGTGGCTGCCGGCACTGCGGTCGGGTCCAGCGTGCCCACCTTGGCCAGCAGGGCGGCCAGACGGGTTTCGGCCAGCATGTCCAGCTTGTTGTTGGAGGCCGCGCCATCGGTGCCGATGCCCACGTTCACGCCTGCAGCCAGCAAGGCAGGTACCGGGGCAATGCCGGAGGCCAGCTTCATATTGGACGCCGGGTTGTGGGCAATGGAAATGCCATGACGGGCGGCGGCTTCAATTTCTGCGCTGTCCAGATGCACCATGTGCGCGGCAATCAGCCGCGGCGACAGCAGGCCCAGTTTGGCCAGACGGGCCAGCGGACGTTGCTGGTGTTCCGTCACGCTGCCGGCCACTTCGTCGGCGGTTTCGTGGATGTGGCAGTGAATCAGCATGTCTTCGCGTTCGGCCAGCTCCACCACCTGGCGGAAGGTGCTGTCGGATACGGTATAAGGCGCATGCGGAGCCAGGGTGAAGGTAATCAGCTCTTCGCCCAGGAAGGCCTTGCGTTCTTCCATGCCCTTGCTGATGTATTCATCTGCATTGCTGCCGTAATTGGTGGGGAACTCCAGAATGGAACAGCCAACAAAGGTACGCATGCCGGAGGCCACACCGGCACGGGCCATGGCAGCATGGTAGAAGTACATGTCGTTGATGGTGGTGGTGCCACCGCGAATCATTTCAGCCATGGCCAGGCTGGCACCATCGAACACGAAGTCATCACGCACATGCTTACCTTCGGCAGGCCAGATGTGGTTGTTCAGCCAGTCCATCAGTGCCTTGTCGTCAGCCAGTCCGCGCAGCAGGGTCATGGCGGAGTGACCATGCAGGTTGATCAGGCCCGGCATCAGCACGTGGTTGCCAAGGTCGATTCTTTCTGCGGCCTGCAGACTGGCGCACTGGGCGCTCGGCAGGATCTGGGCTATCCTGCCATCTTTGATGGCAATGGCATGGTTTTCCAGTACTTCGCCGTCCTGTTCAACGGTTATGATCCAGCGCGCTGAAATAAGGGTGTCATATTGCATGTGTGACATCAGAGGCAATTCCGGGTAATTCTGAATGGGGTGGATTGTAGGCTGCTGCCATGGGCATGGCAAATTGGCCTGCTGGCAGTCTCTTTCGTTGTAGAAACTGTCATTTGCATAAAAAAATCGCTTATAACTGAGTAATGTCTGCCTTATCATGCGGACAGTCCTCACTGCCCGCATTGCACAATAATTGAAGCACCGAATTTTGATAGCGGAATATTCCGCGCCATTAACGCATTTTGACCTCCAATACCGATGGCATCCCAAGAAGAAAAGAACCCAGTGACCTCAAGCCTCTCGCTCCGCGCGGTCTTCATGATCGCGGTGGTACTCGGCTTGCTCATTCCCGCCTCCATCATCAGCTATCTGAGTATCAATATTCAGCGGGACAATCTGACGGCCCAGCTGGAGACCGACGAGAAGCGCCTGCTGGACATCGTGGCGCTGGGGATGCAGGAACCGTTGTGGAACCTGAGTCGTCAAGCTGGCAGCCCGCTGATTTCTTCTGTGATGGAAGACGCGCGGGTGGTTTCCATCCGGGTGACCGATACCCAGTCCAACCAGGTTTTCCTGTCGGCACTACGTAGCGAACGTCGTGTGGGCGGCGTGTCCTTCGTGCAGAAGCCGGTGATTTACCGGGGTGAGGAAATCGGCCAGGTGACGCTGGAGTTCGACACCGAACATCTGGCCAATGCCCTGCACAATCAGGTGAAGAACATCCTGCTGATTCTGGTAGCCCAGCTGGTGCTGTCCATCTTGCTGATTATGAGCATTCTGCATTCGCGCTTTCTGCGACCGATGCATAGCCTTACCGAACAGGCTACCCAACTGGCAGAACTGAAGTTGGAGTCGCCTTTCTACTGGGCAAGGCGTGATGAAATCGGCAAGCTGGGCAAGCATCTGGAATGGACCCGCTCCGAACTCAAGCGTCTGATTGACGAATTGCGCGCCAAGACCCTGGCACTGGAGGCGGACATTGCCCGCCGCCGCGAGGTGGAAGATGCGCTGCGCCGTTCGGAAAACAAATATCGCGAATTGTTCTGGTCCAACCTGGACGGTATCGTCATCAGTTCGCTGGATGGCCAGGTGATGGATGCCAACCCGGCCTTCCTCAATCTGATGTGCTACAACCTGGACCAGCTCAAGCAGCAGAACTTCTGGTCGCTGGTGGGGCAGGAGAGCGAGGCGCTGGAGCGCTTCAATCTGGACAACAAGGTACTGCGGTTCGGTTATTGCGACGAGTTCGAAGCGGTATACATGAACCGCTTTGGCAATCATGTGCCGGTCAGCGTCAAGACCGTGGCCATGCGTGATGCCTTTGGCCGTATCAACGCGGTATGGCGCATGGTGCGCGACATTTCTGAAAAGCGCGCGGCAGAAGAGCGGGTGCAACTGGCGGCCAAGGTGTTCGAGAACACCGTGGAAGGCATCATGATTACCGACAGCGAAAAGCGCATTCGCAGCGTCAACAAGGCCTTTACCGAAATTACCGGTTACTCCCAGCAGGAAGTACTGGGACAGAAAACCAGCATCCTGTCATCCGGGCGGCATGATGAGGTGTTCTATGCCGGTATGTGGCAGGCAATCGACAATCAGGGCTCCTGGCAGGGGGAAATCTGGAACCGCCGCAAGAACGGCGAAATCTATCCGGAATGGCTGGCCATCAATGCGGTGCGTAATCCCTTGTCGGAAATCACGCACTATGTGGCCATTTTCAGCGATCTGACTGAACGCAAGGCGGCGGATGAGCGCATCCAGTTCCTGGCGCACTTTGACGTGCTCACCAGCCTGCCCAACCGCGCCCATATGCACGACCGTGTGGAGCTGGCCATTCATAATGCTTGCCGCGATAACGAGCAGATGGCCTTGCTGCTGCTGGACCTGGACCGCTTCAAGACAGTGAATGAGTCGCTGGGCCATTCCGCCGGCGACATCCTGTTGCAAGTGGCTGCCGACCGCATCAAGTCCTCCCTGGCGGCGGGCGAGACGGTGGCACGTCAGGGTGGTGACGAATTCATCATCCTGCTGCCGGCCATTTCCGACCCCAGCGAAGCCGCGCTGGCTGCCGAACGCATTCGTGAATCGTTTGGTGCCTCGATCGAGTTGCACAACCACACCATTACTATCACGCCATCCATCGGTATCAGTGTGTATCCGGATGATGGCCGCGATTTTGAAACCCTGGTGCGTAATGCCGATGCGGCGATGTATCACGCCAAGTCGTCCGGCCGTAACAGCTACAAGTTCTACACTGCCGACCTCAACGCCCGCGCCCGCGAGATTCTGGCGATTGAAAGCCAGCTGCGCTTTGCGCTGGAGCGCAATGAATTCATTCTGCATTACCAGCCGCAGGTGGCCATGGCTGATGGACGCATTACCGGTGCCGAGGCCTTGATCCGCTGGAATCACCCCTCACTGGGCATTCTGGGACCGGCGCGCTTTATCGAAGTGGCCGAGGAGCGCGGTTTCATCGTGCAGATCGGCAACTGGGTGATCCGTGAAGCTTGCCGTCAATTGGCTTTGTGGCATAGCCAGGGTCTGCCCAAAATGTCATTGGCCATCAATCTGTCTGCCTTGCAGTTCCGTCAGCAGGACCTGGCCGAGGTACTGGAAAAGGCCCTCAGCAGCCATGGCCTGTCTGCGGACATGCTGGATGTGGAAGTGACCGAAAGCGTGATCATGGAAGATGTCACCAGCACGCTACAGGCCATTGATACCATCAAGGGTATGGGGCTGCAGCTGTCGATTGATGACTTTGGTACCGGTTATTCCAGTCTTTCCTACCTCAAGCGCTTCAAGGCAGACAAGCTGAAGATTGACCGCTCCTTCGTGCGCGACATCCCGAATGATCTGGACGACTCAGCCATTGCCCGTGCCATCATCAACATGGCGAAGAACCTGAACATGCAGGTAGTGGCCGAAGGGGTGGAAACCATTGACCAATGGCGCTTCCTCAAACAGGAAGGTTGTGACTTGATCCAGGGTTATCTGCTGGCCAAACCGATGCCGCCGGAGGATTTTGCTGTTTTGCTGGCAAACGGAACGCTGTTGCCGGGAGAATAGTACGGGTTTGATAGCGTAGAGGTGGGTGACAAGAAAAACCGCAAGGAGGCAGTCCTTGCGGTTTTTTTTACGGCTTAGAATGCGTAGCCGATGCCTACGCGATAGATGCTGTTCTTGGTGGTGCTGTTCGGTTCGTAGTAGCCATAGCTATTTACACCACTGATGCCATAGGAATAGCTTTCGTGGCTATAGCTGATTTTGCCATGGAAGCGCTGACTGAAGGCATAGTCGGCACCGACCCCGTAGCGCTTGAAGGACGAGTTGCCCAGAGTCGCTTCCGTCAGGGTGTACTGATTGGTAGTCATCTTGGACTGGAAGGTGCGGCCATAGAACAGATCGGCATCCAGCACCAGCTTGCTGACCGGTGCAGTCTGCATCAAGAGACCGAAGCCGGCGTAATTGTGGCTGTAGGTTTCTTCCTGAGTTGCCGACAGGCCACGTTCCCAGCGGTGGTGTCCGATTTCGACATAGGGTGTCAGCATCGATTGCTTGAGCACACTGATGCCCTTGCCATAGCGGAAGCTGTAGTTGTAGATGTCGGCAGTGCTGCTGGAGACGAGCGAGCCATAGCCGGCATTGCTATTCAGGTATGAGCCGACATAGCCGGTATTGCCCGAGCTGTAATTGAAATCGAATTGGAAATAGTCATTGCCCAACCACAAGTCAGACATCGAGCTGGCACTCAGGCCAAAACCACCGACGTTACCGTTTTCCGTATCCAGCAGGCCCGGGGCTGCACCATGGCTGCCACCGGTTTCGGCATAGTCAACTTTGGTGTTTTGCAGATAGAGCGTGTATTGATTATTGGCTGCCAGAATATCGCTGGGGGCGGTGGAACTGCGGGCCGCAAATACAGGAGCAGACAGCAGGGCTGCAGCGCAAATAGACAAGGTAAAGTGCAGGGAACGCATACTTCACTTTCGCAAAGGGTGACTAGGTTGAATTGTTTGCATTACGTAAATTGCGTGGCAGCCCTGTTTTGGTAATCAGGATTCATCTGGCAACTGCCATGTAACTTCATGTCAATGCGCTTGGCATTTTATGGTATCTGATATATGCAGCTCAATTGCTATTGCTGCATATTTTATGAAGTCAGGCAAAAAAATGGCCTTGTCTTGCGACAAGGCCATTGATTATTGATAAGGCAAGTTTATAGACAGGCTTATTCCGGACGCATCTGCGGGAATAGGATGACGTCGCGGATGGACGGGGCATCGGTCAGCAGCATTACCAGACGGTCGATGCCGATACCGCAACCACCGGTCGGTGGCAGGCCGTATTCCATGGCGCGGATATAGTCGGCGTCATAGTGCATGGCTTCGTCGTCACCGGCGTCCTTCTGGGCCACCTGGGACATGAAGCGGGCGGCCTGGTCTTCCGGGTCGTTCAACTCGGAGTAACCGTTGGCGTGCTCGCGGCCCACGATGAACAGTTCGAAGCGTTCGGTGATGGACGGATCAGCATCGGAACCACGGGCCAGCGGGGAAACTTCCACCGGGTAGTCGATGATGAAGGTCGGATTCCACAGCAGGCCTTCCGCACATTCTTCAAACAGCGCCAGTTGCAGGCTACCCAGGCCCGGTGCCGGCGGCAGCTTGCCACCCAGACGCTTGATTTCGCTGGCCACCCAGGTGGCGTCAGCCAGTTGTTCGTCGGTGTACTGCGGGTTGTAGTGCTTGATGGCACCCACAATGGTAAAGCGGTCGAACGGTTTGCCCAGTTCCACTTCCTTGCCGTTGTAGCTGATGGTGGTACTGCCGCAGACGGTTTCGGCACAGCGACGGATGATGTTTTCGGTCATCTCCATCATGCGCTGGTAGTCGCTGTAGGCTTCGTAAAACTCGATCATGGTGAACTCGGGGTTGTGGCGTGTGCTCATCCCCTCGTTACGGAAGTTGCGGTTGATCTCGAACACACGTTCCAGACCGCCCACCACCAGACGCTTCAGGTACAGTTCCGGCGCAATGCGCAGGTAGAGCGGCATGTCCAGCGCGTTGTGGTGAGTAACGAACGGTTTGGCCGTGGCGCCGCCCGGGATGGGGTGCATCATCGGGGTTTCCACTTCCAGATAGCCTTCACCTACCATGACGTCGCGGATCTTCTGCACGATCTGCGAGCGCTTGATGAAGGTGGTGCGGCTTTCTTCGCTCATGATCAGGTCGGCGTAGCGCTGACGGTACTTTTGTTCCTGATCGGTCATGCCGTGGAATTTTTCCGGCAGCGGACGGATGTTCTTGGACAGCAGGCGCACTTCGCTGGCCTGAACCGTCAGTTCGCCGGTCTTGGTCTTGAACAGCACACCGCGGATGGCGATGATGTCGCCCAGGTCAAAGTGCTTGAACTCGGCATGGGCTTCTTCACCGACACCGTCATTGGCGATGTAAGCCTGAATGCGACCGCTGCCATCCTGCAGGGTGGCAAAGCTGGCCTTGCCCATGACGCGCTTGAGCATCATGCGGCCGGCAACGGCAACCTCGATCTTCTCGGCTTCCAGAGCTTCCTTGTCTTTACCCGCGTGTTTTTCCTGAAGATCCTTGGCAAAGTGGCTGCGTTTGAAATCGTTGGGGAAAGCGACGCGTTTTTCGCGGATGCTCTTCAGCTTCTGGCGGCGTTCCGCCATGATCTGGTTTTCGTCCTGACTCAGGGATGATGCTTGTTCACGTTCAGACATGATGACTCCGTTGACTACTGCGGTAAGGGCAGGGGGCCATTCCCCCGCCAGGCCTCATCGGCCAACAATTAAGGTTTTACGCTGCTGTAATGCAGGCCGGCAGTGCGTGCCGGCCCGGACGTTTACACGCCCTGTTTCAGACTGGCTTCGATAAAGCCGTCCAGGTCGCCATCCATGACGCCCTTGATATTGCCCACTTCATGGCTGGTACGCAGGTCCTTGATGCGGGACTGGTCGAACACGTAGGAGCGGATCTGGTGACCCCAGCCCACATCGGTCTTGGTGTCTTCCAGGGCCTGCTTGGCCTCGTTGCGCTTTTTCAGCTCCAGCTCGTACAGCTTGGCACGCAGCATCTGCATGGCTTCATCGCGGTTGCGGTGCTGCGAGCGGTCGTTCTGGCACTGCACCACGGTGTTGGTGGGCAAGTGGGTGATACGTACGGCAGAGTCGGTCTTGTTGATGTGCTGACCACCGGCACCAGAGGCGCGGTAGGTGTCGATACGCAAATCAGCCGGGTTGATGTCGATTTCGAAGCTGTCGTCCACTTCCGGGTACACGAATACCGAGGAGAACGAGGTGTGGCGACGGGCATTGGAGTCGAACGGTGACACGCGCACCAGGCGGTGTACGCCCACTTCGGTACGCAGCAGGCCGTAGGCGTACTCGCCTTCGATCTTCAGCGTGGCGCTGCTGATGCCGGCGACTTCGCCTTCGGATACTTCCAGCACGTCAACCTTGAAGCCCTTGCGTTCGGCATAGCGGGTGTACATGCGCAACAGCATGCCGGCCCAGTCCTGCGCCTCGGTGCCACCGGCACCAGCCTGGATGTCCAGGAAGCAGTTGTTCGGGTCCATCGGGTCGTGGAACATGCGACGGAATTCCATCTTGGCCACTTTGGCTTCGACTTCTTCCATGTCGGACTGCACGGCGAGAATGGTTTCGTCATCCTCTTCGCTCTTGCCCATTTCCAGCAGTTCACGGCCATCGGCAATGCTGGCATTGATGCTGTCCAGCACCAGTACCACGTCTTCCAGTTGCTTGCGTTCGCGGCCCAGTTCCTGGGCGCGCTTGGGGTCGTTCCAGATATCAGGGTCTTCGGTGAGGCGGCTTACTTCTTCCAGACGGTCTTTTTTACCGTCGTAGTCAAAGATACCCCCGAATATCGGCGGCGCGCTCGGCCAGGTTTTCAATCGTGGCCGCGATCTGGTTCAGGACTTCGACTTCAATCATGCTCTTGCTCCAGTGGCAGTCTGTATTAGTAAATTCAAATGTACTTGCTAGTATTGATCAAACACAAAAAGCGCACCAGTTGGTGCGCTTTTCGCTGATCTGGCTAGTGCTTAGCCAAACAGGTGAGCGACAGCTGCGCGCTCTTCTTCCAGCTCGGCCAGGGTGAAGTTCATGCGTTCGCGGCTGAACTCGTCCACTTCCAAGCCTTCGACGATCTTGTATTCGCCATTTTCGCATACAACCGGGAAGCCGTACATCACGCCTTCCGGAATGCCGTAGGAACCGTCAGACGGAATGCCCATGGTCACCCACTTGCCGTTGCTACCCAGCACCCAGTCGTGGATGTGGTCGATGGCGGCATTGGCAGCGGAAGCTGCAGAGGACAGGCCACGTGCTTCGATGATGGCGGCACCGCGCTTGCCAACGGTCGGCAGGAATACGTCACGGTTCCAGGCTTCGTCGTTGATCATGGCTTTTACCGATTGGCCATCGATGGTGGCGAAGCGGTAGTCGGCGTACATGGTGGGGGAATGATTGCCCCATACAGCCAGGTCCTTGATGGCGGAAACCGGCTTGCCAGTCTTGGCAGCGATTTGCGACAGGGCGCGGTTGTGGTCCAGACGCAACATGGCGGTGAAATTTTTCGGGTTCAGGTCCGGAGCGCTCTTCATGGCGATCCAGGCATTGGTGTTGGCCGGGTTGCCAACCACCAGAACGCGTACATTGCGGTCAGCGTGGTCGTTCAGTGCCTTGCCCTGAACGGTGAAGATGGCGCCGTTGGCTTCCAGCAGGTCCTTGCGTTCCATGCCTTTGCTACGCGGACGAGCGCCCACCAGCAGGGCTACTTGAGCGTCCTTGAAAGCGACGTTCGGATCGTCGGTGGCAACCATGCCGGCCAGCAGCGGGAAGGCACAGTCTTCCAGTTCCATCATCACGCCTTTAACGGCGGTCTGGGCTTGCGGCAGGTCGAGCAGTTGCAGGATGACCGGCTGGTCTTTGCCCAGCATTTCACCACTGGCGATACGGAACAGCAGGCTGTAGCCAATCTGACCAGCAGCGCCGGTAACGGCAACGCGAACGGGAGCTTTCATCGGTGGACTCTCCTTTAGATATCCGAGACTGTCTCAAATTGCAGATGTTGCTCTGCACTATAAGTGTGAAGCGAGTGTATCACGGAGTGTAGACCATGTGGGGCTGGAATCCCCATCAGAAATTCTGATATGCTGGCTTTACTCTTATGTCTTATATAAGACATGTCTTTACGCTTGATTTGTTTGATGATACAAAGCCACTACATGATTGCAAATGCCCCACGTCGACAGCCGCTGTATGTGCAGATCAAGCAGTTTTTACTGCGCCGTATCGCCGAAGGCGAGTGGTTGGAGCATGATGCCTTGCCCAGTGAGTGGGACTTGGCTGATGAGATGTCCGTCAGCCAGGGAACAGTCCGCAAGGCGCTCACCGAACTGGTTGCCGACGGTTTGCTGTATCGGCAGCAGGGCAAGGGTACTTTTGTTGCCCCGGTGCTCAGCGATTGGGGTAATGCGCTGTTGCAGTCGCCCGGCGTGTTTGACGAGGTGCCGGACAGGTTGAGCTGCGAGTTTCTGGCCATCTCGCGCATGAACGCCAGTGACGACATGGCCGTGGCCTTGCAGTTGCGCCGGCATGCGCCGATGTTCCGGGTGCGCCAGTTGTGGCGCGGGCAGGGCAGGCCGGTGGCGCTGGATGAGGCTTATCTGCCTGCCGAGCGTTTTGATGGCATGGAGGCACGCTGGTTTCGCTCCGGCATGGGCGTGTATGCCACCTTGCAACAGCGCTTCGGCGTGCGGGTGGTTGAGAGTCGTGAGCAGTACCGCGCCGTGATGTTGCCGCGTGAGGACGCCAACTTGCTTGGCTTGTCCGGGGCGGCGCTGGAGGAGCCGGTGTTGAGCTTGCTTCGCCTGTCTGTTTCCTCAGTTGGCGAGCGGGTGGAGTGGCGGCAGCGCTATTGCCTGAGTCGGGATCTGGCGTTGCTGCAAAAGGGCTGCTGATGTCGCCTGCCGACATGCAAATGTCGCTTGTCAGGCAAAAAACGGGCAGCAGCCGGGTGATTTTTGCTAGAATTTCCAGATCATATTGCCCTGCAGCATCGGGCAGCATGATGTTAAGTATTGAGGGGGACCACCCGGTTTCTACAAGGGCGGACCTTTCAGGCGGGCTTCCAGACAGGGGCCCGGAGATAACCACTTGGTTCAAATACATCCAAGGAAGCCATATGCAGAAGCAACGACCGAAGCACCTGGATCTGGCCACGATCAGACTGCCCATCCCGGGCATCGTCTCGATCTTGCACCGGGTCAGTGGTGTGGCGCTCTTCTTTTCCCTCCCGCTGTTGATCTACCTCCTACATGGTTCGCTCAGTTCAGCAGAGTCCTTTGAAACCTACCGTGCCGTAGTCGCGCACCCGCTGATGAAGATCATCCTCATCGGCTTGCTGTGGGCCTACATGCATCACTTCTGTGCCGGTATCCGTTTCCTGTTCCTGGATATCCATAAGGGTCTGGAACTGCAAACCGCTCGCGCTACCGCCAAGACTGTGGTGGTGGTGAGCCTGGCTCTGACGCTGATTCTGGGGGTAGCACTATGGTAAACCGCTCTGTCATTGGCGCTCACTACGGTTTGCGCGACTGGGTCATGCAGCGCGTGACGGCCACCATCATGGTGATCTATACCGTAGCACTGGCACTGTTCCTGCTGACCATGCCGTCCAGCTATGCAGGCTGGAAAGACTTCTTCGCACAAACCTGGGTGCAGGTACTGACCCAGACCACACTGCTGGCAGTATTCCTGCACGTATGGGTGGGGATTCGCGATGTGTGGATGGACTACATCAAGCCGACCGGCCTGCGCCTGGCGCTGCACTCCTTCACCATCGTGTGGCTGGTGTCCTGTTTCATCTATTCCGTTAAAGTTGTCTGGGGGCTGTAATGGGCGTACCTGTTCGTCATTTTGATGCAGTAATCGTTGGCGCAGGTGGTGCCGGCATGCGTGCCGCCCTGCAACTGTCCGAAGCTGGTCTGAAGACTGCCGTCCTGTCCAAGGTATTCCCCACCCGCTCGCACACTGTTGCCGCGCAAGGTGGTGTGTCCGCCTCCCTGGGTAACTCCGAGGAAGATCACTGGACCTGGCATATGTACGACACCGTAAAGGGTTCGGACTGGCTGGGCGACCAGGATGCCATCGAATTCATGTGCCGCGAGGCACCGAAGGTGGTGACCGAGCTGGAACACTACGGCATGCCGTTCGACCGTAACGCTGATGGCACCATCTACCAGCGTCCGTTCGGTGGTCACATGTCCAACTTCGGTGAAAAGCCGGTGCGTCGCGCCTGTGCTGCCGCCGACCGTACCGGTCATGCCATGCTGCACGCGCTGTACCAGCGCAATGTCCGTGCCAATACCCACTTCTTTGTGGAATGGATGGCACTGGACCTGATTCGCGATGCCGACGGCAATGTGCAAGGCGTGATCGCCATGGAAATGGAAACCTCGGAAATCGTGGTATTCCAGGCCAAGGCCACCCTGTTTGCCACTGGCGGTGCCGGTCGTATTTATGCTTCTTCCACCAATGCCTTCATCAACACCGGTGATGGCCTGGGCATGGCCGCACGTGCCGGCATCCCGCTGGAAGACATGGAGTTCTGGCAATTCCACCCCACCGGCGTAGCCGGTGCCGGGGTACTGATTACCGAAGGTGTACGTGGCGAAGGCGGCATTCTGCGCAACAGCGCAGGTGAACGCTTCATGGAACGCTATGCGCCGAATGCCAAGGATCTGGCTTCGCGTGACGTGGTATCCCGTGCCATGGTGACCGAAATCAACGAAGGCCGTGGTTGCGGCCCGAACAAGGATCACGTGCTGCTGGACATCACTCACCTCGACCCCGAAGTGATCATGTCCAAGCTGCCGGGCATCCGTGAAATCTCCATCAAGTTTGCCGGTGTTGACCCGATCAAGGCCCCGATCCCGGTGGTGCCGACCTGTCACTACCAGATGGGTGGCATTCCCACCAACTACCACGGCGAAGTCGTGGTGGAAGGCAAACCGGTACACGGCTTCTACGCTGCCGGCGAATGTGCTTGTGCTTCGGTGCACGGTGCCAACCGCCTGGGTACCAACTCCCTGCTCGACCTGCTGGTATTCGGCAAGAGCTCGGCCAACTCGATGATCGACTTCATCAAGACCCAGCCGCTGGAACTGCCGGAACTATCGACTGCCGACGTAGAGCGTTCGGTAGCGCGCGTGGAACGTCTGAACAAGCAGACCAATGGCGTGGCCGTGAACGATGCCCGTTCCGCAATGCAGCGCACCATGCAGGCTCACTGCGGCGTGTTCCGCTTCAAGGACATGCTGGCTGAGGGTGTTGAGAAGATTCTGGAAGTGGAAAAGATGGTCCAAAAGACCGAAATTTCCGACAAGTCCAGTGTGTTCAACATGGCTCGCATCGAAGCTCTGGAACTGGAAAACCTGATCGAAGTGGCCAAGGCCACCATGATCTCGGCCAATGCCCGTACCGAATCGCGTGGCGCTCACGTGCGTGACGATGCACCGGATACCGCGGAAACCCCGAATGGTCGTGACGATGCCAACTGGCTGAAACACACCTTGTGGAGCCGTGAAGGCAACCAGCTGAAGTACAAGCCGGTTAACCTGCAACCGCTGACTGTCGACACCATCGCGCTGAAGACACGTTCCTACTAAGGGCTTGAACAAGATGACTACTGAAACCGTCAAATTCCGCATCTACCGTTACGATCCGGACAAGGATGCCAAGCCCTACATGCAGGACATCAGCGTCGATCTGGACTCCACCGACCGCAAGTTGCTGGATGCGCTGACCAAGCTGAAGGTGAAGGACGACACCATCACCTTCCGTCGCTCCTGCCGTGAGGGTGTATGTGGCTCCGATGCCATGAACATCAACGGCAAGAACGGTCTGGCCTGTCTGACCGATTTCCGCGATCTGAAACAGCCGATTGAGCTGCGTCCGCTGCCGGGTTTGCCGGTGGTGCGTGACCTGATCGTGGACATGACCCAGTTCTTCAAGCAATACCACTCGATCAAGCCGTACGTGATCAACGACACGCCGCCGCCGGAACGCGAGCGCCTGCAAAGCCCGGAAGACCGCGAAGAGCTGAACGGCCTGTACGAGTGCATTCTGTGCGCCTGCTGTTCTACCAGCTGCCCGTCGTTCTGGTGGAACCCGGACAAGTTCGTTGGTCCGGCCGGTCTGCTTGCAGCCTACCGCTTCATCGCGGACACGCGTGACACCGCTATCAACGAGCGTCTGGACAATCTGGAAGATCCGTACCGTCTGTTCCGTTGCCACACCATCATGAACTGTGTCGATGTTTGCCCCAAGGGCCTGAACCCCACCAAGGCAATCGGCAAGATCAAAGACCTGATGGTCAAGCGTGCAGTATGACCGCCTACGATCCGATTGAACTCAAGCGGATCCGTTGGCGGTCCCGCCGGGGCTTGCTGGAGCTGGATCTGGTGCTGGAGCGGTTTTTTGCCCAGCGCTTCGATTCACTCTCCCCGGCGGAGATCGACGCCTACAAGCGTATTCTCGATTTGCCCGACACCGACTTCCTGGATGTGGTGAACGGCAAGGCTGACCTGGACGATCCGGAAGAAGCCGCCATCATCGAGATCCTGCGCTCGGTTTGAGTTGCAGGTTGCAGGGCCCAAAAACGATTACAACACCACAAAACTGACTGGGAGTATTGCTGTGGAAACTAACCGCAAAGTGACGCTCGCTTACAACGAGGGCAAGGACTCACTGGAAATGCCGGTACTGGCTGGCACTCTGGGTCCGGATGTCGTCGATATCCGTGCTTTCTCCAAGACTGGCATGTTCACCTTTGACCCGGGCTTCCTGGCTACCGCCAGCTGCGAGTCCGCCATCACCTTCATCGACGGTGATCTGGGTCAGCTCTACTACCGCGGCTATCCGATCGAACAGCTGGCTGAGAAGAGCGATTATCTGGAAGTGTGCTACCTGCTGCTGAACGGCGAAATGCCGACCGCAGCCCAGCGCAAGGAATTCGAACGTGGCGTGATGCGCCACAACATGCTGCACGACCAACTGATGAGCCTGTTCAAGGGCTTCCGTCGTGACGCACACCCGATGGCCGTGATGGTGGGTGTGGTTGGCGCGCTGTCCGCCTTCTACCACGACTCGCTGGACATCACCAATCCGGAACACCGTCGCATTTCGGCCCACCGTCTGGTGGCCAAGCTGCCGACCATCGCCGCACAAGCTTACCGTTACAACAAGGGCCTGCCGTTCTCCTACCCGAAAAACGGCCTGACCTATGCGGAAAACTTCCTGCACATGATGTTCTCCACCCCGTGTGAAGAATACAAGGTGAACCCGGTTCTGGCCCGTGCGCTGGATCGCATCTTCACCCTGCACGCTGACCACGAGCAGAACGCTTCCACCTCCACCGTACGTCTGGCTGGCTCCTCCGGTGCCAACCCGTTTGCATGTATCGCCGCCGGTATCGCCTGCCTGTGGGGTCCGTCCCACGGTGGCGCCAACGAGGCCGTGCTGAAAATGCTGGACGAAATCGGCAGCGTGGACAATGTGGCCGACTTCATGCAAGGCGTGAAGGACAAGCGTTACAAGCTGATGGGCTTTGGCCACCGCGTGTACAAGAACATGGACCCGCGCGCCGCCATCATGAAGAAGACCTGCGACGAAGTGCTGAACGAACTGGGCCTGCACAACGATCCTAAGTTCAAGTTGGCCATGGCGCTGGAAAAGATCGCTCTGGAAGACCCGTACTTCATCGAGCGCAAGCTGTATCCGAACGTAGACTTCTACTCCGGCATCGTACTGTCCGCCATCGGCATCCCGGTATCGATGTTCACCCCGATCTTCGCCCTGGCACGTACCGTGGGCTGGATCGCGCACTGGAGCGAGATGATCTCTGATCCGGCGATGAAGATCGGCCGTCCGCGTCAGCTGTACACTGGTGCTCCGCGCCGTGACATCGTGGATATCGACAAGCGCTAATCAGCAGTGACAGGTTGGCCGGACACGTTTCGGCCAACTTTTTGCTTTGTCTTACAGAATACAGTCAGCAGTTTCACGACAGACGCCGATAGAGCGCTGCGGAAAAAACGGAGACGGATTTGCCCCACAAGCCCTTCTTGCGTCTTTTCCACAACGCTTTCTCCACGCAGCAATGTAGCCAAACGTAGACACGTACGTAGATAACAAAGGGTCGAATAATGATGCAATCCATGTACAGTCATTCCTACCTGTTCGGTGGGAATGCACCGTTCATCGAGGAACTGTACGAACAGTACCTCGCTGATGCGAATTCGGTTCCGGCCGAATGGCGTGAATACTTCGACAAGCTGGCCCAGGCACCGGGCGCAGCCGAGCGCGATGTACCACACATGCCCATCCAGGAATCCTTCATTCAACTGGCCAAGAAACCGGCCAGCGGCCCACGCAACAGCAGCGGCGGCGAATGGGAAACCATGCAGAAGCAGGTGGGTGTGCTGAAGCTGATTTCGGCCTATCGCGTACTGGGTTCCCGTCAGGCCAACCTCGACCCGCTCAAGCGCATGGATCAGGAAACCCTGCAAGAGCTGGACCCGCACAAGCACGGTCTGACCGATGCCGACATGGCGGTGCAGTTCAATGTGGGCTCGCTGGTGGCCCCGCAAAAGCTGCCGCTGTCCGACATCCTGTCGCGTCTGAAGCAGACCTACTGCGGCAATATCGGTCTGGAGTTCATGCACATCACCAAGTCGGACGAAAAGCACTGGGTGCAGAAGCGCTTTGAAGGCGATCTGTCCACCCCGCGCTACGACGCCGGCAAGAAAATGCGCATCCTCAAGCAGATCACGGCGGCCGAGACCCTGGAACGCTATCTGCATACCAAATACGTCGGCCAGAAGCGCTTCTCGCTGGAAGGTGGCGAATCCACCATCGCTGCGCTGGATCACCTGATCCACAACGCTACCTCGGTGGGCGTGCAGGAACTGATCATCGGCATGGCCCACCGTGGCCGTCTGAACGTGCTGGTCAACACCCTGGGCAAGCTGCCGCGTGACCTGTTTGCCGAATTCGAAGGCAAGGCCGCCCAGCAGATGGCCTCCGGCGACGTGAAGTACCACATGGGCTTCTCTTCCGACATCCCGACTGCCAACGGCCCGATGCATGTGTCGCTGGCGTTCAACCCGTCTCACCTGGAAATCGTCAACCCGGTGGTGGAAGGTTCGGTACGCGCCCGTCAGGACCGTCGCAAGGATAACGAGCGCAAGTGCGCCGTGCCGGTGCTGATTCATGGTGACTCTGCCTTTGGCGGCCTGGGCGTCAACCAGGGTACTTTCAACCTGTCGCAGACTCGCGGCTACGGTACCGGCGGCACCATCCACATCGTGATTAACAACCAGGTTGGCTTCACCACCTCGGATACGCGCGACATGCGTTCCACGCTGTACTGTACCGATGTGGCCAAGATGGTTGAAGCGCCGATCCTGCACGTGAACGGAGATGATCCGGAAGCCGTCTGCTATGTAATGCAGGCTGCGCTGGACTACCGCATGCAGTTCAACAAGGACGTGGTCATCGACCTGGTCTGCTACCGCAAACTGGGCCACAACGAAGGTGATGATCCTTTCCTGACCCAGCCGATGATGTACAAGAAGATTGCCAAGCATCAGGGCGTGCGCGCCATGTATGCCGAGCGTCTGGTACAGGAGGGCGTGGTGAAGGCAGAGGAAGCCGAAGGCATGATCCAGGCTTACCGTGATGCGCTGGACAAGGGCGAGCACGTGGAGCAGACCGCGCTCACCAACTACAAGCGCGAACATGCCCTGGACTGGAGCCAGTATATGGGCACCCACTGGGCACACCCCACCGACACCTCGCTGCCGCGTGCCGACATCCAGCGCCTGACCGAGAAGTTCACCACCCTGCCCGAAGGCTTCAAGCTGCACCCCACCGTACAAAAGGTGCTGGCTGCACGCAAGGCCATGGCTGCCGGTGAACAGAATGCCGACTGGGGCATGGCCGAGACCCTGGCCTACGCTTCGTTGGTGACCAATGGTTTCGGTGTCCGCCTGTCCGGTGAAGACTCCGGCCGTGGCACCTTCTCCCACCGTCACGCCGTACTGCACGACCAGAACCGCGAACGCTGGGACCAAGGCTCCTACGTGCCGCTGCGTAATATGTCGGACAACCAGGCCGAATTCCTGGTGATCGACTCCATCCTCAACGAAGAAGCGGTACTGGCCTACGAATACGGCTACGCCTGTTCCGCTCCGGACCAACTGGTGATCTGGGAAGCCCAGTTCGGCGACTTCGCCAACGGCGCCCAGGTGGCGATTGACCAGTTCATTTCCTCCGGCGAAACCAAGTGGGGCCGTCTGTGCGGCCTGACCACCATCCTGCCACACGGCTACGATGGTCAGGGCCCGGAGCACTCCTCCGCCCGTCTGGAACGCTGGCTGCAACTGTGCGCCGAGCACAATATGCAGATCGTGATGCCGTCCGAGGCCAGCCAGATGTTCCACATGCTGCGCCGTCAGGTGCTGCGTCCGTACCGCAAGCCGCTGGTGATCTTCCTGTCCAAGCGCCTGCTGCGTTTCAAGGACTCCATGAGCCCGATCGAAGACTTCACCAACGGCAGCTTCCGCCCGGTGATCGGCGATGCCGTGGTGCAGGATCCGAAGAAAGTGAAGCGCGTGGTGCTGTGTGCCGGTCAGGTGTATTACGACCTGGCCGCCGGTCGCAAGGAAAAGGGCGTGGAAGACGACGTTGCCATCGTGCGTATCGAGCAGTTGTATCCCTTCCCGACCGAGCAGGTAGCCGCCGAGCTGGCACGCTTCCCGCAAGCCAAGGAAGTGATGTGGGTGCAGGAAGAGCCGCGTAACCAGGGTGCCTGGTACCAGATCCGCCATCGCCTGGAAGGTCTGTTGATCGGCAAGCAGTTCTTGTCGTTCGCTGGTCGTCCGTCCTCCGCTTCCCCGGCCGTAGGCTACATGAGCAAGCACGTTGCCCAGCTCAAGTCCTTCGTCGAAGAAGCCATGACGATTGCCAAGTAAATACACGCCATCACAACGATTACACTGACGGGGGCGGCAGGATGACCGCCCCGCTCTGGAGAAGAACATGATTATTGAAGTCAAAGTCCCCCAACTGCCCGAGTCCGTTTCCGAAGCCACGCTGATGACCTGGCACAAGAAAGCTGGCGATTTCGTCAATCGTGACGAAAACGTCATCGACCTGGAAACCGACAAGGTTGTGCTGGAACTGCCGGCACCGCAGGCTGGCGTGATTGTTGAAATCATCGAACAAGACGGCGCTACCGTAGTTTCCGGTCAGCTGATCGCCCGTATCGACACCGCCGCCAAGGCTGGCGATGCCCCGGCTGCCGTAGCTGCTGCCCCGGCTGCTGCCGCTCCGGCTCCGGTACAGGCTGCTCCGGCTGCTGCACCGGGTGGCGCTGCCATGCCGTCCGCTGCCAAGCTGGCTGCCGAAACCGGCGTGAACCTGGCCAATGTTGCTGGTTCCGGCCGTGACGGCCGTGTCCTGAAAGAAGACGTACAGGCTGCTGCCGCTGCTCCGTCGCAAGCCGGCCCGGTACTGGCTCATGCCGGCAATGCCGGCGTGGCCCTGGCTGCCACCCCGGCTGCCGTGAATGTGGCCGCCGTGCTGGGCGATCGTCCGGAACAGAGCGTGCCGATGTCCCGCCTGCGTCAGCGCGTGGCCGAGCGTCTGGTAATGAGCCAGCAGACCAACGCCATCCTCACCACCTTCAACGAAATCAATATGAAGCCGTTGATGGACCTGCGTGCCCGTTACAAGGACCGTTTCGAGAAAGAACACGGCGTGAAGCTGGGCTTCATGGGTTTCTTCGTCAAGGCCGTGGTTGCCGCGCTGAAGAAATACCCCATCGTCAATGCCTCCGTTGATGGCAACAACATCATCTACCACGGTTACTTCGACATCGGCGTGGCCGTTGGCAGCCCGCGTGGTCTGGTGGTTCCGGTCATCCGCAATGCCGACCAGCTGAGCCTGGCCGAGATCGAAAAGCAGATCGCCGACTTCGGCAAGCGCGCCCAGGAAGGCAAGCTGACCGTGGAAGAACTGACCGGTGGCACCTACACCATCTCCAACGGTGGTACTTTCGGTTCCATGATGTCCACCCCCATCATCAATCCGCCGCAATCCGCCATTCTGGGCATGCACGCCACCAAGGAGCGCGCCGTGGTTGAGAATGGTCAAGTTGTCGTGCGCCCGATGATGTACCTTGCCCAGTCGTACGACCACCGCATCATCGATGGTCGCGAAGCGGTACTGAGCCTGGTGGCCATCAAGGACGCCATCGAAGATCCGGCCCGCCTGATCCTGGACCTGTAATACCGGGTCTGTAATACCTGCTGGCCGCAAGCCTGCTTGCGGCCACTTTGAATAATGTGAACGGAGAAATGATGATTTTGCCTGACTGGCTTTATGCGGTAGCTTCCATCCTGGCCGGTGTGGCCATCGCGGTACTGACCTGGAAGAAGCATCAGCGCGGCATTCGCGAAGACCGCTACAGCCTGGTGGGCAAGCTCATCATCGCCGTGTTCATGATTGCTTTCGGGATCTTGCTGTTCAAGGTCGGCAAGTTCTGATCAAGGAAAATCAATGAGCCAACAGTTTGATGTCGTCGTTATCGGCGGCGGCCCCGGCGGTTATGTGGCTGCCATTCGTGCAGCCCAGCTGGGTTTCAACACCGCTTGCGTGGATGCCTTCAAAAACCCGGAAGGCAAGCCTTCGCTGGGTGGCACCTGCCTGAACGTGGGTTGCATCCCCTCCAAGGCACTGCTGCAGTCCTCGGAAAACTTCCACGCAGTACAACACGACTTTGCCAAGCACGGCATCACCGTGTCCGGTGCCAAGATGGACGTGGCCGCCATGCTGGAACGCAAGACCGGCATCATCACCAAGAACGCCGCTGGCATCAGCTTCCTGTTCAAGAAGAACAAGGTTGCCAACATCCACGGTCTGGCCGCACTCAAGGGCCGTCAGGGCGACAAGTGGCTGATCGAAGTTACCGACAACGGTGCCGTGGTTGACACACTGGAAGCCAGCAACGTCATTATCGCCACCGGTTCCAGCCCGCGTCAGCTGCCGGGCCTGGCCACCGACAACCACATGGTGCTGGACAACGAAGGCGCATTGGCGCTGACTGCTGTACCGAAGCGTCTGGGCGTGATCGGTGCCGGTGTGATCGGCCTGGAAATGGGTAGCGTGTGGAAGCGTCTGGGTGCAGAAGTCACCATCCTGGAAGCCGCTCCGACCTTTCTGGCCGCTGCCGACCAGCAGATCGCCAAGGAAGCCTTCAAGACCCTGACCAAGGACACCGGTCTGGACATCAAGCTGGGCGTGAAGATTGGTGAAATCAAGGCCACCAAGAAGCACGTTACCGTTCACTACGAGCTGAACGGCGAAGCCGTGGCTGCCGAGTTCGACAAGCTGATCGTCTCCATCGGTCGCGTACCGAACACCGCTGGTCTGGGTGCTGAAGCCGTTGGCCTGCAGCTGGACGAGCGTGGTTTTGTTGCCGTGGACGACCACTGCCACACCAATCTGCCGGGCATCTGGGCGATTGGCGACGTGGTACGTGGCCCGATGCTGGCACACAAGGCTTCCGAAGAAGGCGTTGCTGTGGCAGAACGTATCGCCGGCCAGAAGCCGCACGTCGATTTCGGCGTGATTCCGTGGGTGATCTACACCTCGCCGGAAATCGCCTGGGTGGGCAAGACCGAAGAACAGCTCAAGGCTGAAGGCATCGAATACAAGAAGGGCACTTCCGGTTTCGCTGCCAACGGTCGCGCGCTGGGCCTGGGTCAGGCGCAGGGCACGGTGAAGATCCTGGCCGACGCCAAGACCGACCGCATCCTCGGCCTGCACATGATCGGCCCGATGGTGTCCGAGCTGGTAACCGAAGGCGTGGTGTCGATGGAGTTCAAGGCGGCCAGCGAAGACCTGGCCCGCATTGTTCACGCCCATCCGAGCCTGTCGGAAGTGGTGCACGAAGCCGCACTGGCTGCCGACAAGCGCGCATTGCACGGCTAATTGCCGTGGGGCCGTGTACAATTCACACGGCCCGAAAGAGGGTATGGGGCAGGACCTGCCGCGAGAACAGGTTCGCCCCGATACATTAGGGTTGAGGAAGCGACCAAGGAATAGAGACGTTGGCCAGACAGGGCCCCGCCATCATTTCCACCGAAAGGAAACCATAGATGAACCTGCACGAATACCAAGCGAAAGAGCTGCTGGCCAAATACGGCTTGCCGGTACAACAGGGCATTCTGGCCACCACGCCGGAAGAAGCCGCTGCCGCTTATGACAAACTGGGCGGCAAGTTTGCCGTCGTCAAGGCCCAGGTGCATGCCGGTGGCCGTGGCAAGGCCGGTGGTGTCAAAGTGGTGAAAAGCCGCGAAGAAGCCGCTGAAGTTGCCAAGAGCCTGATCGGTATCAATCTGGTGACCTATCAGACCGACGCAGCCGGCCAGCCGGTCAACAGCGTATTGGTATGCGAAGACATGTACCCGGTACAGCGTGAACTGTACCTGGGCGCCGTAGTGGACCGTGGCAGCCAGCGCGTTGTATTCATGGTCTCCACCGAAGGCGGCGTGGAAATCGAAAAAGTAGCCGAAGAAACCCCGGAAAAGATCATCAAGATCGAAATCAACCCGCTGGTGGGCATGCAGCCGTTCCAGGCGCGTGATGCCGCCTTTGCCCTGGGTCTGTCCGGTTCGCAAATCGCTGCTTTCAGCAAGCTGATGCTGGGTGCTTACCAGGCTTTCGTGGAAAACGACTTCGCCCTGTTCGAAGTGAACCCGCTGGCACTGCGTGAAAACGGCGAACTGGCCTGCGTTGATGGCAAGATCAACCTGGACTCCAACGCCCTGTACCGTCACCCGGCCCTGCTGGCCCAGCGCGACAAGTCCCAGGAAAACGAACGCGAAGTGAAAGCTTCCGAATTCGACCTGAACTACGTGGCCCTGGAAGGCAATATCGGCTGCATGGTGAACGGTGCCGGCCTGGCCATGGCCACCATGGACATCATCAAGCTGAAGGGTGGCCAGCCGGCCAACTTCCTGGACGTGGGTGGTGGTGCTACCAAGGACCGCGTGATCGAAGCCTTCAAGCTGATCCTGGCCGATGATTCGGTCAAGGGCGTGCTGATCAACATCTTCGGCGGCATCGTACGTTGCGACATGATTGCCGAAGCCATCATCGCCGCGGTGAAGGAAGTGAACGTGACCGTGCCGGTTGTTGTGCGCCTGGAAGGCAACAACGCCGAGCTGGGCGCCAAGATTCTGGACGAATCCGGCCTGAAGCTGGTTTCCGCCCAGGGCCTGAACGACGCAGCCGAGAAGATCGTTGCTGCCGTTGCTGCGCTTTAATCACCTGCACCGCATAAGGATTTCAAAATGAGCGTATTGGTAAACAAAGACACCAAAGTGCTGGTGCAAGGTTTCACCGGCAAGAATGGTACCTTCCACGCCGAACAGGCGCTGAAGGTTGGCACCAAGGTAGTGGGTGGTGTAACTCCGGGCAAGGGCGGTTCCGAGCATCTGGGCCTGCCGGTGTTCAACACCATGAAGGACGCCGTGCGTCAAACCCAGGCTGATGCCTCGGTTATCTACGTACCGGCAGCTTTTGCCAAGGATTCCATCCTGGAAGCCATCGACAGCGGCGTGAAGCTGATTGTCTGCATCACCGAAGGCGTGCCCACCCTGGACATGCTGTACGTGAAAAAAGCCGTGGACGAAGCCGGCATCCGCCTGATCGGCCCGAACTGCCCGGGTATCATCACCCCGGGTGAGTGCAAGATCGGCATCATGCCGTGGCACATCCACAACCCGGGCCGCATCGGTATCGTGTCCCGTTCCGGCACCCTGACCTACGAAGCTGTGGCGCAAACCACCGCCCTGGGCCTGGGTCAGTCCACCTGCATCGGTATCGGCGGCGACCCGATCCCGGGTACCAGCCACATCGACGCCCTGAAGCTGTTCCAGGACGATCCGGATACCGACGCCATCGTGATGATCGGTGAAATCGGTGGTACCGCTGAAGAAGAAGCGGCTGAATTTGCCAAGGCCTACGTGACCAAGCCGGTTGTTGGCTACATCGCCGGTGTGACTGCTCCCAAGGGCAAGCGCATGGGCCACGCCGGTGCCATCATCTCTGGCGGCAAGGGTACTGCCGAAGAGAAGTTCAAGGCTTTCGAGAAGGCTGGCATCGCTTACACCCGCAGCCCGGCCGAAATCGGCAAGACCATGTTCGAACTGCTGAAAAGCAAGGGCATGATCTGATCGCAGGGTTCACTTGCTGCAGCAAAAACGCCACCTTCGGGTGGCGTTTTTTTATGGTCAGCCGCGGCATGCCATGCCGGACTGCTGTCAGCCGGCGATTTATGCTAGAACTTGGCATCTGCTGCCTGGTCGGACAGCAAGGGCAAGCAAGTGAACGAGGAAAGGAATGCGATGCGTAAATGGCTTTGTCTGTTGGTGCTGCTTACCAGCGCCTGCAGCAGTTTTCCCACGCGCGAGGGCTATGCACAAAAAGCGTATTACTGGCAGGGCAAGGACGCCAACGCCCTGTTGGCGCAATGGGGTGCCCCCAGCAAGAGCATGACCATGCCCAATGGCAATACGCTGTATACCTACAGCAAGTCTTATACCCAGCAGCAACCCTATTTTGACAACAACCGCTTTGAGCCAGGCCATCGCTTTACCGTGACAGAAAACGGCCAGAGCCGGGTGATCGAAACCCCGGGGCGCTGGGTTTACGATGGCAGCATCGGTGGTGGCGTCATGCACTTCAGCTGCACCACCAATTTCGTGGTCAATGCCCAGACCCAACTGATCGAGTCGGTCAGTTTCGATGGCAATGATTGTGTGGCAGTCCCGCGGCAATAAGAGCGGCTGACAAAATAGGGTAGCAGGCGCGCCGACGCAGATGGGATAAGGCCGCAGCAGCGATTTTTGCTGCTGTCAGGCTTTATTGTCCGGCCCGGTACGCTGTTCTGCCTGGCAGGAGCACTAGCCATTTGCCGCTTGGTGGCTGCCGTTGTGGCACCTTGACTGGTGTGGCCGATGTCCAATCTGGCATCGCAAGCGGCAGGCAATCTGGGGCAGGCGTACCGCAGGTGTTGTTTTCTCGCGGGTCTTGCTCAGTGCTCCAGCTTGCGCCCGTGTCCTTCCGGCATCAGCGCCATGCCCAGTACTGCAAGCAGGCCAGTGGCCGTCAGGTAGAGTGCGGGTGCGGCAGCACTACCACTGCTGGCAATCAGCCAGGTGATGACGAATTGTGTGGAACCACCGAAGATCGCCACGCCCACTGCATAAATGACCGACATGCCCAGAGCACGGATGCGGCCTGGCAGCAGCTCGGGAATGGCCACCAGGGAGGCGGCGCTGCTGAGTGCCCCCAAAGCGGCGAGCACGGCACTGGTGATGAGCAGCGCGATGGCATCGCCACGTGCTTCCATCCATAGGAAAGCCGGGTAGGCGATGAGCGAGGCAAGCACTCGCGGCCAGATCATCAGCGTCTTGCGTCCCCAGCGGTCGCAGAGCCAGCCTCCCAGTAGCGCGAAGGTAAAGGTCATCAAGCCCACCATCACGGTGGCCGCCATGGCAGTCGTCGCCGGGAGCTGCAGGGTGGTGATGGCAAAGGTGGTCATGTAATTGCTCACATAGGTTGCCACCGTGCCACCCAGTACCACCAGCATGGCCAACAGGATAAGCCGGCCGTGGCGACGCAGGTCAGCCCATGAAGCATTGCTGACTTCGGCATGCTGCTGCTGGGTTTCCGGCATGGCGCGCCGCAGGTAGAGCGCCAGCGGGATCAGCAGCAGGCCCAGTGCAAAAGGCAGGCGCCATCCCCAGGACTGCAGTTGTTCCTGGCTCAGACTGGTGCTCAGTCCCATCCCGAGCAGGCCCGCCACCAGGGTAGCCAAGCCCTGGCTGCCCAGCTGCCAGCTACCAAACAGTCCGCGGCGACCGGCAGGGGCGGCCTCGATCAGAAAGGCGCTGGACGGGCCGACTTCCCCGCCCAGAGCCAAGCCTTGCACCAGGCGACACAGCACCACAATGATGGGTGCGGCTATACCGATATGGGCATAGCCGGGGGTGATGGCCAGCCCCAGCGTGCCCACGGTGATCAGACCGATGGTCAGCAGCATGGCCGGGCGTCTGCCCACCCGATCGGCATAGGCACCGATCAGAACACCGCCGAGCGGGCGCGATACAAAGCCCACACCAAAAACGGCTACCGATAGCAGCAGGGTGGTCAGCCCGTCGGTAGCGGGGAAAAAGGTGCGGCCGATATAGACCGCAAAGAAGGCATAGGTGACGAAATCGTAAAACTCCAGCGCATTGCCGGCCACCGTGGCGGCCACCACTTTGCAGGATGGGCCTGCATGCTCGGCTTCATGGCAGGAGGGTGGGCAAGCAGGCACTTGACCTGCCGGTGTGGTGCCTGCTGCCGCTGATGGCAAACCGGGTGGTTGCGCTGACGGCAATGCAGCAGAAGCTGGTTCTTGAGTTTCTGACATCAATATCCCCAAATTGCTTAATTGGCATGGCCTGAGCAGTCCAATGTAATAAATTTGAGGCGATCGGTCCTTGCATGAAGGCTTCATCAGCCGGCCATTCCGGCTGGCTGGCAGTGATCTGGGCGAAAATCAGTTCTTTCAGCCAGGCTATGACTGCGGTTTCATCCTCGTTCCGGGCTGCGCTGACTGGTGCAAGGGGGCAAGCAGCCTGGCGGATGAGCAGTGCAGATGATTATCCAATTTGATTGGCTGGCAGAGCCTGTCACGCGGGATGAATGCCAAGCCCGGGCGCTGCGGTAGCGGGTCTGGTGCTCTGCCAGCCTGGGCGGGGACAGCTTCTTTCACTCGCCTGGCTGCTTGATTGTGCTGCGATCAGGGCAGTTTCCAGCTTCCTTGGCTGCTGAACGGCAGGCTGGCGATGCCTTGCAAGTCCTCCAGCCGGCCTTGCAGCTGGTATTCCAGTGTGCCATCGCCCTGCAATGCCTTGCCCAGTTGCTTCAGCCAGCTGCCCAGCGAGGTATGCACCCTGACCTTGATTTCGCTTTCGCCCAGCGCGGCTACATTGATGGCCTGATTGCTTACCCCGCTGGCCATGTGCTGGCCGGCTACGCTCAGGTCAAAACTGAGCCCGCTGGCACGCAATGGCACGGTGTTGGGGTTCTGCAAACGCAGGGTGAGGTCGAAATTCTGTTCCAGCAAAGTCGAAGCCGCCGGGCGGATATCCACCAGGCTGACTTGCGGTTTTTTCAGTCCAAAGGTGCCGCAGCCGGTCAGCCACAGGCAAAGTAACAGCGTGATCAGTCCTGTCAGGCCATGGTGCTTCATTGCAGTCCCCCCAGTACATCCTGCGTGACCGCAATCCAGGCCCTGGCAGCATGCGACAGATAGCCGCCCTGTTGCCAGATCAGTGCCAGGTGCCATATCAGCCAGGGGTTGGAGACCGGGATCACATCGTATTGGCTGCGGTCCAGCCGCTCCACTACCGAGCGTGGTAGCAGGGTGATGCCCAGTCTGGCATTCACCAGTTCGACAATGAAGTCCCAGTGCGCGCTGCGGCCGACAATATTGAGTGGCTTGCCCATCTCACGGAAGGCGTGGCTGATGCGGCTGGACAGGGTGAAGTCTTCCGGGTACAGCACAAAGTTCTGATCGGCGATTTCCGGCAGTGTGACGGTTGAGCGGCCATGCCAGGGCGAGCCGGCCGGTGCAATCAGGCATAATGGATCACGTACTACGGCAAATTGCTGGAAAAAGCTGTTATCTACCGGCAAAACCGCAACGCCGATTTCCAGCTCGCCGCTACGCACGCTGTTTTCGATGGCCAGCGCGCCGTCTTCCACCATCTTCAGTTCGATACCTGGGTAGCGTTCGCGAAACGCTCCCACCACCGGTGCAAAGAAAGCCACCCCCACCATGGGTGGCAGACCAACCACCAGTTCGCCGCGTGTCAGGCCGGCCAGATCGTTCAGCTCGTTCTTCAGCTGATTCATGGCCGACAGTACATCCATGCCACGTTCGAATGCTACCTTGCCGGCATCGCTCAGGCGAAAGCTGCGTCCTTCCCGAATGATCAGCGGCGTGCCCAGCTCTTCCTCCAGCTGCTTCACCATTTTGCTGATGGTGGGCTGGGTGACGAACAGGGCGTCGGCAGCCTTGGTAAAGCTGTGACGTTTTACCACTTCCACAAAATAGCGCAGTGCACGAATGTCCATCATCGATTCCTTTTGAGAATGAGTAGGATAATTTTAATTCATTTTTTGAATGAAATGCGTACGACTATACTCGGTACTCGTTGCTGCTGATGGAGCGAGCGCACCATGAAGAGCCTGTTCAATCCTGCCGTAAAGCAAAGCCTTACCACTGTTTTGCAAGTGTTGATGCTCTGCCTGGTATGGCTGCTGGCCAGTCGCTTGAGCCACGCTTATGTGCCGGAAATTCCGGCTGGTGTGCTGGGCATGTTTCTGGTACTGGCAGCGCTGGCCCTGGGCTGGTTGCCGTTGGCCTGGTGCAAGAGCGGAGCACGCTGGCTATTGGCGGAGATGCTGTTGTTTTTCATCCCGGCTACCGTTGCCGTGGTGCAGTATCCGCAGCTGCTGGGCAGTATTGGCCTGCGCATCGTGCTGGTGATCCTGTTGTCGACCGTACTGGTGATGACCGTGACCTCGCTGGTGGTGGATGCCGGCTACAAATTTGAAATCATGCTGAAACGTCGCAAACGACAGCATGGAGTGTTGTGAGATGGAAAACCTGCTGGCTTTTGGCTGTCTGGTGTTGACCCTGGCCTTGTACTGGCTGGCAAAAAAGCAGTATCGCCGTACCGGAAACTGGTGGACCGCACCCTTATTGGCGGTGCCCTTGCTGGTGATTGGCGCGGTGGTGGTGGGGCATATTCCTTATCACACTTATTTTCAGGATACGCATTGGCTGAGCTGGTTGCTTGGCCCGGCCACAGTGGCATTTGCCATTCCGATTTACGAGCAGCGCCAGGTCATTCGCAAGCATGCGCTGTCACTGAGCTGTGGCGTGTTGGTGGCCATGCCGGTGGCCGTGATGAGTTCGGTATGGCTGGCACGGGCTTTCGGTTTGTCCGAGCTGTTGCAGAAAAGCCTGGCACCACGCTCCATCAGTACACCGTTTGCCATGGCCACGGCATCGAGCATTGGTGCTCCGCCGGACCTGACGGCCGTGTTTGTGGTGATTACCGGTGTGGCCGGCATGTTGCTGGGCGAACTGATGCTGATGTTGCTGCCCCTGCGTTCGCGACTGGCCAAGGGGGCTTTGCTGGGAGCTGCCGCACATGGTGCCGGTACCGCCAAAGCCAACGAGCTGGGTGCTGAAGAAGGTGTGGTCGCCAGTCTGACCATGATGCTGGGTGGCATTGCCACCGTGTTTGCCGCCCCACTGATTGCCTGGTTCGTCTGAGACGAGCCGGATTGAAGATTTCTCTGTAGTAAGCCCATGCCATCGGGAGTGGTGTGTGGTGTCTCTCCTCTTGTTGTACTCCCAAAACGAGCGTTGTTCGGGCTGACCCTATCCGGTCAGCCCATTTTTTTTGTCTGGAAGGTATCAGGCAAAGGTGTCGATGCTGCTGCCTTTGCTGCTGTCTTGTTTGCCAGTGATGGCCGCGAAGATGGCCTTGGCGGTGGCAATGGCCGGATTGTTTTGTGCAGCCTGTAACTGTTGCTGCTGCTGTTTGTCGATGGCTGCCTGGGCTTCTTGTGCCATCTGTGTGGCTTCGGCAGCCACTGCGCGGTCCTGACCGGAAGGGTCAACCGGTGCCAGTGCCGCGGCCTCAACCTGTTTGGCATTGGCCAGGGTTTCCGCAGGGCTTTGCCCGCTGGCCAGCCGGATGCTGACCTCACCGCCGATGGCATATTGTTTGCCATCCGGCCCTTCCTGATAGCTGTAGTTGGCACCACCGCTAACCAGCGCACCGCCGGCTGCCATGTGGGCTTGCTCGTGCTGGCGGACATCGGTATCACGCGCGCGCAGTTCATCCAGTTGTTTTTGTTGGTCCGGGGTGAGTGTGCTGCCCTGGTAAATGGCAGAAGGGGAGGGGGTTGTCACGCCAGGCACTGGCGTGGCAACCGACGCCATGCGCGCGGCAGTGCAGGCCGCACAGGAGCAGTTGGGCCCGTGTTGCGACTGTGTGCTGATGCCATAGCCTGTATTGGCACTGATGGAGGATAGACTCATGATGTGCACGATCCGGATTGATTTGATTCTAGTGCAGCACTTGGCTTAATGCATTGAATGCAAACAGCTATTTTTGCAATTTCATCCGGGTTGGAAACTGGATGTGGCGTGCGGGCATGGGATGGGGCAAGCTTTGCCGGCCGTATCGGCCGCGACAGCATACGAGGACTGCGGCAGAATGAGGCCTATTCGCGTTCCCCGGCAGTGTTGGCCGGGAGAGCATTCTTGCAGCGTCACGCCGCCCGTGGCGCTGCCATGATGAATTTCAGGAAATCCATAGCATGCAACAACAGGTAAATCAGGAAAACCAGCGCGAACTGGTGATGTCGGTATTGATGATGCCGGATATGGCCAACTTCTCCGGCAATGTCCATGGCGGCGTGCTGCTGAAACTGTTGGACCAGGTGGCCTATGCCTGTGCCAGCCGCTATGCCGGCTGCTATGTGGTGACCTTGTCGGTGGACCAGGTGCTGTTCAAGCAGCCCATCCATGTGGGCGAGCTGGTGACCTTCATGGCCAGCGTGAATCATGTGGGGCGCACCTCGATGGAAATCGGCATCAAGGTGGTGGCCGAAGACATTCAGCAGCGCTCGGTGCGGCATACCAACAGCTGCTATTTCACCATGGTGGCTTTTGAAAACGGCAAGGCCGTGGCGGTACCGCCGCTGAGCCTGGAGACGGATGATCAGAAAAAGCGTTTCCGTGATGCAGAAATCCGCAAGAAACTGCGCATGGAAGCGCAGCAAAAAACCAGCGATCCGTGCTGAACGGGTAGAATCGCCGCCTTGCTCATGTCTTCCCGGTGCCCTGCCATGTTTACCCTGCTGCACAGCGACCCGCGCTTCTACCTGATCAACAAGCACCCTGGCGTGAGTTTCCACCGCGAGGGGGAGGAAGACGGCTTACTGGACGCGGTGCGGGCAGGACTGCAGGACGAGGCGCTATGGCCGGTACACCGGCTGGATCGCATCACCTCGGGATTGATCCTGCTGGCGCGCTCCAGCAGCGTGGCCAGCCAGCTGGGGGCGGCCTTTGCCGAGCATGTAGTGGAGAAATACTATCTGGCGCTGTCAGACCGCAAGCCGCAAAAGAAGCAGGGCCTGATCAAGGGCGATATGGAAAAAGGGCGGGGTGGCGCATGGCGCTTGCTGCCCACCCTGCAGAATCCGGCCATCACCCAGTTCTTCAGCTTTTCGGTACAGCCGGGGCTGCGCTTGTTTCTGCTGCGGCCACGCAGTGGCAAGACGCATCAGTTACGGGTGGCGATGAAGTCACAATCGGCCCCGATTCTGGGCGATAGCCTGTATGGCGGCAGCGCTGCCGACCGGGGCTATCTGCACGCCTATGCCTTGCGTTTCACGCTGGATGGCGAAGCTTTCAGTTTTGTCTGTCCGCCAGACCAGGGTGCGCATTTCCTCAGTCCGGCGCTGCAGGACTGTCTGCAGCGTGAGGCAGCCCAGCCTTGGGTCTTGCCCTGGCCACGCGTTTAAGACCCGATAACAAAAAACCGCTCCAGCGTTGCGCTGCCTTGCCGTACTCCATGTACTGTCTGCGGCGGCGCGCCTTGGCCCGGGTTCGCTACGCGGTTTTGTTCGCGGTTTTAAGCCCGGAACCTTCCAATCGCTATGCTGGCCTGCTGGCAGGCATCAGCAAACTCCTGACTGCCCAGATGGCAGTATTCCACCGCGCGCGCAGCGGCAATCGGGTCGCTGGCATCATCGGCGGGCAAGCCGGGGTGGCACATCATCAGGCCGCCATCCGGGCATGCGTGCAGCCATTGCTGCATCAGTCCGGCAAAACCGGCCTCCGGCTGTAGCGCATACAGGCCGGCAAACCAGCGGTTGCAGATCAGCCCCTTGTGCTCGACGGCAGCGGCAAAGCCACGGCATGCCTGTGTCAGTACCACGGCCTTCAATCGGCTGTCGCCAGGATGGCCCAGCCGGTCCGGCGCCCGCAGATAAGGTTTGCTGTTGTCAGCCCAGTGCAAAGAAATGGCATCGAACAGGGCATCACGGATGACCGGCAGCGCATGCACATGCTGATGGCCGTCGATGAAATCCGGCAGGCGACCCAAGTGCTGGCTGAACAGGTCGATCTGGCGTAGCAGGCTGTCGCGTAATGCCACACGTGGCAACAGGTGTAGCTGGCTGCACAGCAGCCAGTATGGCAGTGGCTTGCGTAGCGTATTCTGCTCGCCAAAATCATGTGTCAAATTGAAGTGCAGGCCGATATCCGCTTGCGGCTGCAGCTCGCGCAGCGGTGCCGCCAGCACCGGCCAGTGCGGCGACTGCGTCATCACGCTGGTGGCCGACAGGCGGCCACGCTGCAGCAGGTTCAGGATGCCCTGACTGATGGCGGGGGACTGGGCGAAGTCATCGGCACACAAGGTAAGGCGGCGTAATGTCATGCAGCCTGTTCCCGGTCAGAAAATGCCCACAGTTTGCTCAGCACAAAGGTGAACACGGCGACACTGGCCAGCACGATCAGCAGCGCCAGACGGTAATCCAGCGCGGTAAAGTGCAGCAGGACAAAGTACATGGCTTCGTTCAGGGCAAAGCTGAGGCAGGACACCATGAAAAAACGTGGCAGTGCCTGCCGGTGCGGTACGTGGGCGGCATCGAAGGTCTTGTGCCGGTGGCCCCAGTAGCTGACCTGAAATGCCAGCAGAAAGGCCACGACATTGGCCAGCAAGGGCGGCAGGCCGAATGGTACCAGTATCACCGCCACCAACAGGAAGTGTACCAGCATGGCACTGACGCCGATGATGCCGAACCATAACAGCTCGCGGTTCATTGCTTGTCCTGTGGAGTCCGGCTGATGCGGCTGACCAGGTAGATGGGGCGCTGCTTTACTTCGCTGAAAATGCGGCCGATGTATTCACCGAGGATGCCGATGGACAGCAGCTGCACCCCGCCCAGGAAAGATACCGCCACGGCCAGGGTCGGCCAGCCTGGTTGGTCGTTGCCGAACAGCAGGGTGTGCAGCAGCTCCCACGAGGCATATAGGATGGAAGCCAGCGAGATGGCGCTGCCGATCAGGGTCCAGATGCGTAGCGGCACATTGGAAAATGCGGTAAGACCGGTCAGCCCCAGATTGAGCAGACTGAAGAAGTTGAAGCTGCTTTTGCCGGCACGGCGTTCTTCGGTATGGGTTTCCACCGGCAGCTGGGTAAAGCCCACCCAGTTGTACAGGCCCTTCATGAAGCGATTGCGCTCCGGCATCTGGCGCAGCGCATCCAGCACGCAGCGGTCCATCACGCGGAAGTCCTGGGTGTTTTCCGGAATCTTGTGGCGCGCGCCACTGTTGAGCAGGGTATAGAACACGCGGGTAAACAGGCGCTTGCCCAGTGTTTCGCTATCGCGGCTGGAGCGCACGCTGTACACCATGTCGTAGCCGGCACGCCAGTGACGCAGGAATTCCGGCACCATGGCGGGCGGATGCTGGAAGTCGCTGTCAATCAGTACGGCAACATCGCCGTGGGCATTGTCGATACCGGCAGTCAGTGCCAGCTCCTTGCCGAAGTTACGCGACAGCTGGATCAGTGTGACCGGCAACTGGTCGATCTGGCTCATCACCTGCAGGACCGTGTCGTCGCGGCTGCCATCGTCTACCACGATAAGCTCATGGCGGAAACCGGCCTCACTCAGCAAACCATGCAGGGTCTGCAGCATGGGGACGATGTTTTCGCTCTCGTTGTAAGCCGGCAGAATGCAGCTGACCAGCGGGTTGGCCGGACGCTCGGCGGCGCGTTGCTGCAGTAGGAAGGTCGGCACGAAGGCGCTTGGTGGCGTAGTGGTCATCGGCGTCTCCTGTTCTTATGGTTGGCTGCTGCTGTTTTGTTCGCGCAATAGCAGCATGTGGTCCTTCATCACTTCAAAGCTGGCAATCGGCTGGAAGCGAGTCTTGATCTCGGCCGGCAGACTGGGCAGGTCGCGCTGCTCGGTGACGATGAAGTGACCGTGTTCCTTTGCCAGCCATTGTTGCAGCACGTTGGCCTTGTCGGTGGTGCGCACCTTGCCCTCGCTGTAAAACTCGGCGGAGAACTCGCGGCGGCTGTCCCAGAAGATTAGCGTACTGCCTGCAGCCGGATGTTGTTGCTGCCAGGCTGCAATCACCGGCTGCTGGGTGCGGAAATAGCGTTGACCCTGTGTCCACTGCAGGCCGACGGCCAGCAATAGCAGCAAGCCGGATGCCATGGCAAGCCAGGGCAGGCTGCTACCTTGTTGCGGCTGGCGTGCGCTGTGCCACAGGGTGGCAAACAGCAGGGCGCAGCCCGGCAGCATGGGCAGCGGATAAGGGAAAATGATGTTGCCGGAAATGGTGAAGAACAGCAGCGTCATCAGGCTCCACAGCAGCATGTACAGCCGCCAGCCGTCGGTGTCGGCACTGCGCTTGAGTATTTGCTTGCCATGGCGACCCAGCCAGACCAGCATGGCCAGCGACCAGGGGAAGATGGCCCCCAGCCAGTACAGCCAGATCATGCCGCGCGGCGTGGCATGGGCGTAGCCGTATTTGTCGCCCTTCCAGCCCGGGTCGAGGAAGCGGCTGACATGCTCGCCCATGATGAAGTAATTGAGGAAGCCCGGTGTACGGTATTCCGCCAGCAGATACCAGGGCATGGCAATCGCCAGCATCAGCAGGCTGCCGGTGATCCATGGCAGGTTTTGCCACATGGCTTTCCAGCCATTGCGCAGCAATACCCAGCAGAAGATGGGCATGCCCACCAGTACGATGGCCAATGGCCCCTTGGCCAGCAGACCCAGCCCCAGACCGGCAAAGAACAGATAGCCCCAGCGTTTGCCACGGCCTTGCATGGCATGCCAGAACGCTAGTTGAGACAGCGCAACGCAGAACATCAGCGCCGGGTCGGTCATTACCGTGCCGGCGGCACCGAAGAACAACAGGCTGCCGGCCAGCAGCAGGATGCTGGCCAGTGCAGCATCGCGGCCCAAGCGCTGGCGGGCTGCATCTGCCACCAGCCACAGTATGGCAATGGACAATAGCAGTGCAGGCAGGCGGGCTGCCAGCGGATTGACACCGAACAGCCCCATGCTGGCGGCGGAAGTCCAGGTGGATAGCGGCGGCTTGGCCCAGAAGGGGATGCCATAGTCGTGCCACAGCGTTACCCAGTTACCGGTTTCCAGCATTTTGCGGGCAATTTCCGCATAGCGTGCTTCGGTGGTATCGGTCAGCGGAATGGCCCACATCGCCAGCAGGCGGATCAGCAGCAGGGCGACCAGAACATAAGTGGCAAGGCGTTGCCATTGTGAGTTGGAGGACGGTTTCATGAGGTCCAGTCAGCACGCCAGGGCGGCCGGGCAAAGTCGGAAAAAACCCACACAGCTTACCATGCCAGCCTTGTTTTAGTCTTAAGCGCCACCGCGGATCCATGTAAAACGCCGCCCATGGGCGGCGTTGTATAGCGGCAAAGCCTGATGCTTATTGCAGGCCGTGTGTCATCTTTTTCAGCTTGCTGGACAGCAGGAACAGGATCAGCGCACCGATGCCTGCCATGGCAACGAATACCATGAAAAAGTCGTGCAGATTGTTGATGGTATAACCCAGCAGTTGCGGCGCTGGCTTGGCCGGGTCCGGGTACAGTTCGGACAGCGTACCGGCCAGTTTGTTGGCGGCGGCATTGGACAGGAACCATATGCCCATCATCAGACTGGTAAAACGTGCCGGTGACAGCTTGACCACCAGGGACAGGCCGATGGGCGACAGACACAGCTCGCCAAAGGTGTGCAGCATATACAGGCTGACCAGCCACAGCATGCTGACCTTGACGCCGGGCTCCAGCCCGTCAACGCCAAATGCGATCACCAGATAGCCGATAGCGAGGAACAGCAGGCCAAATGCCATCTTGGCCGGCGATGTCGGCTCACAGCCCCGCTTGCCAAGTGCCGTCCATAACATGGCAAACAAGGGGGCAAAAATGACCACCGAGATCGGATTGATGGATTGGAAGTAGGACGCCGGCACGGTAAAGCCCAGCAGATTGCGATTGGTCTGTTCTTCGGCAAAGAAGGTGAGTGAGGCCCCTGCCTGTTCGAATGCCGACCAGAAAAAAATCACAAAGGCCGAGACAATCAGGATGACCGCCAGACGTTCTTTTTCCACTCTGGTAAGTGGCGCATGGACAACTTTCTCACCGCTGGCGTGGTGGCGTTGTGGGGCCAGCCCAATCGGCTTGCCTTCCGGGGTGACCAAATATTTGTTCTTGAACAAACTGAAAACCAGCAGGCTGAGCAACATGCCGCAGCCAGCCGCCAGAAAGCCCCACTTGAAGTCGCCCGGGTGGCCGGTGTCGCCCAGTGTGCCGCAGATCAGCGGTGCAATCAGCGAACCGGCATTGATGCCCATGTAGAAAATGGTAAAGGCCGAGTCCACCCGCTTGTCATCCTTGGCGTAAAGCTGGCCGACCATGGAAGAAATATTGGGTTTGAACAGGCCGTTGCCGGCAATCAGCAGGCCCAGGCCGCAGTACAGCAAGCTGGACGCCATGGGAACGTTGCTGGCATGCAGGCTGCCAGAAAAAAACAGCAGAAACTGGCCACAGGCCATCAGCACACCACCAGCCAGGATGGAACGGCGATTGCCCCAGTAGCGGTCGGCAATGTAGCCACCAATCAGCGGCGTGAGATAAACCAGACCGGTATACGTGCCGTAGATGTCGGCGGCGTGGGCCTTGTCGAACAGCAGGGCCTTGATCATGAACAGGACAAAGATGGCGCGCATGCCGTAGTAGCTGAAGCGCTCCCACATCTCCGTGACAAAGAGCAGGTACAGCCCTTTGGGATGGGATCGGGTGGTCATAACGATTTCCTTGTGCAGCAGGGAAGCCAGATTGGTGCTGGCTTGTTGTAGTGTTTTATTGCCGGTATTTTCCGGCAGGCGGCGATAGTAGCGGCTAAAGCTGTTGTTGTGGAACTTTTTTTGCCTATTCTTACCGTTAAACTGAAGTATAAGAATTATTTAATATTCCATGTTTGATATTGGGCAAGTATTTCAATGGAAAGGGAATTTTTACGCTGACGCAGTAACTTGCGTAGCCATGGTCTGCACAGGAGCTGGCGTGATTGGGTTGAGTCAGACTATTCGCAGGCTAACCGCGCTGCAGGCGGTGGTGAACAGGCAAATGGGATTGCGGCTTTCACCGGGTGGAAGTGCCAGCGTGGCGGCATGGATACAGTGCAGAAGCTGTCTGGATGGATGATTGACAATCTGCTTGCGGGGAAAAATGGCAACAGGTAATCTGGCCGCGCCATCCGGCAATGATTTTACTAAGGTGTTTTCACATGAACACGTTGGCATGCTTGACCCGGACGGCTGCCAACCATGGTAGCCTGCCCAAAAACTGGTTCACCCTCGATATCGTGCTGGCCTACGACTTTCCCCGTCGCTGATCTCCCCGCGTAGCCTGCTTGTTGCGGCTGCGTACTGTTGCATTCAATTTTCCATTCTGAATCAAACGCTTTGGCCTTGTTGCGTCCACACTGCGCTGTTTCCTGCGCAGGGCGTAGGCATTTTTGCGGCCAGGGCAAAGGGAGTATTACGCATGGCACGACGCATTCCTGAACCTTTCCGTATCAAGATGGTAGAACCCATCAAGCAAACCACTCCGGAATATCGCCAAAAAGCACTGGCGGAAGCGGGTTGGAACCCCTTCTTGCTGCGTGGCGAGGATGTGTATATCGACCTCTTGACCGACAGTGGCACCGGGGCGATGTCCGACCGGCAGTGGGCTGGCCTGATGATGGGCGACGAAGCCTACGCCGGCAGCCGCAACTTTTTCCATCTGGCGGATACCGTCAAGGAACTGTTCGGCTATCAGCACACCATTCCCACCCACCAGGGGCGGGGGGCAGAGCAGATCCTGTTTCCTGAGCTGGTGAAACGCTGCCGTGGCGAGCGGCCGCTATTCATCTCCAACTACCACTTCGATACCACCAAGGCGCATGTCGAAATCGCCGGTGCCCGTGCCGTCAATGTGCTGACCCCCAAGGCGCTGGATACCGAGACCGCTTATGACTGGAAGGGTGATTTCGATTTGGGCCGGCTGGCAGATGTGATCGCCAGCGAAGGGGCGCAGAACGTTGCCGGTCTGATCATTACCGTCACCTGCAATAGCGCGGGCGGACAGCCGGTTTCCATGCCCAATATCCGTGCCGCCAGTACACTGGCCCGCCAGCATGGCATTCCGGTGATTATCGATGCCGCCCGTTTTGCCGAGAATGCCTGGTTTATCCAGCAGCGCGACCCGGACTATGCGGCGCACAGCATCGAAGCCATCGTGATGGAAATGTTCGGCCATGGAGACATGCTAACCATGTCCGCCAAGAAGGACGGGCTGGTGAATATTGGTGGCCTGTGCTGCTTCAAGGGGGATGTCGATCTCTTCCGCGCGGTACAGGTGCGCTGTGTGCCGATGGAAGGTTTTGTTACCTATGGCGGCCTGGCCGGGCGCGACATGGAGGCGCTGGCTATCGGGCTGAAGGAAGGGCTGGATGCGGCCTATCTTGGCTATCGCATCAGCCAGGTCGAGTATCTGGGCGAGCGCCTGCGGGCCGCTGGTGTGCCTATCCAGTACCCTACCGGCGGCCATGCGGTGTTTGTCGATGCCAAGCGCCTGCTGCCGCATATTCCTGCCGAGCAGTTTCCTGCGCATGCCCTGGCGTGTGAGCTGTATCTGGAAGGTGGCGTGCGTGGGGTGGAGATTGGCTCCCTGCTGTTGGGGCGCAATCCGCAAACCGGAGAACAGGAACCGTCGGCACTGGAACTGCTGCGCTTGACCATCCCGCGCCGTGTCTATACCAATGACCACATGGACTATATTGCCGACTGTCTGATTGAGGTGAAGGCGCGGGCAGCCAGCATAGTCGGCCTGTGTTTTAACTACGAACCGCCCATCCTGCGTCATTTCACCGCACGGTTGAAACCGCTGGGCTGAGGCTTGCCTGTCGGGGAAAACAAAAATGGCTGCCAATGGCAGCCATTTTCTTGTACGGCAGAAAAACTACTTGATCAGCTCGACTTCCAGCTGCGGCTGGCTGACAGCGAAGGCATTGATGTGGCCCACATTCTGTAGGCGCAGTTCGCCGTCAACAAATACCTGAGCCTGCAGGCTGTAACTGCCACCCGCCTGGATGGCATGCTTGTCGTAGCACAGCGAGAAGTTCAGCGGAAATGCCTTGGGCTTTTCCAGCGTCTGCTCTGCCAGTAGGCGGGCCGGCGCATCAGCCTGGCTGCTGTCATCCACCAGCCGGACCCGAACCAGGGTGGTGGCCAGTGGCAGCGACAGCGGCTGTTTCAGCGCCAGCTGGCCATTGAGATATTGCGGCTGGTAGCGCTGGCTGGCACAGCCTGCCAGCAGGGCAAGCAAGGACGCTGCCAATACTGGACGGAGCAGGGCGCGCATCACTCCACGGCCTCCAGCTTGGGCTGGCCCAGCATCACCACCGGGCCTTGTTCCGGCTTCCACTCGGCCTGTACTCGCCATTGATTGCCTTTGTCTTCCAGTTGTACATACCAGTGATTGGCCTTGACCAGCTCCTTGTTGAAGCTGCCACTGTACTGGTTGGCAGCCAGCTTGTGCAGCTCGGCATTGACGTCATAGTCGTCCTGTGCCGGGTGGATCAACTTAAGCGTCAGGGTGTCTGGCAATGCCTGTTTGCTGGTGGTATTGACCGTGACACTGCGACCATCGCTGCTAAGCATGACCTGGGCGGTAATGCCCAAGGCTGCGGCTGCCGTGTTGCGGCGCAGCTCCATATTGATGGCTTTGCCTTTGTTGTAGTAATCGTCGGTTACCAGACCATCGTCAGTCTTGATGGCGGTGGTGATGAAGCAAGAACCGACAATCACTGCGGCCAGCGGGAAGCTGATCAGGAACCAAACCCAGGGCTCTTTATACCAGGGGCGGGAAACGGGGCTGCTCAGTTGCATGACTTACTCTCCGATGAAGCTGGATTTTTCTTCCACGTGCAGAACCGGAGTGCTGACCGTTTCTACCTTGAAGTGGATCTCGTGGCTGCCCTTGGTGGCAACTTGCGGATCGGCCTGAACCCGTACGCCGAAGCTGTCGGTTTCGGTAGCCTTCACCTTGATCTGCTTGCTGTCGCTGACCAGTTTGAGGTCAGGCATGCCCTCTACCGAGATTTTAAACTCCTGATCGCGTTCTGTGGTGTTGATGATCTTGATGGTGTAGGCATTTTCCAGCAAGCCGGCATCGGTTTCCTTCACCAGCGAGGCGCGGTCACGCAAAATGTCCACCTTGAACGGTTTGCGCATGGCCAGGGAGCCCAGTGCAGCACCCAGCACGATCAGCAGCACAACGGTGTACATGATGACGCGCGGGCGGCGAAGATGCTTGACGATGTCTTTTTCTGGGTACTTACCTTCCAGGGCGTTTTCCGTGGTGTAGCGGATCAGCCCGCGCGGGTAGCCCACCTTGTCCATCACTTCATCGCAGGCGTCGATGCAGGCTGCGCAGCCGATACATTCGTACTGTAGACCGTTGCGGATATCGATGCCTACCGGGCATACCTGTACGCAGATGCCGCAGTTAACGCAGGAGCCCAGGCCCTGTTGCTTGAAGTCCACGCCTTTTTTGCGTGCACCGCGCGGTTCGCCGCGCGCTTCGTCATAGGAAATGATCAGGGTATCCGCATCGAACATCACACTCTGGAAGCGGGCATACGGACACATGTATTTGCATACTTGTTCGCGCATGAAACCGGCCAGCAGATAGGTAAAGCCGGCGTAGAAGAAGATCCAGAAGCTTTCCCACGGGCCGTAATCGAAGGTGGGCATGGCCTTGACCAGATCGCGGATCGGGGTGAAGTAACCCACCAGCGAGAAGCCGGTCCACAGGCAGAACAGGATCATCAGGCCGTGCTTGGTCAGTTTCAGCCTGGCCTTGCGCAAGCTCATTGGCTCCTTGTCCAGCTTGATGCGCTTGTTGCGGTCGCCTTCCACCAGCTGTTCGATCCACAGCATGACTTCGGTGTAGACCGTTTGCGGACAGGAATAACCACACCACAGGCGGCCCGCAATGGTGGTCCACACAAACAGGCCGAATGCGCAGCTCATCAGCAGTGCCGCCAGATAGACAAAGTCCTGCGGCCAGATGGTAAGGCCGAAAATATAGAATTTGCGGTTAACCATGTCAAAGAAGACGGCTTGCCTTCCGTTCCAGGTCAGCCAGGGCAGGCCAAGGAAAACCAGCTGAGTACCCAGTACAAAAAGAATACGCCAGTTGTTGAAGATACCCTTGACGCTGCGCGGGTAGATCTTTTTCTGGGCCTCGTACAAGGACACGGTCTCCGGACCGGACTTGGGGGAGGGCGGGGTGTGTTCTACTTTGACCGGGATATCTTTTAACGAATCAGACATGGTGTGTTCCTGAAGAGGATTTCGCAAAGTTCACTTTAGAGATGGACTTTGCGCAAGCATCTTGCAAGCCATTATATTATATGAATCAGTATAGTGTTTGATGTAAAGCATACTGCCCGCTTGCGCGGGCAGTATGTTGGCTAAGGCTTACTGTGCCTTGGCGTTATTGGACAACCCCCATACATAGGCTGCCAGCAGGTGAACCTTACCATCGCCCAGGAAGTCCTTCCAGGCCGGCATCTGGTTGTTGCGACCATTGGTAATGGTCTCGATGATGGTCTTTTCAGTACCACCATACAGCCAGATGTTGTCGGTCAGGTTCGGTGCACCCAGTTGCTGGTTACCCTTGCCATCCGGACCGTGGCAGGCCGCGCAGATGGTGGTGAAGGTTTCCTTGCCACGGGTGGCGCGTTCGGCATCATGCTTCTTGCCGGACAGCGACATCACGTAGTTGGCAACGTCCTTGACCTTCTCTTCACCCAGAGCGGAACCCCAGGCCGGCATCTGACCATGACGACCATTCAGGATGGTGGTTTCGATGGTTTTCGGATCGCCACCCCACAGCCAGTCGTTGTCGGTCAGGTTCGGGAAGCCCTTGGCACCGCGTGCGTCAGAGCCGTGGCACTGTACGCAGTAGGTCTGGAACAGGCGCTTGCCCATTTCCTGTGCCTTGGGATCAGCAGCAACCTGCTTCAGGTCTTCCTTCAGGTACTTGTCATACAGCGGCTGGTACTTGGCTTCCGCCTGGGCACGTTCTTCCTTGTACTGGCCTACGGAAGTCCAGCCACGGATACCTTGCCACTTGCCAAGGCCAGGGTAGAGCACCAGATAGCAGGCACCGAAGATCAGCGTGATGTAGAACATCAGCATCCACCAGCGCGGCAGCGGGTGGTTGTATTCTTCGAGGTCGCCATCCCATACGTGACCCATGGTTTCAACCTGCTCACCCTTCTTGACCGTAGTCTTGGATTGGGTGAACAACAGCAGGGTCAGGCCAACAAAACCTGCAACCACGATGGCCGTGATCCAGATGCTCCAGAAATCGCTTACGAAATCACTCATTGTTTTGCTCCGTTAGAAGCCGACTCATGGTTGTCGGCCTCCTGCACCTTGTCGTCGTCGAGAAAGGGCACATTGGCCGCTTCATCGTACCGGTTCTTTGAGCGTCGGCTGTAGGCAATGAACAACACCAGGATAAAGAAGGTGAAGCACATTACGGTGAAGGCAGAGCGCCCAATCGTTACCCAGTCCATGACTTAGCGAACGTTCTTCAGTGCGAGACCCAAGCCCTGCAGATATGCAATCAGGGCATCCATTTCCGACTTGCCTTCGACTTGAGCCTTGGCTTCGGCGATATCCTTGTCGGTATAGGGAACGCCTACAGTGCGCAGGGCTTCCATTTTCTTCGGCATGATTTCGGCATCGGCCAGGTTCTTCGACAGCCACGGGAAGGCCGGCATGTTGGATTCCGGCACCACGTCACGTGGGTTGGTCAGGTGAACACGGTGCCATTCGTCGGAATAGCGACCGCCTACACGAGCCAGGTCCGGACCGGTACGCTTGGAGCCCCACTGGAAGGGATGGTCGTATACCGACTCACCCGCAACGGAGTAGTGACCATAACGCTCGGTTTCGGCGCGGAAAGGACGGATCATCTGGGAATGGCAGTTGTAGCAGCCTTCACGGATGTAAATGTCGCGACCAGCCAGTTGCAGCGCGGTATACGGCTTGACGCCGGCAACAGGCTGGGTCGTGGACTTCTGGAATGCCAGCGGCAGGATTTCCACCAGGCCGGCAAAGCTGATCACGATCAGGGTGAACACGATGAGGTAACCAACGTGTTCTTCAATCAGTTTCTGGATCTTTTCCATGTTCTTCTACCTTTATCCGCTTAAGCGTGAGCCGATGCGTTGACAGCCGGGATCTTGGCGTCAACAGCCTTGCCACTGGCAACGGTGCGGAAGGTGTTGTAAGCCATCAGCAGCATACCGCTCAGGTACAGCGTACCGCCCAGGAAACGCACAAAGTGGTAGGGGTAGGTTGCTTTCACGGCTTCGACAAAGGCGTAGGTCAGAGTGCCATCAGCATTCAGGGCACGCCACATCAGGCCTTGGGTCACACCGGAGATCCACAGTGCGGCGATGTACAGTACAACGCCTACGGTAGCCAGCCAGAAGTGAGCCTCGATCAGCTTGGTGCTGTGCATGGATTCACGACCGAACAGGCGCGGCAGCAGGTAGTACATGGAACCGATGGTGATGAAGCCAACCCAGCCCAGGGCACCGGAGTGCACGTGACCGATGGTCCAGTCGGTGTAGTGCGACAGGGCATTCACGGACTTGATGGACATCATCGGGCCTTCAAAGGTGGACATACCGTAGAAGGACAGGGAAACCACCAGGAACTTCAGTACCGGGTCGGTACGCAGTTTGTGCCATGCGCCGGACAGGGTCATGATGCCGTTGATCATGCCACCCCAGCTCGGAGCCAGCAGCACAAGGGAGAACACCATACCGATGGACTGGGTCCAGTCAGGCAGTGCGGTGTAGTGCAGGTGGTGAGGACCAGCCCACATATAGGTAAAGATCAGGGCCCAGAAGTGAACCACCGACAGGCGATAGGAATAAACCGGACGACCAGCTTGCTTCGGCACGAAGTAGTACATCATGCCCAGGAAGGCGGCGGTCAGGAAGAAGCCTACGGCATTGTGGCCATACCACCATTGCACCATGGCATCCACGGCACCGGCGTACACGGAATAGGACTTGGTCAGGGAGACCGGTACGAAGGCACTGTTGACGATGTGCAGCAGGGCAACCGCCAGGATGAAAGCACCGTAGAACCAGTTGGCTACGTAGATGTGCTTGACCTTACGGATAGCGATGGTGCCGAAGAACACGATGGCATACACCACCCAGGTCACGGCGATCATCAGCTTGATCGGCCATTCCAGTTCGGCATATTCCTTACCGAAGGTGTAACCCAGCGGCAGGGTGATGGCAGCAAGGACGATAATCAACTGCCAGGCCCAGAAGGTGAAGGCCGCCAGTTTGTCCGAGATGAGTCGTACGTTACAGGTGCGCTGCACGACGTAGTAGGAAGTTGCAAACAGGCCGCAACCGCCAAAGGCGAAAATCACGGCGTTGGTGTGCAGCGGGCGCAGACGGCCAAAGTGGAACCAGGGCCCAAAATTGAGCTCCGGCCACACCAATTGGGCCGCAATGATGACGCCCACCAGCATGCCTACAATGCCCCATACTACGGTCATGATGGCAAACTGGCGCACCACCTTATAGTTATAAGTGGATTGCGTTTCCATTTAGGGTTTTCTCCAAGGTTGCTAACTTAGAACGTGACAAACCATGGCGACTTGATTTCCTGTCAACTGCCCCAACTGTAGGTGACAGGAGAGCCGCAGGGGAAGCTGAACATTTCAGACTAGCAAAGTGCTTGACCCATGCTGACAACATTCAGCCAAAACCCCTAGCAAAGCGCTGTCGTGCACACACTTTTTCCCCATTTATTCAGCAAGGCATTCTAAAGCAAATACCCATGACGGGCCAGTTGATTAGTATGCTTGCGGGATTTTTACGTCCACCATTTTCTTGATTTCAAGCGAGCTGGCAGCAAGTGTTTAGCCTGATGCCGCTTAGTGGGGATTATATTGTCATGACTGTCCAAGCCCTTGACTTAGGTCAAATCGTCATCGGCCACCCCCGTGCTGTGGCCCTGGTGCTAGAATCTGCTGTTTTCGCCCCATATTCAGGCAGATCATGACTGTGCCCGTACATTACTCCATTCGTCCGTGCTCTCCGGCTACGCATTGTTTCGAAATTACGCTCACTGTGGCCAAACCTGCCCGAAAAGGACAGGTATTTACTTTGCCTGCCTGGATTCCCGGCAGCTACCTGATCAGGGAGTTCTCTCGCCATATCGTCAGCATCCAGGCCAGTTGTGCCGGCAAGGATGTGCAAGTGCGCAAGCTGGACAAGCATACCTGGCAGGCCGAGCCAGTAAGCGGAAGCCTCACTCTGGTGTATCAGGTCTATGCGTATGACCTGTCCGTGCGTGGAGCTTACCTGGACGAAATGCGTGGTTTTTTCAATGCCAGCAGTGTGTTCCTGGCAGTAGCAGGGCATGAGTCCAGCCCTTGCGAGGTGGAGATTCGCCCACCCAAGGGCAGGATGTTTGCTGACTGGAAAGTGGCAACGGCCTTGCCCGCCCTGGAGGTGAAAAAAAGCGGCTTTGGGTATTACCGTGCAGCCAGCTATGACGAGTTGCTGGATCATCCGGTTGAACTGGGGGAGTTTCAGACGGTCAGTTTCAAGGCTTGCGGCGTACCACATCAGTTTGTGGTGTCAGGGCGTTTTCGCGGTGATCTGAAGCGCTTGGCGCGGGATACGAAGAAGATCTGTGAATACCAGATCAAGCTGTTTGGCACACCGGCTCCATTCGAGCGTTATGTCTTCATGCTGTATGTGGGCAAGGATATTTATGGTGGGCTGGAGCATCGGGCATCCACGGCACTGGTGGCTAACCGGGATGATCTGCCACAAGCGGGTGAGGAGGGCATTGGTGACGGCTACCTGAAATTGCTGGGCCTGATCAGCCATGAGTACTTCCATAGTTGGAACGTGAAGCGGATCAAGCCGGCAGCTTTCAGTCCATACGATTTGTCGCGCGAGGGCTACACCCGGTTATTGTGGGCTTTCGAAGGTATTACGTCCTATTACGACGATCTGACCCTGCTGCGCTGCGGTCTGATCGACACCCCTCGCTACTTGGGACTGCTGGCCCAAACCATCAGCGGTGTGCAGCGTGGGGCCGGGCGCCTCAAGCAGACGCTGGAAGAATCCAGCTTTGATGCCTGGACCAAATACTACCGCCAGGATGAAAACAGCCCCAACAGCATTGTCAGCTATTACACCAAGGGTTCTCTGGCTGCGCTGGCGCTGGATCTGACCCTGCGCACACGCAGTGCCGGCAAGACGTCTCTGGATGAGGTCATGCGTGCCCTGTGGCAGAAATGGCTGACCGATGGGCAGGGACTGGCCGAAGATGAATGGGAAGCCATTGCGCAACAGGTGACTGGTCTGTCGCTGCAGCACTTCTTTGACAGTGCACTGCGTTCAACCGAAGAACTGCCCTTGTCGACCTTGTTGGCCACGCAAGGGGTAGACATGTGCTGGGACTACGCGGATCATGCCGCCGATGCTGGTGGCATCGGTATGCCGACAGCTGGTCGCAAGCCGCGCGCCAGCCTGGGCGTCAAGACCGCCCAGGACCCGCTGGGTTTGCGACTGATCAATGTGCTGGACGATGGCGCTGCCCAGCAGGCAGGGTTGGCCGGTGGAGATGTGTTAGTGGCTGTCGATGGCCTTAAAGCAGGCGATCTGGACAAGATGCTGGCACGTTATCGTGTGGGTGAAAAACTTACCCTGCATCTGTTTCGGCGCGATGAACTACTGGTGCGCGACGTCGTTCTGCAAGCACAGGCTGCGGCCACGTGTCGTCTGCAATTGCAGGCCGATGGCGGATTCTGGTTGCAGACCGGGCAAGCTTGAATTGCCGGCAGGCAGCAGCAAGGATTGTGTATCTATAGCGAACCGGGGCGGTGATCCCGCACGGTTCATCACCAAGACCGGCACCAACCGGCAATGACCCGAAAATTAGAGAGACGAAAATGGCGCAGCAGCCTCAAGTGAACTATCTGAAAGACTATACCGTTCCCCCCTATCTGGTGGATCGGGTGGATTTGAAGTTCGAAATAGAGGAGGCGCAGACGCGTGTGCACTCGCGTCTGGTCGTCAAACGTAATGAAAAATCTGCTGCGCTAGGCAATTTGTGGCTGGATGGGTCGGCCACGCTGCTCAGCCTGACCCTGGATGGCGAGCGCCTCTCCTCCGATAGCTACCAATTGAATGAAGAAGGCTTGCTGATTCCCGGGGTGCCGGACAGCTTCATTCTGGAAGTGGAAACCGGTCTGGATCCGGCAGCCAATACCAGCCTGATGGGCTTGTATGCCTCAAATGGCAATCTGTTTACCCAGTGCGAGCCGGAAGGCTTCCGCAAGATTACCTTTTACATGGATAGGCCGGATGTGATGGCCAAGTTCACCACCACCATTGTGGCCGACAAGCAGAAGTATCCGGTTCTGCTGTCCAATGGCAACAAGGTGGGCGAGGGGGTGCTGGACCGGAAGCGCCATTGGGTGAAGTGGGTTGATCCCTATCGTAAGCCCGCCTACCTGTTTGCCCTGGTAGCAGGCAAGCTGGTGGCCGCACGCGACAAGTTCACCACCCAGCGTGGACGTGAGGTGACGCTGGAAATCTGGACCGAGCCGGCTGATCAGGACAAGGTGGCCTTCGGCATGGGGGCAGTCAAGCGCGCGATGAAGTGGGATGAAGAGCGCTTTGGCCTGGAATACGATCTGGACATCTACATGATCGTGGCGGTCAGCGATTTCAATATGGGGGCCATGGAGAACAAGGGCCTCAACATATTCAATACGTCTGCCGTGCTGGCGCGCAAGGATACGCGTACCGACGCTGAGTTCCAGCGTGTGGAAGCCATCATCGCGCATGAGTATTTCCATAACTGGACCGGCAACCGCGTGACCTGCCGCGACTGGTTCCAGCTATCACTCAAAGAAGGCCTTACCGTTTTTCGTGATCAGGAATTCAGTTCCGATCTGGGTAGCCGGGCAGTGAAGCGGATCGACGACGTCAAAAGCTTGCGCGCCATGCAATTTCCGGAAGATGCCGGCCCGACGGCACATCCGATTCGTCCGGACTCCTATATCGAGATGAACAATTTCTACACCATGACGGTGTATGAAAAGGGTGCCGAAGTGGTACGCATGTATCACACCCTGCTGGGCGAGCAAGGTTTCCGCAAGGGCATGGACCTGTACTTCAAGCGACACGATGGCCAAGCGGTAACCTGCGATGATTTCCGCGCAGCCATGGCCGACGCCAATGACGTGGATCTGCAACAATTTGCCTTGTGGTATAGCCAGGCAGGCACGCCGCTGTTGCAGGTCAGCAGCCAATACGATGCTGCGGCACAACGTTATGCACTCACCGTCAAGCAATCCTGCCGTGCCGTAGCTGGCCTGCCGGCACCGCAAGCCCTGCACATACCGTTGGCACTTGGTCTGGTGGGAGCGGATGGACAGGATTTGCCTCTGCAGCTTGAAGGTGAAGACTACGCCCAGGCTGGTTCGCGTGTACTGGATATCAAGCAGAACGAGCAGACCTTTGTCTTTATGGGCGTGCCGGAAGAGCCGGTACCGTCCTTGCTGCGCGGCTTCTCGGCACCGGTGAAGCTGGAATACGACTGGCGCGACGAGCAGTTGGCTTTTCTGATGGCGAACGACAGCGACAGCTTCTGCCGCTGGGAAGCTGGACAGACCTTGGCCGAGCGGCTGATCCGCCAGTTGCTTGATGCTGTTGGTGCCGGTCGGTCTCTGGTGTTGCCGGAAACCTTCATTGCTGCCTTCCGCGCGGTATTGAAAGACCATGCGGCCGATCCCGCCCTGCGGGCGCTGATGTTGGGGCTGCCATCCGAGGCTGAGATACTGGAAATGGTCGACGTCGCTGATCCGGCCATCATCCATCGGGTACGTGATTTCGTGCTGGATGAGCTGGCTGAATCATTGCGTGGAGAATGGCATGAGGCCTATCACCTCAATCAGACACGCGAGTACAAGCCGGAAGATGCTGGCAAGCGTGACCTGAAAAACCGTGCCCTGCAGATGCTTACCCGTCTGAGTGTGGCCTGGCCGGCGGAGGCTGCGCGCAAGCAGGCACTGGAAGCCGACAATATGTCGGATCAGATGGGTGCCATGCTGGCCTTGCGCGATAAGGACAGTGAAGAGCGCGATGAGTGCTATACCGATTTTGCCGCCCGCTGGCAGCGTGATGCGCTGGTGATGGACAAGTTCTTCATGCTGCTGGCCTCCAGCCAGCTGGAAGGTACGTTGGACCATGTGCGTGCAGCGATGGAACACCCGGCATTCAGCCTGAAGAACCCGAACAAGGCGCGTGCCCTGATTGGCACCTTTAGCAACAATATGGCGCATTTCCATGCGGCCGATGGTCGTGGTTACCGCTTCCTGGCCGATCAGGTGCTGGCGCTGGATGCCATCAATCCGCAGGTGGCCAGCCGTATTGTCCGGGCCTTCAACCGCTGGAAGAAGCTGGAGCCACAGCGTCAGGGCCTGATGCAGGCAGAACTGCAGCGCCTGCTGGCCAGCCCGTTGTCCAAGGACGTCTACGAAATTGTGTATAAAAACCTCAATGCCTGAGCGCTGAGTGTGGATGAGATAAGACGGGTTGCTGCGGCAGCCCGTTTTTTTGGTTTATTGCCTGCCTGGTAATTGACCTGCCCCATACTTGCCTTGATCATACGACTGTTTGAATCATTCTCTGGTAGAGGCAGGCGACATGACGGCAACAAACCAGCGGGATTGGCAGCTGCCACTGGATGATGGCGAAACCCTGTATATAAGGCGTATCTGGCAGGATGCAGCTGGCCCGCCGGTATTGCTTATCCATGGCGTAATGGCCAATGGTCGTATTTTCTATACCGATAGCGGCAAGGGTCTGGCGCATTTTCTGGCCGCAGCCGGCTACGATGTGTTTGTGGCTGATTTGCGCGGTCGAGGGCGTAGCAGCCCAAAAATCTGCGCAGCCAGCCGACATGGCCAGACTGAAATCATCTGCCGTGATTTACCTGCACTGCATGCGGCCATTCGTGGACTGAAAGGTGAAGTCGCGGTGCACTGGATGGCCCATTCCTGGGGAGGCGTACATATGAGCAGCTGCCTGCTGCGCCATCCCCGACTGGCCTCGCAAGTGGCTTCGCTGGTTTATTTCGGTAGCAAGCGCAGTATAGGCGTACGCAACTGGCGAAAATTTTTGGAGGTGGATCTGGTGTGGAATGTGCTGGCGCGCTGGATAATCCGCGCGACCGGTTATCTACCCGCCAGGCGTATCGGTCTGGGCGCGGATGACGAAACGGAAAAAAGCCATCGCCAGAGCAAGTGCTGGGCCAAGCTGCGTCCCTGGGTAGACAGTGATGACGGTTTTGACTACGGGGCTGCGGCACGTCATGTGTCACTGCCACCCACCCTGTATTTTGCTGCGCGCAAGGACCCCTGCCGTGGACATGCCGATGATGTGCGGCGTTTTCGCGATGAAAGCGGCCCCCACTTGTCGCGATTACGCTTGCTGGGTCGTGCTGTTGGGCATTGGCATGATTATGACCATGTCTCCCTGCTTACTCACCCGGATGCGCCTGCCGATCATTTTCCGCTGGTACTGGAGTGGCTGGCAGGCCGGCATGATTTGGTGATCGAGAATTACTGACGAATATCATTCCACCGGAAAAAACGCTGTGGTAGAACAGCGGCCTCTAGTGGAGAATGCGCCAATGAATCAAGAAACCGACATCGCCCCAGCCCGGCTGGATACCATCATCGATCAACTGGCCGAACATGGCTGGGTGGTGGATCATGCCCTGTTTAGTGCAGAAGCCATCCGACAGCTTCAGCAGTATTGCCTCGGACAGTGGGAAGATGGCCGCTTTCACGAGGCTGCCATCGGGCGTGCCGATCAGCAAGGTCGACGCAGCGAAATCCGTTCCGATTCGGTATTGTGGCTGGAGCCTGCGGATGCCGAACCTGCTGTTGCACATTATTTTTCCACCCTCGATCAGGTACGCCAAGCTGTGAACCAGGCCTTTTATCTGGGGCTGGAGGATCTGGAATCCCATTTTGCCGTCTACCCACCGGGCAGTTTTTACAAAAAGCACCTGGACCGCTTCCGCGACGATGACGCCCGTGCGCTGACTGCGGTCCTGTATCTGAATGAGGACTGGCCGGATAACGCCGGTGGCCAGATGCGACTGTATTTGGATGCAGACTGCACGCAGTCGGTGGATGTGGCTCCGCGTGCGGGGACACTGGTGTTGTTCCTGTCTGATCGCTTCTGGCACGAAGTATTGCCGGGCACGCAGCAACGCCTGTCGGTAACCGGCTGGTTCCGTCGGCGCCAGGCCGGTTTAGCTTGGTCATCGTAGGATGGTTTTGCCGTGCTAGAATCAGGCCAAACCAGATGAAATGACAAGGGACGAATCAAGATGTCAGGCAACACCATGGGGCTGCTGTTTACTGTTACTTCCTTCGGCGAAAGCCACGGACCGGCCATCGGCTGCGTGGTGGATGGCTGCCCGCCCGGACTGGCCATTACGGCAGAGGAAATCCAGCAGGAACTGGACCGTCGCAAGCCCGGCACCAGCCGGCATGTCACCCAGCGACGCGAGCCTGATGCGGTTGAAATCCTGTCTGGCGTTTATGAAGGCAAGACCACCGGCACGCCGATTGCCTTGCTGATCCGCAATACCGACCAGCGCTCCAAGGACTACGGCAATATTGCTGAAACCTTCCGTCCCGGTCATGCAGACTATACGTACTGGCACAAGTACGGCGTGCGCGATCCGCGTGGCGGTGGTCGTTCCAGCGCACGAGAGACCGCGGTACGCGTGGCTGCCGGTGCCATTGCCAAGAAATGGCTTCATGAGCGCTACGGTGTAGTGATTCGTGGCCACATGACCCAGATTGGCGAAGTGGCAATTCCGTTCAAGAGCTGGGATGTGGTGAATTCCAATCCCTTCTTTGCCGCCGATAACAGCGTGGTTCCGCAGTTGGAAGACTATATGGACTCCATCCGCAAGAGCCTGGATTCGGTGGGTGCGCGCTTGCGCGTTGTCGCAGAAAATGTACCGGTGGGTTGGGGAGAGCCGGTATTTGATCGTCTCGACGCCGACATCGCCTATGCCATGATGAATATCAACGCGGTAAAAGGCGTAGAGATTGGGGCCGGTTTTGCTGCGGTGACCCAGCGTGGCAGCGAGCATGGTGACGAACTTACGCCAGAAGGCTTTGCCAGTAATCATGCTGGTGGCATTCTGGGAGGCATTTCCACTGGGCAGGACATCGAGGTTTCGATGGCAATCAAACCCACCTCGTCAATTGCCCAGCCGCGCCGTTCCATCGACAAGCAGGGCAACCCAGTTGTGGTGGAGACGCATGGTCGTCATGACCCCTGCGTCGGCATTCGTGCCACCCCCATTGCCGAAGCCATGCTGGCACTGGTACTGATGGATCATGCCCTGCGTTATCGTGCCCAGTGCGGTGATGTGGTAGTGGATACTCCGCAAATTCCGGGGCGAATCAGCTAGACTGGATGGAGGCTATATGACAGCCGGGCATCAAGAGAGAGCAAATCATGTTTAAAAATCTGATTGGCGGTTTGGCCGGTCGTCTTAAAAAAAGCGAAGAGAGTCCGGCAGACGAGATCGCCGCTGTCGAAAAAGAACTGGAAGCCTCGCCGGTCAAGCACAGTGCCGAGCCAGATCCCATTGACCAGTTACCGCCGACGCTGGGCTTTGTCGCCCACCAGCCAGTAATGGATCGTCAGCACCGCGTGGTGGCCTACGAGTTTTTCGTCAAGTCCGGAGCAGCCATGAAAGGAGGCAAGCAACAGGATTTTGACCGCCTGATGCTGACCACTTTGCAAAACATGGAAGTTTTCCGTCTGCTGGCTTACCGCCGTGCACTGGTACATATCTCCATCAGTTCGCTGGCCGAGCCGCTGCTGTTGCAGATGCCGGCCAAGAGTGTGATTTTTGTACTCGAGCCCGACCTGAGCCAGCCGATCAGCGTGGAAATCATGCCTTTGCTGGACGATCTGCGCAGCAAGGGTTTGCGTTTTGCATTGGAACCGGCGGCTTTTGATGGCCAGGTACTGGCAGAGCGCTTGCAGCCAGAGCTGTTCAACCGCATGGACTTCATGCTGCTGGACTTTGCTGCGCCGTCCACCCGCGTATTGGCACCGATTCTGGATCAGTTGCCGCGTCGTTATCCCAATGCACGCTGGATGGCTCGTAATGTCGGTACGGCCGAAGACCTGGATATCTGCCTGCGTGCACCGGGCAGCAACCGTTTTGCATTATTCCATGGCCCCTTTATTGCTACGGTGCGCAGTCTGGAAAGTGGCAAGGTAGACAGCAACCAGACCCGGGTATTGCAGATCATGCGCATGCTGCGCGCCAATGCGGAACCGCGCGAACTGGAAGCCCAGTTCAAGCTGGATTCGGTGCTGTTGTTCAAGCTGCTGCGGTTTATCAATTCCCCGGTTAATGGCTTGTCGCGCAAAGTGCAGACCATTGAAGAAACCCTGCTGCTGCTTGGGCGGGAAACCCTGTTCAAATGGCTGTCCATGCTGTTGTTCACGGCGAAGAAGGAAGACGGAACGGCACTGGCACTGCTGGAGAAATCCCTGATCCGCGCCCGCTTCCTGGAGCGTCTGGGTGCTTATCGTGGTAACAAGCTGGAAGCCGAGCATCTGTTTCTGACTGGAATGTTTTCTTTGCTGGATGTCCTGCTAAACCAGCCCTTTCCCGATGTGTTGGACCCGCTGGAGTTGCCGCCGACCGTGCGTGATGCTGTCGTCGAGAACAAGGGCATGTTCAGTCCTTACCTTGCGTTGGCGTTGGCTTGCGAGCAGGGGGATGACCAGCGTATCAATGCCTTGTGCAAGGTGCTGAATTTTGAAGTGGAACACACCTGCCGCTACTACATCGACTCGGTGGTATGGGCACAGGAAGTACTACGTGAAAGCGATGTGCACAATGATGTAGAAGCTGTCTGAGCCAAACCCGTGGGCCAATAAAAGCCAGCACGGGGTGCTGGCTTTTTGCATGATCGCGTAGAATCATGTAATGACATTATAGTGGTGGACTGGTTACGCCATATTTTGTGCTTTTCCTCGAGTTGGCCAAGCCATCTGTTGCCTGTCAACAACTGGCATAAAACTCGACAAGAAAGACCATAAATTTTCATGGGGTAGCGGCATACAATGGCACCACATGAAAAATACTACTCCATGCGCAATCCCGATGCCGGACTGTGCGGGCAAGGCATTGTGATGAACACTATTGAGCAGATCCAGCAGTTGATTGTTGAAAAATTTGGCGTAAAAGCCGAAGAAGTCCAAGCTGAACGTGCATTGAGCGAGTATGGCCTGGATTCCCTTGGCCAGATCGAGCTGCTGTTCGCCATTGAAGAACACTTCGATGTCTCCATTCCCGAAGAGGAAGCCCATGTGGCCAATCTGCAAGAACTGGCCAACCTGGTTGACCGCCACATGGCAGTCAAGCAATGAAGACGGTTGTTGCCATTACCGGCATCGGTCTGATTTCGCCGCTTGGCAACCGGCTTGACGATGTATTCGGCAAGCTGATGGAAGGCGAGTCCGGAATCCGGCGAGTGGAGAGCGATGTAACCGGTTGCAAGCCTGCAGTCGTTGGCGCGGTGGATTTTGACCCGGCCAACTGGTTTACCCGCTTGCAGATGTCAGGGGTGGATCGTGTCAGCCAGATGGCCGTGGCTGCCGCTACCCAGGCTTTGGAGGATGCTGCGCTTGCCTTGCCGGATGACCGTGAGCAGGTCGGCGTTTATGTCGGTTGTGCCATGGGGGGCAGCACGGCGCTGGACAAGGGTTTCCAGAATTTCTACCAGACTGGTACCAGGGTGTCGCCGCTTTCGGTGATTGCCAGCATGGCCAATGCTCCGGCCGGGCATATCAGCATGCGTTTTGGCATTACTGGTCCGTCGGTGAATTACTCTGTAGCCTGTGCGTCCTCCGCTATTGCATTGGGTGAAGCAATGCGGGCGATTCGCAGCGGCGAAATCAGCCAGGCGATTGCTGGCGGTGCGGAAGCCATGCTGCTGCCCGGTATCATCAACGCCTGGCAATCGATGCAGGTGCTGGCCAGTCCCGAAGGAGAGCATCCCGAACAGGCATGCCGGCCATATGACAAGACGCGCAACGGACTGGTGCTGGCCGAGGGCGCTGCCTTTCTGATCCTGGAGCGCCTGGACGATGCGCTGGCACGTGGTGCCCGCATTTATGCCACGCTGGATGGCTATGCATGTCGCAGTGATGCTGCGCATATCACCAAGCCCGATGTCGCCGGCCAGGTGCGCACCATGCGTGCCGCCATGGCAGATGCAGGTCTTGCTGCGGCGCAGATAGCCTATTGCAACAGCCATGGTACAGCCACCCAGGTGGGTGATGTGGTTGAGTGTGAAGCATTGCAGACTATCTGGGGGGAGAGGACGCCCGGCCTGCAGGTGAGTGCAACCAAGTCCATGCATGGCCATCTGCTGGGTGCAACCGGGGGGCTGGAGACGGCCATCACGGCGCTGGCCTTGCATCGCCGACAGATTCCACCTACGGCAAACTGTCAGCAGCCGGATGAAAACTGTCGGGTGCAGCATGTATTCGGCAAGGGTGTGGCGGCACCGCAGCTGCAGGCCGCCATCAGCAATTCATTTGCCTTTGGTGGCAGCAATGCCAGCCTGGTATTGCAAGCCTACCCGCGCTGATTATCCGGTACTTGAGCAAAAGCCCGCCTAGGCGGGCTTTTTTGTTGCTGGCCGGTCAAGCCCGGCGGAAGGTCAGGCTGATGCGACGACTGCCCAGTAGGGGGTGAGCCCCTGCGGTTAGCGGCATGATGCCATGAAAGCACAAGCGAGCGGGGCCACCGAATACCAGTACGTCCCCATGAATCAGCGGGATTATCTGGCAAGCATCATTGCGCTGGATGCCGCCCAGCATGAAACGTGCAGGCAGCCCCAGTGACAGGGTAACAATGGGTTGTGAGAAATCGCGCTCATCCCGATCCTGATGCAAGGACATCCGGCAGCCCGGCACATAGCAGTTGATCAGGCAGGCATTACTGTCAAACCCGTTGAAACCGGCAGCAGCAGCCCATTGACTCGCCAGCATGGCAAGCCGTGGAGGCATGGCTGGCCATGCCAGGCCACTGTCAGGGTCGGTTGGGGAGTAGCGATAACCACCATGACCGCTGACCCAACCCAAGGCACCGCAGTTGCTCATTGAGACAGACATTGTCCGGCCTCCCGGCGTTTGCATCTGGCGTAATGCAGCTTGTTGCAAAACTGCCTGCACGTCCTGCCATATCTGCTTTTCTTCTTCCAGAGCAAGGCCTGGAAGCAGGGTAATACCTGGAGAGAGCTGCTGCACAGGACGCTGCCAGCTTTCCGGAAACAGCTCATCCTGCATGCTTGAAAATCCTCATTATCAATTGTTTTCCTCACGCTTCAGTAAAGCCTGTTTGCGGGCCAGACCCCAGCGATAGCCGGATAGCTCGCCATTCTGGCGAATGACACGGTGACAGGGAATGGCTACCGCAAGTGTATTGGCGGCACAGGCGCGGGCCACTGCACGGACGGCACTTGGCTGACCTATTTTGGCGGCTAGTTCGGCATAACTCATTGTCTGGCCCGGGGGGATATCGCGCAGTGCTTGCCAGACGCGCTGCTGAAAGGCGGTACCGCGAATATCCAAAGGTAGTTCCAGCCCCAACCGCGGGTTGTCTATCAGTGCGATGACTGCCGCCATCTGCTGTTCGAATGCCTGTTCGTCTCCTTGCAAGTCTGCCTTGGGGAATTGATCCTGCAATTGTTGCAGCAGTATTGCCGGATCATCGCCAAGCAAAATGGCACAGATACCAAGCTGGCTCTGGGCAACCAGAATGGCACCCAGGCTACACGGGGCGATGGCAAAGCGAATGGAGACCTGGCTTCCACCTGCACGGAAGTTGCGTGGAGTCATGCCCAGTCGCTGGGTGGATTCGGCATAGAAGCTGCTGCTGGATTGATAGCCAGCATCATAAATGGCATCGGTAATACTGTTAGCCGTTGCCAGCTTTTGCTGCAGCTTCTGATGGCGAATTGCCATGGCGTATGCGCGTGGTGTCAGTCCGGTTGTTTTCTTGAACAGGCGGTGAAAGTGATAAGGGCTCATGCCAGCCTCGCTTGCCAGTACCTGCAGGCTGGGGGCTCCATCCAGCACGGAAATATGCTGGCAGGCTTGGGTAATCAGGTCGGCCTGCCGCTGCTGGGGAGATGCTTGATCGGGCGTGCAACGCAGGCAGGGGCGAAAGCCGGCGGCACGGGCGGTGTGACCATCAGCAAAGAACACCACGTTTTCCGGTTTGGGCAGGCGCGACGGGCAGCTGGCCCGGCAATAAATGCCGGTCGTGCGGACTGCATAGACAAAGTGTCCGTCTGCGGCTGTACTGCGTTGCAATACCAGTTGCCAGCGCGGGTCTTGTGCGATGGAAGAGGCTTTTTGCTGAGTGCTGGATGGTGGCATGGTGAGCTGCTTTCCTTGGGGGTGACTGACTATGGCAGCAAATACCAGTACAGACACCATGTGGATTGCGCTCAAATTCTAGCAGTGGGAAAACCTGGCTGCATGCATAAAAAAGGCCTGCATGATGCAGGCCTGAAGGGATTCACTGACTCGAGGGAATACTAGCGGATCAGAAGCTCTTGGACAGGCCGATGAGCTCGCCATTGCGAGCACTGCCGCCTGCTTGTGGCTTGTCATGTGACAGCTCGATGTAGGCCATGGTGTGCTTGCTCAGGTTGTAGTGCAGCAGCAGGTTGACGTATTTCTCCGTGCCTTGTACCAGCGCGGGCGAATTGTCCTTGCGAACCCCGGTTTGCAGGCCAAGCTGGGTATTGCCGATGGTGTAGTAGGCATACAGCGAGGTTGCGTTGATCACGCTGTCATCGGCCAGCTTGTTACGCTGGTATTCCACGGCCAGTTCCAGCGTATCAATCGGCTTGTAGTTGGCCGTCAGGTGTAGCTGGCGGTTGCTGCCCAGCTGGCTGGTGTTATTGGCATTGCTGTTGGTGGTGTTGCTGGAGGCACCATAGTTGGCGGATACCGTCCAGTTGCCGCCACTAAAGCCTGCCAGTACCGAGTAACGGTTGGTGCCGCTGTTGCTGCTTGTTTTGTTTTCATCGGTGGAGAACTGTACGCCACCATAAAGGCCACCCAGATTACCCGGCAGGTCGTAGCGGACCATATTGTTGCCGGTCACCCCGCCATACCAGCCCAGATGGTTGTCCGGGCCAGCCCATACGCTGTAATCGAACTTGCCGTCCTCGACGTTGCCGGTACCCTTACCGGCGCGAATCATACCGAAGCTGCCTTTCAGGCCGACAAAGCTGTCATCGCTGGCAAAGATGTTGGCCTGCTTACCCATTTCATCGTAGCCACTACCTGTAGGAGAGAAACGGTTATTTACCTGGAAAATGGCGCTCAAACCATTGCCCAGATTTTCTTCGCCATTGAAATTGATCTGACCACGTCCTGCCACATTGGTAGTGGATGCTGCTGCGGGATTGGTGGTGTAGCCCCAGGCGCTATTTGCCGCTGCGCTGTATTGCAGTACGCCGGCACGGACGAAACCGGAAATGGTGACACCATCATCAGCATGAGCGTAACCGGCGCAGGCAGCCATCACCGCCAGAGCAATAAGTTTGTTTTGCATCTTGTCTTCTCCAATTGTCTCGTTTGTTGTTTTGCTACTTCATTGCTGGTTGGTGTTCGGTATTTATTCCGGACTTAGCCACCGCAAAAGCAGGGACATTGTTAATTTCTGTGTTATTTATGGTCAAATTCATTTTATGTAGTGTGTTTGCTACATACTTGCACTGATGTATGTAGTAATTTAACTACATAAATTAAAGGTGGAATGTGGCACGCAGGAGGTATTTGTTACTAGGAAATGTCAGAAAATTAGATATAAAAGCACTTATTTATTAATGTTGGTATGTTGCAACAATGTGGCATTTTCTGCTGAATTTTCGCTTATTATTGAATTTATGCTGCATGTGCACATTAATATATGAAAATTATCAATTACCTTTTCTGAAAGAAACTGGCTTTAAAGTGACGGTTTTATTTAAAGTGAGGATGCTAGATCGCTAGCTGGCACGGCGGTGTGGCCAGCCTTGCCCTGATCTGGAGCGTAATCTCCCAGCTCGGTTACGATGCCTGTTGAACCCTGCATGTAGCTGGTGCAGAGCATGAGAATTGCGGTGGGAGATGTCGCAAGGAATCGGCGCAATAAAATTGCGCGACATGGACGTACGCGTCAGTCAGGAGGAATCGGCTGGGGCGATAGGTTTGAGGCTACGTACTTGTTGTGTCAGGACTGGCAGCCAGATTGTGCTGGGAATGGGAGTGTGGCTGCAGCGGCATTGTGCATCCGTAGCGGGCTGGAAAAGCCAGAAACAAAAAGCCCCAAGTCTTGTAACAAGAGCTTGGGGTATTTGGAGTGTCTGGCGGAGAGGGAGGGACATTCCGCCATGGGTCGATCAACTCCATGAAATCATTGAAATAATGGTGTCGAAGGCCATCTACGTGTGGTAAAACCGTGTGGTAAAACCGTGTGGTAAATCAATTTCACACGCAATAGAAATGGCCTACCTAGAAAGACGGCGTAACCTCTGGTACGCAGTGCTGACCGTTCCCGCTGATGTACGCGAGAAGCTCGGCAAACTCCGCTTTGTGCAATCCCTTGGGACTCCACTCAAGAACACTGCCGAGCGTGAAGCAGCCCCCTTGATTGCCAAGTTGAAAGCCCAGATTGCGGAAGCCAGAGGCAATGCGAACGCACTGACCGAGGAAGCCCTACGCTGGCAGCGGCACCTTGACCTTCAGACCCAATCGGCCAAAGGGGGATCCATTCCACGGAGTGCTACACATCACCAAGAGCAAGAAAACCGACGCCAAGCAAGGCGCAAACTTGCCTTATACCCCTGAGGAAGTCGTCAAGCTGTGGGCCGCTGCACGTAAGCGAAAGGTATGTGAAGGGCAACAAGAATGATGCAAACGATGGGCTTTGTTGCACAAATCAGCCGCAGGTCGCACTACCCCAATCCCCAGACGGACTTATCCCATGCGGACCGTTTGCGGCGTGCCCAGTGCTGTGAAGCGATTTAGAATCGCTGCACAGATTTGAAGCTCCGCCACCTGCCGGTCAAAGTCCCGTGACTTAACTCGGTCTGCCAGCAATTTGAAACAGTGAATCTTCGTTTCGACCAGACTGCGGCGATGGTAGCCGCTCCACTTTTTCCAGAGTGTGCGCCCTAGATACTTCACTGAGCGTAGCGACGCATTGCGAGCCTGATTGCCCAGTGAACTCCCTTTCCAGAATTGGCCGTTTCTGCGCGGGGGAATGATGGCCGCCGCCCCACGCTCTGCAATCGCTGCGTGACATAGGCGTGTGTCGTACGCCCCATCCGTGGTCACTGTCACCAGTCCCTCTGCCGCCGGAATTTGCGATAGCAACTCTGGCAGCAGAGTGGCATCTCCAGTGCGATTGTCGGTCACTTCCATTGCCCGGATTTCCAGCGTTTGCGCATCAATTCCCAGATGCAGTTTACGCCATTGGCGGCGGTAGTCAGCGCCATGCTTTTTCACCTTCCATTCGCCTTCGCCCATCATCTTGATGCCGGTGCTATCCACCAGGAGATGCAGACACCCCTGCTTCTTCTGCACCGGGATGCGCACCTGCAGGTCTTTCTGCCGACGGGAAAGCGTACTGAAGTCGGGAACGGCCCAGTCAAGTCCAGCCAGGCGCAACATACTTTTGACCATGCCTGTGGCTTGGCGTAGCGCCAGGCCAAAGAGGCATTTGATGGTGAGACAGAACTGGATGGCAGCATCGGAAAAAGTTGGCTGCCGTCCCCGCCTGCCGGTAGCCGGTGCCAACCAGTTCATGTCTTTGTCGAGCCAGAGAAGGAGCTGCCCTCGTTGCTTGAGGGACTGGTTGTAGGACTGCCAGTTGATGGTTTGGTACTTGGGAGGAAGGGGCTTGCTCATGCGGTCATTCTACCGGACGAACGCAAGCCCTGATTTGTGCAACAAAGCCGTTTTCAATTGTATTAACGTCGGGCTGGCCGCCTTAGCTGCGGATTTTGCTGCGCTAGCAGGGCGAAAAGCAAATTAGATTAAGGATTTGAAATTATTTTATACACCCCGGGAGCCGTCCAGCTGATTGATTTGAACTCGCAATTCAATTTTCCAATCTCTTTGTAGTACTTCACCAACTCTTCAGGACTCCAGTCCTTTCCTGAAGAAAATAATGCACCCTTTGATATTAAATATTTAACAATGATTTGCCGATGTTCATCTGATTCAATATCAATGCATAATTTTTCAGCATTGGGCTGAAATCCAAATTTCAGTAAATCATTAATTAGCAAATTGTTTCCTGTCGATACTACCGCGCTTGAGCCTGCAATATCATTAACTACAATATATCCATTCAACGAATTCATATCTATTGAACCTTCACGTTTAAAATTGTCTTTACGGTTGCCGTATCCGTCGTTGGTATTGATTGAATAACCATTTCAGGCGAGCCGCTAGGAAGATGATTGCCTGCTCCCATGAAGTATTCATTTCCAGAAAGAGGGCTGTTCGGCTGCATCTTTTGAATTGAATCAACCTGACGAACCTTGAAGCCATTTTGCAACGAGCCCGGCTGAAGTCCCATGTCAACCTCTATTTGCGCTGCTTGTGATTTTGTTATGGTAGTGCTCGACACGCCAGAGATGTTGCCAAAGTAATTATTAATAGTTATTTGATCTGTCACATACGTACCATGTCTGCCGATGGTGGGATAACTATCCCAAGCAATTGGACTCAAGTTATAACCAGTGTCCGATTGCAACATTTGAGCCTGTCGTAGCTGTGCGGCTTGCACAGTTGGTGAAACCGTACTGGCGGACTGTTTAACTATGCTTTGCACGCTAGGGTTTGCAGCCGCCCCAGACAGCACCTTACCATCCGCTCCCAGCTCTGACCATACCAGCTTCCCTGCGTTGCTCTCAGAACCAGCCGTCTTTGTCAGAGTGCCAAACGCACCACTTGTACCAAGTGCAGCCAGGCCATCCAGAACTACATTACCCAGCGCCTTGGCACCGGTGATTTCAGCAGCGAAGGTGAATGCGTTATTGCTGGCATCCCCTTGTTCATGCTGGATATTGGTTGTGACTGCGTTATTGCCAATCTGGTTGAGGGTGGTAATTTCTTTCTGCGTCTCAGCAATCTGCGCATTGATGTTATTACTTTGCTGCTTATTAAACTGATTACCTTTATCTATATTAGCCAGCCAGCTCGGCTTGTAAGGTACATTTGCAACTTGTTTCGCAGAGGATTCAGCATTTTTGACAGACAAAAGCCCTGCCGATAGGCAGGGCTTTTGTTAAATTAAAAGACTCACTTTCCGAACAACTCAATTAGCAATTTGGTTAGCTTCGGTGTAGACTTCGCTGTCTGTGCAAGCTGATCAAACGAAATTTTGCTAAGCCTTTCCCAATACAGATCAATCCACATCTCTGAGACTGCAGCCAACTCCACAATCCCTCGTAGCTTAAGGTCTTCGTAGTAACAGCTAGCAAGCACTTCCCTTGAAAAGTTGCGGTCACTTCGCTGCACCTCGGAAATAACGCCCTGTATAAACTGCACATCAGTAGCACTCATCAGTTACTCCATCCCGGAACAATCCACTGACGTGAAAATGAATTTGTCGTTCCCGTGAATTGTCTAAAGCCACCATATCCCCACTTCGGATAGGAACTGGTGTAGTACTCCCATCCACTTGTGGCGCTACCCCAGGCCGGCCGTGGGACCGTGGGGTTGATCAATGCGCTGGTAGGGATTTTCAACATAACTTGCGGCGAACTAGGCATTTGCGCCCCAAGCATGTGTTCTCCCCCATTAGCACCAACATCAAGTGAGAAGTAGGTCGGCGACCCACCGCGTCCGGTGATCGCTCCCTGAGCCTCATAAATGTTGATCATGTCTGCATTTACGCCACGATATACATAGCCCTGCGCACTCAAATCTTGGGTCAGTAAGCGGTTGTAATTACTTGCTACGAGCTCATCAATCCGCCCCATGCGTGTGGCAGACCCGGTATCAACGGAGATGTAAGCAGAAATTTTCCGTAGCGCGCTAGTCTCGGTGTCAACAAATGACGGAAAATTTGAGATGGTATTATTGATACTATTGCTATTAAGTGCCGAACCCGTCCACCGCAATACTGCCTGACCAAAAAAAGCCCCAAGAATACCTCCATAATCTCAACACACATTACGCCGCCCCATAAAGGGGCGACAAACCCGCACCATGTAAGCATTTCAGCCAAAGTCAAACCGTAATACATTTTGTAAGACAAATAACGGCACGGGTTTGCAGGGTGGAGGTTTTTTTCGACCTGCGCATGATGGAAATGATGACGCAAACCGAGTAGGCAGCAAAAAGCCCCAACAAGGAGGGGCTTTTTGCCAAATCTCCGCGACTTAAACGATGAGGTTTGAACAGTTCTTGCAATGAAATTTCTCAAGACTGTAATTAAATTTTCTAGATTAACACTGAGTTAATAGCGCTCAGATGAACTTGAGAATCTTGAGGTCATGCTGAAACGCTTCAGCCTCATCGACAGGAATGTTAACGAGAAGATTTTCTAGACTGTGCTCGGCAAGCTTATCGACAATCAACTGACGAGTAAGATGGCACCATTCTGAATGCCACCCGCCGGATAGAACTAAAAGAATGACCCTCCACATCAGGTCTTCAATAGGGCGCTGGAAGCCGTCTTCAAAGTCGTAATCGATATATCCAATCACTTCCAAATGCGACATTCCCATAGTTATTCCCCGATCTCTACAAAAATCGAAATAACTGTTCAACGCCCACTCCTTGAGCATCTGATATGTCACCCGATCTTCGCTATAATATGCCGCCATTTCACTGTCCGATTTTTGTGGGTAGAATTACTTTTCCGTTGTTGTCAAAGACATTAACCGTAATGTTTGGATACTTGGCTCTGAACAGGTCAATCACGTTTGAGCAACTTGCGCACGGAGTGCGCTCAGTTAACAAATTAATCGTCCCTGTAGCTGCTGTATTGTCCCCAATTTGCGCAGCAACGTTATTCAGAATTTTCGCTTCAGAGTCTACGTTGCGCAGTAATTGAACCGGCGATGCGCCTCCGGTTGATACAACAGTACTCGGAAATGTCTCTGGAACCAATCCAACGAATCCATTGGAAATCTGTGTGGCAGTTGGCACATCCACTCTGCTAGACGCCGCCATTGTCGGCTGAATGCCGGGGATGTCAATCTGTGCAACGCCCATGTTGCCACCAGACCTTGACGCTGATGGCAATGTTGCCCGCAGGTCAGCAATTTGTGTTGCCAGTGCGGTCTGTGTCTCCGCAAGATTTCCCACTGCACTATTTGCAGCTTGAGCCGCGGAGTTTGCAGAACCTACCTTATCAACACAAACTCAAACTCGACACTAGAGTCATCAAAATTTGATACAAAATCTCTAGCGATTGATGCTGATTTTTCTTTAAAATGTATTTTGTCTAATTTCATCAATTCAGAAAAATCTATAATGGCCTCCATATTAGGCGTTCTTGAGCTTCCTGTTACATTAAATCCTTCCACCCCAAGAATGCCAAAATCGTTTTTTTCGCAATAACTTATTAATCTCATGCAATCATCTTGATTAAACAATGGAACATTGCCAATCCATCGTGTAGGTAAGCCAATTTCATCCAGCGAGATGCCGTAGAATTTATCTTTATTTACCATGGTGCTTTCCATGTTGGGTCATTTTTATCTGACACTTGAACAATTTGCCCTGTCCTGTCATTCCGCACAACATATGAACCATCGTTTGCAATATATCCAGTAGCTGGATCATTGAGTCGAGTTCCAGCCACTGGATCAAATCGAGTATCTTTAGTTATTACTGTTTTTGCTGGATTGCTGATGGTTGAATTTATCTCAGCTTCCGTCCAGCCACGGCCAGCCATTTGTTTGGCAATTTTTGGTTCTATCACAGTAGAAACGCTACTTGCCATCGAGTTTGCAGACGGCCCCTTCAACCCAACCAGCCAACCAAAATCACCCAATGCCAGTTTGCCAACATCCAGCACACTGCCATAGCGCAACGCAGCATTGCGGACAGCGCCTCCCGCGTGGTCATTGGCGCACTCTACCGTACTGCAGCTTAGGCGTGCCATCAATAGGCTATTGGCTACTTCAGTAACACACTGACTATTGGCTTTGCAGATGGTGGAAACATCTGCCATCGCCTTGTTGAATGTGGCGTCAAATGCGGCTTGATATTCCGGGCTAAAGTCGTTTCTGCGGTTACTTTCTTTGACAGCTGCCGTAATCAAGCCATTTTCGCACGCCGATTTCGAGCCGCCACTTAGCGTACCGCATTGAGACTGAAGCTTTTTGCCCAGGGTGTTGATTTCCTTGGGCGATAAGGTGTTGTTCAACACCTCATTATTCGCCACCTGTCCACCCGTCACCGCCCCAGCCGAATTTCCAGTGGTCAAGCCCCCCGCCAGCGTGCCGGTGAGGGTGGTGAGGGCAGCCACGGTTTGTTTTTGTTCTTCGCTCAGTTCGGCTACCGTCTTGCCGGGGTAGAGCTGGTTCATCACCAAGTCTGCGGTAATGGGAGCGATGCCGCCTCCCACTGCGCCCGCAGTGGTGTTCTGGCCTTTGGCGGCGGCCAGTAGTGCGCCCAGCGCGGCGTGGGCCATGGCGTTGGCGGCCAGGTTGGTGTTGCCGTCGGCGTCGGTGGTCATCTGCTTGACC